>CAZBIP010000128.1:0-4275 GCA_964491885.1 uncultured Vicinamibacterales bacterium
TCGCCGCGTCCGGCACGAAGACGCTGGTCATCGTGAACATGGACAAGCCCGTCATCCTGACGGAGTTCATCGACGGCGTCCCGGCGGTCATGGGCGCCTTCGGCGCCTCCGACGCCGCGCTGCTGGACGTCGTGTTCGGCAAGGCGAAACCCACGGGCAAGCTGCCCTTCGACGTGCCGAGCGACATGCCGTCCGTCATGGCCCAGGCCGCGGACGTGCCGTTCGACATCGACGACCCGATGTTCACGTTCGGATTCGGCCTGTCTTACACGCGTTAGCCGCAGAGGAGACACACGCATGGGAGGCTCTCGTCGATCGCCATGGCTCGTCGCGGCGCTCGTTGCCGTCGTGGCACTGGGTGCCTACGTCCTCATCCCCCAATTGCGGGGCGACCCTCTGCACGAGGGGTTCGTGAATCCGCCAGACAGCGCCAAGCCGCGCGTCTGGTGGCACTGGATGAGCGGCAACATCACCAAGGACGGCATCACGGCCGACCTCGAGTGGATGAAGCGCGTCGGCATTGGAGGCTTCCAGAACTTCGACGCGGGCCTGAACACGCCGCAGATCGTCGAGAAGCGGCTGGTGTTCATGACGCCGGAGTGGAAGGACGCCTTCAAGCACGCCACCACGCTGGCCGACCAGCACGGCCTCGAGATGGCCATCGCCGGATCGCCGGGATGGAGCGAGAGCGGCGGCCCCTGGGTGACACCGGCCCAGGCGATGAAGAAGTACGTGTGGAGCGAGACCCGCGTCGAAGGCGGACGGCCGTTCAGCGGCGTCCTGCCCAAGCCGCCCTCCACCACCGGCCCCTACCAGAACCTCTCCGGCAACCGGGGCTCGTTCGGCGCGCAGGGAGCGGGACAGCCGCCGCAGCCGGAGTTCTACGCTGACGCGGCCGTCATCGCGTTCCGCGCGCCCGGGAGCGACATCCCGATGAGCGCCCTGCAACCGAGGGTGAAGGCGAGCGGGGGCACGTTCGACCTGGCGGCGCTCACGGACGGCGACCTGGCGAAGCCGACCTTGTTGCCCGCGGCCAAGCCGGGCGAACGGGCGTGGCTCCAGTACGAACTGCCGAAACCGGCCACGATCCGGGGATTCACCCTGGTGACCGGCGGCGGCGGCAGGGGCTTCGGCCGCGGAGGCGGAGCGAGCACCCAGCACTTCGAGGTCAGCGACGACGGGAGGACGTTCACCACCGTCACGCCGATCCCGGCCGGATCGCGCACGATCGCGTTCGAGCCGGTTACGGGGCGGTTCTTCCGTGTTTCGATCCTGACGCCGCAGCCGCCGCCGCAGGGCATGGGCGGCATGGGCGGGTTCGGCGGCATGATGGGTGGCGGGCGCGGGCAGGGGCCGGCGGCGCCGGCCGGCACGCAGATCGCCGAGTTCGTCCTGCACGGCGCCGTCGTCAACCGTTTCCAGGACAAGGCGGGCTTCTCGTCCGCGGCCGGCCTCTACGCCATGGCGACGCCGCCGGTGCCTGAGAGCGACGCCGTCCGCAAGGCCGACGTCGTCGACCTGACGGCACAGATGGCTGCCGACGGCACGCTCACCTGGACGCCTCCCGAGGGCCAGTGGGTGGTGATCCGGCTGGGGTACTCGCTCACCGGCCACGAGAACCGGCCGGCGTCGCCGGAGGCGACGGGGCTGGAGGTGGACAAGCTCAACAAGGCCCACGTGAAGGCCTACTTCGACAACTACCTCGACCAGTACAAGGACGCGACGGGCGGCCTGATGGGTCAGCGCGGGCTGCAGTACGTCATCATGGACAGCTGGGAAGCCGGCGTCGCGAACTGGACCGACGACATGTTCGCCGAGTTCTCGACGCGCCGCGGGTACGACATGAAGCCCTGGCTGCCCGCCCTCGCCGGCCGCGTCGTCGAGAGCGCCGAGGCGACCGATCGGTTCCTGTGGGACTTCCGGAAGACGCTCGGCGAGATGGTCACCGAGTACCACTACGACCAGGTGACCGACCTGCTCGCGGCCCGCGGCATGAAGCGCTACACCGAGTCTCACGAGTCGGGGCGCGCGTACATCGGCGACGGCATGGAAGTGAAGGCCAAGGCCGCCATCCCGATGAGCGCCATGTGGACCGCGTCGCCGGGGCGCCCGAGCGACCGCTACGACGCGGACGTCCGGGAGTCGGCGTCCGTCGCGCACATCTACGGCCAGAACATCGTGGCCGCCGAGTCCCTGACGGCTGGAAGCGGCGCGTGGTCGTTCTCGCCCGAGACGCTGAAACCCACGGCCGACCGGCTGCTGTCGATGGGGCTCAACCGGTTCGTCATCCACACGTCCGTCCACCAGCCGGTGAACGACAAGATCCCCGGCCTCGGCCTCGGGCCGTTCGGCCAGTGGTTCACGCGGCACGAGACGTGGGCCGAACAAGCCAAGGCGTGGGTCACCTACCTCGCGCGCAACTCGTACATGCTGCAGCAGGGCACCTTCGTGGCGGACATCGCCTACTACTACGGCGAGGACTCCAACGTCACGGCCCTCTTCTCCGGCAACCCGCCCCCCATCCCGGCGGGCTACGGGTTCGATTACGTCAACTCGGACGTCGTGAGGAACCGCCTGACGGTCGCTCCGGACGGACGGCTCACCACGACGACCGGCATGAGCTACCGGGTCCTGGCGCTCGATCCGAACAGCCGCTACATGCCGCTCTCCGTGCTCCGCAAGATCAGCGACATGGTCAACGCCGGCGCCGTCGTCGTCGGCGACAAGCCGGTGGCGTCGCCCAGCCTCGCCGATGACGCCGCCGAGTTCGCGAGCATCGCGAACGCGCTGTGGGGCGGGACGACCGGGAGGGGGAAGGTCATCACGGGCGGCATCGGTGACGCCCTCGTGTCGCTCGGCGTCACCCCCGACGCCGAGTACACCAAGCCCAAGGAAGACACCGAACTGGCGTTCGTGCACCGCCGCCTCGACGACGGCGACGTGTACTGGGTGAGCCACCGGAACGCCCGCGCCGAAGACGTGGACGTGACGTTCCGCGTCGCGGGCAAGGCCGCCGACCTGTGGCACCCCGAGACCGGCGCGGTCGAACCCGCGTCGTACCGGACCGAAGGTGAACGCACCGTCGTGTCGCTGACGCTGCAGCCGAACGACGCCGTGTTCGTCATGTTCCGGAAGGGCGGGCCGGCGTCGCGGGCCATCGAGAAGCCGGTAGAGACGATGCTCGCCACCGTGGACGGGGCATGGGACGTCGGGTTCCAGCCAAACCGCGGCGCGCCCGAGAAGATCACGCTTCCTGCCCTCTCGTCGTGGCACGAGCACGCCGAGCCTGGCGTGAAGTACTTCTCGGGAACCGGCACCTACACAAAGACACTGGAAGTGCCGGCCGACTGGATCGTGTCGGGCGCGAAGCTGTGGCTGGACCTGGGCGACGTGAAGAACATCGCCGAGGTCACCGTCAACGGCAAGCCCGTCGGGCTGGTCTGGAAAGCCCCGTTCCGCCTCGACGTGACGTCCGCGCTCAAGGCGGGCGCGAACACGCTCGAAGTGAAGGTCACGAATCTGTGGGTCAACCGCCTCATCGGCGACAGGCAGGAGGGCGTCGAGAAGACGTACACCTACACGGCGCAGCAGTTCTACCGCGCCGATTCGCCGCTGCTCCCGTCGGGGCTCGTCGGCCCCGTCCAAGTCCTTCGAACCGCGAAGCAGTAGTCCACGACCGGGTGGCCGCGCCATGGCGCGGCCATCCGCCCTCTCAGTTGCCGGCCGCCCAGCCGGTGCCCTGAACGATGAGCCGGGTCACTTCCGGCGTGGACAGCGCCTTCACGTCGTGGCCGAAGGCGTGGTGGAACACGCGGCCCTTGCCGTAAGTCAGCGTGAACGCCAGCGGCTCCGTCTGCTTGCTCCAGTCCGACGCGGCCTGGACGAGCACGTGGATGGGCGCGTCGCCCTGCAGCCGGGCATACAACTCGTCGTCCTGGCTGAAGTCACTGACGCCCTTCGTGATCGGGCTGGCCTTGTCCACGACCACGGCCTTGAAGACGCCGCGCGGCCCGTGGCCCGACGTGCCCATCACCCAGGTCCGGCCGCACAGGGCCTTGAACTCGGCCCACTCCTTGAACGACGCGCTCGAGAGGTGCGTGACGACGAGCCCTTTGCCGCCCCGGACGAAGTTCAGCAGGTTCTCCTTCCCTTTGTCGGACAAGGTCGGCGTCCTGGCGTTGTAGAGCATGAGGTAGATCACCGCGACGTCCTTGAGGTTCGCCTCGTTGGCCAGGACCTCGGCGCCTCCGACCACGTCCACGTCGAAGCCGCCCG
>CAZBIP010000128.1:4375-7313 GCA_964491885.1 uncultured Vicinamibacterales bacterium
GCGACGAGGCCGCTCGTCCGGTCCTGGCCGACGTGAGGCGGAAGTACGCCTGGGACCACAGCACGCTGAAGCTGCCGGGCGCGATCCGCATCGACCCGAAGGCCCCTGACGCCGCTGCGCTCCCCAAGGGCGCCGATCTCGTCGTCTACTGCTCAGACCCGAACGAGGTCACGAGCGTGGACGTCGCCGTCGCCCTGCTGAAGTCCGGCGTACGCGCGCAGGTGCTGACGGGCGGCCTGCCGGAGTGGGTTGGCGCCAGCTTGCCGACCGAAACCAAGGACGCCGTGCGCGCCGCACCGCCTCCGGCCCCGCCGGCCCCGGCCGCTGCGCCGCCGGCCAAGGCTGCCCCGCCAACCGGCGAGACGGCTGCGCCGTCAGCTCCCGGATCCGCCGCGCCGAAGGCGTAGGCCGTCCGGGCCTGTGCTATCGTGGACGCGGGGGTGCTCATTCCCGTGCGCGCTTTCGTCCTCGCCGCCCTCGTCGCCACGGCGGCCGCCGCGCCGCCCCAGACCGCCACGCCGCCGGCCCCCTCGGACCTCGCGCGGGCGATCCAGCACAAGTACGACACGGTCAAGGATCTCTCCGCCTCGTTCACGCAGTCGTATCGAGGAGGCGTCCTGCGCCGGGAGACGACCGAGCGCGGCACGGTAAAGATCAAGAAGCCCGGCCGGATGCGCTGGGTCTACGAGGATCCGGAACGCAAGGAGTTCGTGTCCGACGGCACGCGGATCTACTCCTACATGCCCGAGGACAAGCAGGTCCTCGTCGCGCCGGTGCCTTCCGAAGAGGAAGCGACGACGCCGGCGCTGTTCCTGTCGGGCCACGGGAGCCTGACCCGGGATTTCGTCGCTTCGTATCCGGACACCCCCGACCCGACGCCGGGCACCTGGACGATCACGCTCACGCCGCGCCGGCCTGAGGCCGAGTACGAGTCGCTCACGCTCGTCGTGGACCGCGGCACGTACCGGCTCCGAAAGCTCGTCACGGCCGACGCGCAGGGCGGCCGCTCGACCTTCACGTTTGCTGACGTCCGCGAGAACGTCGGGATGGCGGACTCGATCTTCCGCTTCGCGATTCCCCGCGGCGTCGATGTGGTCACCCATGGACAAGCGGGTCGGTAGTCCTCAGCGGCCCCTGCGCGGCTGGGTCCGCGGCGCTCTCGCGGTCGCGGCTGTGGCCGTGGCGCTGGCGACGGCCGCCTGCGCGGCGGGAGGCGCGCTCGGCAAGGGCGTGCAGGCGGAGCGGCAGCAGGACTGGGATCGCGCCGTCGTCGAGTACTCGGCCGTCGTCCGGGCCAACCCCAAGGATCAGGGCGCCCGTCTCGCCCTCGAGCGCGTCAAGCTCCGGGCGACGCGCCAGCACGTGACGAATGGCCGCCGCCTCGCCTCGGTCGGCAAGGTCGAGGAAGCCCTCGTCGAGTACCAGATCGCGTCGCAACTGTCTCCGGCCAGCACGGAGATCGAGGACGCCTTGCGCGGCCTCCGCGCCGCCATCCGGGCCCGGGTCAACGTGTCCCAGGACGGCAGGACCCAGCTCCAGACGCTCATCGAGCGCACGCGCGACCTGCCGCCACCCGGGCTGGATCTGCCCTCGGACGCGCGCATCCCCGACTCGCTCACGTTCCGCGAGGCCAGTTCGCGCGACGTCTTCACGGCGATCGCGCGCTTCGCGGGCGTCAGCGTCGTCTTCGACCCGGCGTTCCGCGACGCCCCGCTCACGCTCGACCTCCGGAAGGCGACGTTCGAGCAGGCGCTTCAGTCGGTGGCCGCGACGACGCGCTCGTTTTACCGCCTGACGGCCCCGCGGACGCTGACGATCGTCCCCGACACGCCGGCCAAGCGCCGGGAGTACGAGGAGGAAGTCGTCCGCACGTTCTACCTGTCGAACGCGGAACTCAAGGAGACGATCGACCTGCTCCGGATCGTCGTGGACGCGCGGAAGATCTCCTCCGTCGCGGGCACGAACGCCATCGCCCTGAAGGACACGCCCGAGCGCGTCGGCGCGGCCGCGAAGCTCATCGCCGCCATCGACAAGGCCCGGCCGGAAGTGGTCATCGACGTCGAGGTCATGGAAGTCGACCGCGTGCGCCTGCAGGAGTACGGGATCCAGGTCGCGTCGGCCGGCTCGACGGGCATCGACGGCGCCGCCTCCGTCGCCCGCGACACCCTCACCCTCAGGGACCTGCGGACGCTGACGACGGGCGACATCGCGCTGTCGAGCTTCCCGTCGCTCTTCTACCGGCTGCTCCGCTCCGACGCGAGCACGCGGACGCTGGCAAACCCGCAACTGCGCGCCCTCGAAGGCGTCGCCGCCCAGGCCCGCTTCGGCGAGCGCGTGCCGGTGCCGAACACGACGTTCTCCCCCATCGCCACCGGCGGCGTGAACACCCAGCCGATCACGTCCTACACCTACGAGAACATCGGCGTGAACATCGACATCACGCCGCGCACGCACCACAACGACGAGGTGTCGCTGACGCTCAAGGTCGAGGTCAGCTCCATCTCCGGCACGGGCTACGCGGACCTGCCGACGTTCGGCAGCCGCTCCGTCAACTCCGTGATCCGCCTGCGCGACGGGGAGACGAGCATCCTCGCGGGCCTCATCCGGGACGACGAGCGCACGACGATGGAGAGCGTGCCGGGGCTCAGCGACATCCCGCTCATCGGCCGGCTCTTCGCCCGCAACAAGAGCGAACGCACCGAGACCGACATCGTCATCACGCTCACGCCCCACATCGTCCGGGTGCTGGACGTGACCGAGAACGACCTGCGGCCCTTCCGGGTCGGCCGCGACACGGGCAGCCCGATCCTCGACCTGCTCGAACCGCTCCGGGACGAGCCGGCGGATCCGACGGCCAAGCCGGGCGTGAAGCCGATCATCAAAGACTAGGGCCTGGGGATCGGGGGCTGGGGCCTGGGGATTCGGAATTCTGACTCCT
>CAZBIP010000128.1:7323-9435 GCA_964491885.1 uncultured Vicinamibacterales bacterium
GGACTAGGGGTTGGGGGCTGGGGGCTAGGGGCTAGGCGCCGTCTCGCTGCTCCGCTGCAGGGCGGCGAGCAGCTTCGCGTGGATGCCCCCGAATCCGCCGTTGGACATAATGACGACAATGTCGCCGTCGCGCGCATCTGAGGCGATGGCTTCGACGATGCCGTCGACGTCCGGGATGTAGCGCGCCCTCGCGCCGGCCGCGTTGAGGTCTTCGACGAGCTTCTCGGGTGACAGGCGGTCCGCCTCCGGCAGGCGAGACCGGTAGACGCGCGCGAGGATCACGTCGCTGGCGGCGCCGAAGGACGCGGCGAAGGACGCCTGGAACACCCGGCGGCACGACGAGGCCGAGCGCGGCTCGAACACGGCCCAGATGCGCGCGTCGGGATGCGATGCGCGAACCGCCGCGAGCGTCTCGCGGACCGCCGTCGGGTGGTGCGCGAAGTCGTCGAGGATGGTCACGCCGGCCGCCGTGCCGACCGTCTCGAGCCTGCGCTTGACGCCTCCGAAGGCCGCGAGCCCCTCGCGGACGGCCTCCACGCCGAGGCCGGCCTCCGTCGCGGCCGCCATCGCGGCGAGGGCGTTCCTGACGTTGTGCGCCCCCTCGAGCGGCATCTCGAAGACGCCCAGCGGACCGCGCGAGTGCTGCACGCGGAACCGCATGCCCGCCGGAGAGGCCTCGAGATCGTACGCGCGCCAGTCGGCCCCGTCGGCGAGGCCGAACGTCTCGACGCGCGACCGGGCCGCCGGCACGAGCGCCATCGCGTCGGGGCTGTCGGCGCCGACGAGCAGCAGCCCGCCGCGCGGCACGAGGTTCACGAGGCGGCGGAAGGCCAGGCGCACGGCGTCGAGATCCTCGTAGATGTCCGCGTGGTCGAACTCGATGTTGGCGACGATGGCCACGTCCGGCAGGTACTTCAGGAACTTCGCCGTCTTGTCGAAGAACGCGCTGTCGTACTCGTCGCCTTCGATCACGAAGTCGCGCCCGAGTCCGAGACGGTAACTGGCGCCGCCCTCGCCGAGGTCGGCCGCGATGCCGCCGACCAGGACGCTCGGGTCGAGCCCGCCGTGCACCAGCAGCCACCCCGCCAGCGCCGTCGTCGTCGTCTTGCCGTGCGTGCCGGCCACGACGATCGAGCGGGCGCCCCAGAGGAACTGCTCGCGCACGGCCTCCGGCAGCGAACAGTAGCGGATCTTGCGGTCCAGCACTTCCTCGACCTCGGGGTTGCCGCGCGAGACGGCGTTGCCGATCACCACCAGGTCGAGGTCGTTGGTGATGTGCGCCGCGTCGAACCCGTTGAGCACCGGGATGCCCTCGCGCTCGAGGAACGTGCTCATCGGGGGATAGACGTCCGCGTCGGATCCACGGACCGCCAGACCCTTGCGCTTCAGCATCGCGGCCAGCGTGGCCATCGCCGTGCCGCAGATCCCGATGAGGTGGATGTGGGTCATGCGAACCTCGCACGCGCCGACACGGGCGCTAGGCGCTGGTCGGGCCAAGTTGTCTCGCTGCACCAGTCACCTACCGACTGATGACGGCGGACTCGAGGAAGACGAGCGACGGCGGGTCGGACGCGACGCGCACACGCACGCCAAGCGGCAGCGTCAACGCCGGCCCGGACGTGTGGCCGGCCGGCAAGCCGATGAGCACCGGGCCGCCGATGTCCCGGAGCGCGGCGGCCATCGCGCCGCGTGCCGTCGCCGATCCATCTGGCTCGTCGCAACCTCTCATCTCGCCCAGCACCACCGCCCTTGCCCGCCGCAGCACGCCGGCGTGCTTCAACTGCGTCAGCAACCGGTCGATCCGGTACGGACGCTCGTTGACGTCCTCCAGGAAGAGCACGCATCCATCCGGCGGATCGAACGCGTACGTCGTGCCCATCGAAGCCGCCAGTTGGGTCAGGTTGCCCCCGTAGAGGGGCCCCTCGGCCTCCCCTTCGACGAGCGCGTCGAGCGACGGCGCCTGCACGGCTCCCAGGGGCTCCTCGCTCGTCAGCGCGCAAACCAACGAATCGCGGTCGTAGCCGGCGGCGCCCGCCGACAGCCCGCCCGCCACCACCGGCCCGTGCAGCGCGGTCATGCCGCATCGCGTCGTCAGCACGGTCAGCAGGGCCG
>CAZBIP010000129.1:0-3496 GCA_964491885.1 uncultured Vicinamibacterales bacterium
GCTTCCGGTCTGCATCTCGTAGACGCGCAGCTCGTAGAACTCCCTTGCGTCGGCCGCCTGCGCGGCCGGTGCCTCCCCGAGGCCGCCCGCCAGCACCGCCCCTCCGGCCAGTGACGACGACCTGATGAACTCCCGTCTCCTCATGGCGTCTCCTTCGCGGGCCGCCTGCGGCCCGCAGCCCGGCCTACTTCCACTGCGCGTCCGCGAAATCGAGGTACTGCTCCCAGTCGTACGCGGTGATGTCGTGCTTGCCCGTGCGGACGTGATACCGGACCGTGCGCCCGATCGGGCGGTCGGGAGCCGGAAACGCCCTGGCTCCAAGTCCCCGCTTCCCAAGCAGTTCGTAGACGGGCCCCACTCGCTGCGCCGCCAGGAACTCGCCCCGCGGGTCCGCCCAGAGATCCTCCGACGCGCTGGCGACGTACAACCCTCGCGGAGCAATCAGCGCCAGCAGGAAGTGCGACTCGACGGGCATCTGGTCTTCGCGGTCGTTGTAGGCCTTGAAATTGCCGCAGAACCAGTGCGGGAACGACGTGTTGAGGTTCCTCGTGCGCTCTCCGAAGAGGCGGCGGCTGACGGCGGCGCCGCCCTCGCCGGAGTCGTTGGAGACCACGAGCGAAAAGCGCGGGTCCTCCGCCCCAGCCCACAGCGCCGTCTTGCCCAGGCGCGAGTGGCCGAGCACGGCAACGCGCCTGGCGTCCACGTCCCGGTCAGTCTCGAGGTAGTCCATCGCACGGCTGAGCGACCACGCCCACGCCGCGATCGCGCCCCACTCGTCTGCCGCAGGCTCGGATTGTCCGGGTGCCAGCGCGAGCGCCCGGACGCCGTGACGCAAGCCGCCGATGACGTCCGGCTCGATGTCGCCATAGTAGATGGCGGCCAGACCGTAGCCCCGAGCGAGGATCGCCTCGACGGGCCACCTGCTGGCTCCTGTCCCGCGCGAAGCCTCCTCGGCCGGCATCCGGACGACGAGCCGGGACACGGGTTCAAGCGCCCAGTGCCCGTAGAGCGGGATCCCCGCGTCGGCGTGGATCGTCTGGATGGGGCCGAACGACAAGCTCAGGAACACGGGGACGGGTTTGCGGGCCCCCGCGGGGAGGTAGACGAGCATGCGCGCCGTTCTCGCGCCGGGACCCTGCCCGAACACCATCGTCACGAGCTTGCGTACGGCGCGGCCGTCCAGCGCCTTCGCATCGGTGGACTCGACGCGGAAGCTCACCGTGGGCGCCCCGGCCGGCACGCGGCCGAACACCTCCCGCCGGTACGACTCGAGAATCTCCGGCCGCCGGGCATCTGTCCAGGTCTTCGCGTCGCGGACCCGATCTCCGGCAGCCGTGACCAGCGGGTCCGGCAGCACGTACGGCGGGACCTTCGCCTCGTCGTAGAGGGCGTTCGGCGGATTCTGCGGGGACAACAACACGGCGGCGGCAAACAACGGCAGAACGAGCGTCATTCTCGGCTCCAGGCGTGCGAGGGACCTGCGCGGGGGACGGCGGTTGAACGCTACGTCGGGGCGCCGGGGATGTCAAGGCGCCTGTCCCGTCGCGCCATTCCCTAATGCCGTTGCGCACTCTGGCCGAAGAAACCACCAGGGACTGCCTCCCAGCCCGGCCCGGCGCCACCGTGAGCGACGGCCGGGCGGGACCCTCGGCCCGGCATCAGAGCGAAACCAGCGGCATCGCAGACGCATGGACCAATACGACCTGGCGACGCGCGGCGACCACGAGGGTCTCTGGGACTGGGAACTGGAGTCCGACCGGGTCCACTTCTCGCCCAGATGGATGGCTCTGCTCGGCTTCGACGAGCGCGAGATCGGCACCACGCCTGACGAATGGCTCGGCCGCGTCCACCCCGAGGACCTGGAGACGGTGCGCTCCGCGATCGAATCCCACCTCGCGTCCGGCCCGGACGACTTCGAGTTCCGGCACCGCATGCGGACGAGGGACGGCCACTACCGCTGGATGTCGTGCCGCGCCGTCGTCGTGCGCGAGGAGGGCGGGCAGGCGTCCCGCCTGATGGGATCGCACACGGACGTGACGGCCGAGACCGTCACCGACGCGCAGACGGGACTGCCGAACCGCCTGCTGCTGCTCGACCACCTGTCGCGCTCGATCGAGCGGGCCCAGCGCCGGCAGGGCTTTCAGTTCGCGGTGATCCTGCTCGACCTGGACCGGTCCGAATCCCGCGGCTCGCGGCCGGAGCGTGCGCCTGGCGACGTGCTCCTGTCGGCCGCCGCTCGCCGCCTCGAGTCGAGCCTGCGCCGGGGGAACACGCCGGGCGCGCCCTTCGAGGATCATCTCGTCGCGCGGTTGCGTGGGGACGAGTTCGCCATTCTTCTCGACGGCCTCGCGGAAGTCAGGGACGCGCGGACCATCGCGGACCGTGTGCTCGCGGACGTCCTGGCCCCCTTCTCGGCGGGCGGGCGGGAAGTGTTCCTGTCGGCCAGCATCGGCATCGCGGTGAGCGCCACGGGCTACACCCGGGCGGAGGACGTGCTGAGGGACGCCGACACCGCGCTCTACCGGGCGAAGCTCCTGGGGCGTTCGCGCTGCGAGGTGTTCGACACGGCCGTGGTGAAGTCGGTCGAGTCCGAACTGGAGCTCGAGGCCGACTTCAGGGCCGCGCTCGATCGGGACCAGTTCGTGCTGCACTTCCAGCCCATCGTGGCGCTCGAGACGAACCGCATCGCCGGGTTCGAGGCGCTCGTGCGCTGGGAGCATCCCGCACTGGGACTGGTGCCGCCCGGGGAGTTCATCCCGATCGCCGAGAAGACCGGCCTGATCGCGGCGCTCGGCAGCTGGATCCTCAGGGACGCGTGCCGGCAGCTGAAGGCGTGGCAGGAGATCATCCCGATACCAGAGGAATTCTGGGTGTCCGTGAATCTCTCGAGCCCCCAGTTCAGCCGCCCCGGTCTCGTGGATCAGATCGCCGTCACGCTGCGCGAGGCGGGCCTCGAGGCCCGCCGGCTCATGCTCGAGCTGACCGAGAGCGTGGCGATGGAGAACCCCGCCGCCGTGAAGGGCATGCTCATCAAGCTCCGCGTCATGGGCGCCCGCGTCGGCCTGGACGACTTCGGGACGGGCCAGTCGTCGCTCGCCTACCTTCACCAGTTCCCCGCGGACTTCCTCAAGATCGATCGGGCATTCGTGCGCGACATGGAGTCGCGCGCCGACGTGAGGAACATCGTCGCGGCGGTCGTGACCCTGGCGCGCCAGCTCGGGCTGCACGTCATCGCCGAGGGCATCGAAACGCCGGAACAACTGAGCTGCGCGCGGGTCCTGGGGTGCGAATACGGACAGGGGTTCCTCTTCTCCCGCCCGGTGGATCACGTCCGCGCCGCGGCGCTGCTGCGGACCGGATTCCCGCCCCCTTCGCCCGGGGGCCCGGCCGGAGAGGCCCACAACGGTCAGCGCCCCGCCGGCGCTCCCCCGGCCGGCACGGAGGCGGGCTGGCGGCGCTGGATCCGCAGCCCCGTGTTCGTTGCGGCGTCAGGTCC
>CAZBIP010000129.1:3596-9407 GCA_964491885.1 uncultured Vicinamibacterales bacterium
TCCCCGGCGTGCGGGCGCCGGCAGAAGTGGATAGAATCTCCGCCGATGTTCTGGACACCGATCCGCGGTTCAGCCGGGCTCTCCCCCACCGGCGTCGTCATGCCGGAAGAGCGGCTCTCGTGGCCGCGCACGATCGGCATCGGGCTCCAGCACGTCGTCGCCATGTTCGGCGCGACGGTGCTCGTGCCGCTCCTCACCGGGTTCCCGCCCGCGACGACGATTCTCTTCTCCGGGATCGGCACGCTGGTCTTCCTGATCGTGGTGCGCAACCGGGTGCCGAGTTACCTCGGCTCGAGCTTCGCCTTCATCGCGCCAGTCGTCGCGGCGCAGACGCCGGGAGGCATGCCGGCCGCGCTCGGCGGCATCGTCGCGGCGGGGCTGATCCTGTTCGGGGTCGGCCTGCTGGTCGAGCGGCGCGGCGTCCGCCCGATCGAAGCCTTGATGCCGCCCGTCGTCACCGGCGCCATCGTGGCGCTCATCGGCTTGAACCTGGCGCCCATCGCCAGGGACAACTTCGTGAAGCAGCCGGCCGTGGCCGCGGTCACGCTCGCCGCCATCCTCGTGATCGGCGTGGCCGTCAAGGGGTTCTTCGGCCGGATGTCGATCTTCCTTGGCGTTGTCGCCGGGTACGTGGCCGCGGCGGTGCTCGGGCAGGTCGACACGTCCACCGTGGCCGCCGCGCCGTGGGTGGGCCTGCCGCCGCTGCAGGCGCCCTCCTTCGACCTGCGGGCGGTCCTCCTGATCGCGCCTGTCGTCGTCGTACTGATCGCTGAGAACACGGGGCACGTCAAGGCGGTGGCCGCGATGACGGCGCGGAACCTCGACGCGAGCCTCGGGCGCGCGTTCATGGGCGACGGGCTCGCCACGATGCTGGCCGGCCTCGGGGGAGGTTCGGGAACGACGACCTACGCCGAGAACATCGGGGTCATGGCCGCCACGCGCGTCTACTCGACCGCGGCCTACGCCGTCGCCGCCGTCGCCGCGATCCTGCTTGGCCTGTGCCCGCGCTTCGGGGCGCTCGTCGGCACGATTCCCGCCGGCGTCCTGGGCGGCGCCACGACTGTGCTCTACGGCATGATCGCCGTGCTCGGAGCGCGCATCTGGGTCGATGCCCGAGTCGATTTCCGCGACCCGGTCAATCTCA
This sequence comes from uncultured Vicinamibacterales bacterium, assembly GCA_964491885.1. Lineage (GTDB taxonomy): Bacteria > Acidobacteriota > Vicinamibacteria > Vicinamibacterales > JAKQTR01 > JAKQTR01. Next base: position 4,741 of record CAZBIP010000129.1, read on the forward strand.
TCACGGCGTCGATTGCCCTCGTCGTCGGCGCGGCGAACTACACCCTGCACGCCGGGAGCTACGAGTTCAACGGCATCGCGCTGGGCTCGGTCGGCGCCATTGCGGTCTACCACCTGCTCCGGCGCATGAGCCGGACGGACTCCTCGATCTCACCCGCGTCCTGACGCCGGCCGCACGGGCCGTCGGCGCGCCGGCCGGGTCACTCGGCCGGGCGGACTTCCGGACGCCCAGGAACCAGATCGATCCGCATCAGGAACCACCCGCCCGCCGCCAGCAGCACCTCGATGAGCACGACCAGCCCGGCATAGCCGGCATTGGGCCGGAGCCGATTGAGCGGGTCCAGCAGCACCGCGCCGGTCCCCGACGCGATCGCCTGCGCGAGAAACGTCGTCGCGGACGCCAGGGCCATCACTCTCCCCGCCCGCGCGGGGTCGCCCACCACCGCCAGGGTCAGCGACAGGCCCGAGGTGACGACGATGCCGAAGGCGCCGCCGTAGAGGAGCATGCAAACGAGGGCGATCGCGGGCCGCCCGGGCGCGAACGCCAGGAAGGCCGGGGCGACAATCCCCACCGCCAACCCCGCCACGACGAGCATGCGCCGGTCGCCGAACCTCGCCGCCACTCGGCCCGCCGGGAGGGCCGTCGCCAACGACCCGACGAGCGTCCCGCCGAACAGGATGGCGGTGATGCGTTCGACGTCTGCGGCGCCAAGCACGTCGCGCACCAGGAACACGAGAAACGTCGAGACGATGAAAACGCCGGCCATGAAGAGCGTCCGCGCCGCGAGGAGGTTGCGCAGGCTTGCGGAGATCCACGGGCCGGGGGCCGGCCCCCCGGCCCCGTCGGCCTCGCCTTCGGGGCCCGAGGGCGCCTGCCACGCGTGGTGATACGAGCGCATGAACCCGGCGGCCGACACCAGCGCGAGCACGATGGCCGCCGGAGCCATGCCCGTGCGGAGCCGGCCGGTCGGGCCGAGCGACCACGGCAGCACGGCGAAGGCCAGCGCGCCAAGGCCCGCGCCGGCGAACTGCTGAAACGCGATGTGGGCGGCCAACGCGGCGGGCCGCGCGGCGCCCACCGATCCGGCCGCCCCGGGGCCGGGGTCGTCGGCCATGATCGGCAGATGTGCGGCGTCACACAGGGAACGGGCGACGACCAGCGCGAGTACGGCTCCGACCGCGATCGGATAGGTCGCCCCCACCGCGAGCACGAGCAGGGGAACGAGCATCACCGACAGCCAGAGTATCGGGAGGCCTCGGCGGCCGCCGCCGAGGCGCCTGCGGTCCGAGTGCACGCCAGAGGCGTACAGCGCGGCGAGGCTCGCGACGGACGCGGCGGCGGTGATGCTCCCGAGGTGGAGCCCTTTCTGCGACTCCCCGACGGCGGCCACCACCATCTGCGGCAGGGCGAGCGTCACGATGCCGGTGCCGACGAAGGACGTCGCGAGGCGCGGGAGCGCGAACAACGGCGCGCGGACGGCCGCCATCACTGCACGACCCTCAGCCCGTCATGGCGCGGAGGAACAGGTAGAACACCCAGCCGGCCCCGAGCAGCGAGTCGAGGCGATCGAGCATGCCCCCCTGCGCGCCGAGCGCGCGGCTGAAGTCCTTGGCCGAGTGGCGGCGCTTCACCGCGGACGCCACGAGGTCGCCCGCCGCCCCGCTTCCGGCCAGCAGCAGCCCCGCAGCCGCCAGTTCCGCCATGCCGAACTCGGGCACGGCAAACGCCAGGATGAAGGCGACCAGGATGCCGCTGATGATCCCGCCGGCGTATCCGGTCACGGTCTTGCCAGGGCTCAACCCCGGGAAGGGATGCGGGCCGGGCACGAAACGCCCGGTGAGAAAGCCCATCACGTCGTTCAGCACGACGACGCTGAACGCAAGGAGAACCCATCGGAATCCGCCCGGCATGCGCTGGAGCAGGATCCAGAACGAGAGCGATGCTCCGAGCGAGAGCGGCAGCAGTGGAATCGACCACCTCACGGCCGTACCACGCGGAAGGGCGAGGAAGAGCGCGAGGGGGGCGATCGCAGCCAGGAGCGCGAGCGAGATGGGGAATGCTGGCGAGCGGTCTGCCCAGAACAGCCACGGCAACGAGCACGCGAGCGCCACGGCGAAGCGCGCCGGACTGACGGCAAACGGCGCGAGCGCCCGGGGCGCGCGCAGCGGAAGCGGCTGCCCGATCCGGGCAAGCTCCCATGCCGCCACCACGCCGCACGCGGCGAGCAGAATCAGGAACGCGGCGTGTCCCAGATAGGACGCGCCGAGTGCGACCGGAATGATCAGGAGCCACGCGCCCAGCCGCTCCATGAACCCGTGATGGCCCCGGGCCCTGGCGTAGAGACAGACCGGAACGGCGATCGCGGGGAACAGCAGCCAGCGGAGCAGCGCCTGGAAGCCCAGTTCCGCCGTGCTCACCGCGGTCCGTCCTCGGGAGGAGCGGGGGGCGCCGGCCTCGGGTCCTCACATCCGCGCGCGAGCGACAGGCCCAAGCGGATCCGGAAGACGATGCCAGCCAGAGTGCCGGCCCCCAGGATGAGGAAGAGCAGGTTCGCAGCCGACAAGCGGAACTCGCCAGCCTGAACCGAGAATCCCGGCGCGATGGCGAGCACGGCCGCAAACACGACCAGGCCGACGAACTGCTCGGCCTTGCCCGGGCCGCTGTACGACCGGCGTCCGAACGTCGCTTCGATCTGGGTCCCGAGGTAGCTGGTGAGGAGCGTGAGGATCACGACGGACAGACCGAGGACCGTGTCGGCGCCCGGCGACGCCGCGATGCCGGCGAGGATGGCGACCTCGACGAATCGATCGCCTGCGTGATCCAGGAAGTCGCCGCAGGCCGAGACCTTGCCGTGCAGGCGGGCCACGAGGCCGTCGAGCGCGTCCGCCGAGCCTGACAGCGCGATGAGCGCGCCGGCGGCGGCGTACCAACCGCGCCCGTCTCCGGCGCACGCAAAGGCGATCCCGGCCGCGGTCCCGGTTAACGCCGACACGAGCGTCAAGGTGTTCGGATGGACACCCGACATCGCGCGAGCGGCCGGGGTGAAGACGGCGTCGAGGATCGTTCGCAGGTCAGCCATGGGGTCGGGCTCGGGCGCGGGTATCTTACCCTAATCCTCGCCCGCCACCTGAAGGGCACCGACCCCCGAATCCCGCCTGTCGCGCCGGAGCCGGCCCTTCGGCTCGCCCGCTGCGCGCGCGCTCGCTCAGGGTTCGAGGTGAGGGTGGAGGCGCCGTCCGGATTTGAACCGGAGAATGGAGGTTTTGCAGACCTCTGCCTTACCACTTGGCTACGGCGCCCTGTCGGGAATGTCCACTGACCCGGCCGTTCCTGGAAGGAAGAAAGTGGAGCGGGAAACGGGATTCGAACCCGCGACTTCGACCTTGGCAAGGTCGCACTCTACCACTGAGTTATTCCCGCCCAGCTGACTCTCTCTACGTTAACACAGGCGCGCGAAACGACTCAAGGCGCACCCGCCTGCCCGGCCTGGAACGCGTCCCGGATCACGTCGATCGCCGGCGCCTGCCCGGGCCTGAGACCGACCGCGACGACATCGAAGCGGCAGAGCGTGCCGTGGAGGCCGTGCTCGGAGAGATACCAGCGCGCCATCGCCGCCACGCGGCGCTGCTTCCTCGGCGTCACCGCCTCCGCAGGGTGCCCGCACCGGTCGGACGCGCGGCACTTGACCTCCACGAAGACGAGCGTCCGCCCGTCGCGCGCGACGATGTCAATTTCTCCAACCCGGGTCCGGTACCGGCGAGCGAGAATTGCGTACCCCCGGCGGGCCAAGGCCTCACAAGCCAGCGTTTCCCCGGAAATCCCCAGGGCGATCGTGGCAATCGATCCCATGCTTCTCGCCGAAGCAAGGGCCGCGCCAGCCGCGGAGGGCCGGTGGGATATAATGCCGAGTCCTGTCTGGCTCCGGCCGCCGTCGCTGGGCGGCCCGGCCCCCGGTCGGCCCCCTCGACTCGTCGGCAGCGGTCTTCGGCCCGCAGGAATGCGCGGCACAGGGAGTCTCGCATGAAGGTCCTGGTCTTCGGCGGCGGCGGCAAGATGGGTTCCACGGTGGCCTTCGACCTCCTGAAGGACGAAGCCGTGACGTCGGTCGGCCTGGCGGATCGCAGCCACGGCGCGCTCGAGAACGCCCGCGCCTGGTTGCGAAGCCCCAAGGTGGTCACCCACCAGGTGGACGTCACTCGACGAGACGAACTGACGGCCCTGATGAAGCAGTACGACGTCGGCGTCAACACGCTGCCGGACCGCCGGACCAGCTACCTCGTGGTCGACGCGGCCGTGCGCTGCGGCTTCAACTCCGTGGACATCCTGGAGGAGTATCACCGCCGGCCTGACGCGTACGAGATCGAGGGGCTGGTCCTGCCTGAGGGCATGGGCCTGAACGAGTACGGCGACTGGCTCCACGAGACGGCCCTGAAGAACGGCGTCACGTTCGTGGACGGCATGGGCTTCGCGCCGGGCATGAGCAACGTGACCTGCGGCGAGGGCATCCGGAAGCTCGACGTCGCCGAGTCGGTCGTCGCGCGCGTGGGCGGCATCCCCAACAAGGAAGCTGCTGCCCGCCACCCGCTGCGGTACATGATCACCTGGGCGTTCTCGCACGTGCTCCGCGAGTACGTGATCAAGGTCTGCGTGCTGCAGGACGGCAAGAT
>CAZBIP010000130.1:0-5493 GCA_964491885.1 uncultured Vicinamibacterales bacterium
GGGGAGGGACTGCCGCATGCCCGATTTCTACCAGACCGGCGTCGTGACGACGCTGCACCGGCTCAACCGCACGAAGGTCGAGCACCTCGAGCGGGACCTCGAGCGGTTCACTGTGGCCGAGCCGGTGGCCCTGGTCCTCCCGTGCCTCATCGACGAACTCGACCGGCCGGCCCTGTCGCACATCGTGGACCAGCTGCGGGGCGTCCGCTATCTCGACACGGTCGTCGTGAGCCTGGGTCGGGCGGAAAAGGAGGGCGTCGTCCGGGCGCGCGATCTGTTCGCCAAGTCGCGCCAGCGGGTGCGGATCCTCTGGCTCGACGGCCCGCGCGTGACGGCCGCGCTCGACCGCCTGCGCGAGGCCGGGCTCCTCCCGTCCACCGCGGGCAAGGGCTTCGCGTGCTGGCTCGCGTACGGCCTCGTGCTGGCCGAGGCGCGCTGCAATGCCATCGCGGTGCACGATTGCGACATCACGACGTACGATCGCGAACTGCTCGCGCGCCTCGTGTATCCCGTCGCGCACCCGTCGCTCGGGTTCGAGTTCGCCAAGGGCTACTACGCGCGGGTGGGGAAGCGGATGAACGGCCGGGTCACGCGGCTCTTCATGACGCCGCTCCTGCGGTCCATGCAGGTCGTCGTCGGGCGGCACCCGCTGCTGGTCTACCTCGACAGTTTCCGCTATGCGCTGGCCGGCGAGTTCGCCATGAAGACCGACCTGGCCCGGGTCAACCGGATTCCCTCGGACTGGGGGCTCGAAATCGGCGTGCTCGCGGAGGTCTACCGCAATTGCGCGCTCAAGCGCATCTGTCAGACGGAGCTGTGCGCGAATTACGACCACAAGCACCAGACCGTGTCCGCCGACGACGCGTCGAAGGGCCTGCTGCGCATGTGCACGGACATCGCGCAGAACCTGATCCGGACGCTCGCGTCCGAGGGCATCACCTTCACCCACGGCCTGTTCCAGACGCTGCTCGTCCAGTACATCCGGATGGCCCAGGACACGATCACGCGCTACCACGCCGACGCCGAGATCAACGGCCTGGGGTTCGACCGGCACGACGAGGAGACGATGGTGGGCGTGTTCTCCGGGGCGCTGAAGACGGCGTGCGAGCGTTTCCTGGAGGACCCGCTCGGGGCCCCGCTCATCCCGAACTGGAACCGCATCGTGGCCGCCATCCCGGACTTCCTCGACGAGCTGCGCACGGCGGTGGACGAGGACTGCGTCGAACACGCGATCGGGTAGGGGGAGGGACGGCCGGCTATGCGCCTGATCATCGTGACGGATCTCGATGGCACGTTGCTGGACCCGGTGACGTACAAGCTCGGGCCGGCGGAAGCCGTGCTGCGGCGGGTGACCCGCGCCGGCATCCCGCTCGTCCTGTGCTCGAGCAAGACCCGGGCCGAGATCGACGCGCTGCAGCAGAGCCTCGGGATCTGGCAGCCCTTCATCGCGGAGAACGGCGGCGCGATCGTGGGGCCGCCCGACGCCTTCCCGCCCGGGCGCGAGGCCCCCGGCGGCTCCGACGCCCGGTTCGCGCTCGAGCTCGGCCGGCCCTACCGCGAGGTCGTGGCCATCCTCCGCGAGGTGGCCGAGGCCGAGCGCGTGAGCGTCGTGGGCTTCTCGGACATGACCGTGGGGGAGGTCGCCGCCGACTGCGGCCTGTCGCCGCTCGACGCGCAGCTGGCGAAACTCCGCGAGTACGACGAGCCGTTCCGGCTCGTCGACGCGGACCCCGCCGCCCGCAGCCGCTTCCTGAAGGCCCTCAGGCGGCGCGGCCTCCAGTCGGTCTCCGGCGGGCGCTACGACCACGCCATGGGCGACACCGACAAGGGCCGGGCGGTGGGCGTGCTGCGCGGGCTGTATCGGGACCGGATGGGCCCGGTGGTGCTGGCCGGTCTGGGAGACGCGATGAACGACCTGCCGATGCTGCGTGCCGTGGATCGTCCCTTCATCGTCCGGAGCGAGTCGCACCAGGCGACGGCGCGCCTGTTGCGCGAAGTGCCATCCGCCCGCGTGACCGTTCACCCGGGGCCCGCCGGCTGGGCGGAGGCCGTCACGGAACTGCTCGACGACTGGCGCCGCGACACGGCGCGCGATCGATCGCGCTCCTGGCTGGGGCTCGTATGAGCGCCCCGGACGTGCTGGCCCCGGAGGTGCGCGAACGTCTGGAGGATATCGGGCGCGCCGACATCGTCATCGGGATCCCGAGTTACCAGAACGCGTCGACGATCGGCCACGTCGTGCGGGCGGCGCAAGCGGGCCTCGCCAAGTACTTCCCGTCGGCCCACGCGGTCATCGTCAACTCCGACGGCGGGTCGACGGACGGCACGCCGGAGATCGTGGCGAGCACGAGCGGGACGGACACGCTGCTCGTGCTGGTGTCGCAGCCGGTGCGCCCGGTGCACCGGTTCACGATCCCGTATCACGGGCTTCCGGGGAAGGGGAGCGCGTTCCGGACGATCTTCCGGGCGGCGGACGCGCTGGGCGCCAAGGCGTGCGCCGTCGTGGACTCGGACTTGCGCAGCATCACGCCGGAATGGATCCAGTTGCTGCTCGCGCCGGTCATGAACGAGACCCACGACTACGTGGCGCCCTACTATCTGCGGCACAAGTTCGACGGGACGATCACGAACAACGTCGTCTACCCGCTCACCCGCGCCCTCTACGGCAAGCGGATCCGGCAGCCGATCGGCGGCGAGTTCGGGATGTCGCTGCCGCTGGTTCGGCACTACCTGCAGCAGCCGGTGTGGGAGACGGACGTCGCGCGGTTCGGCATCGACATCTGGATGACGACCGAAGCCGTGTGCGGGGACTTCCGGGTGTGCCAGGCGTTCCTGGGAGCGAAGCTGCACAACGCGAAGGACCCCGGCTCCGACCTGAGCTCCATGCTCGTGCAGGTGCTCGGCACGGTGTTCAGGCTCATGGACGCGCACGAGGCGCGCTGGCAGCCCGTGGGCGCGACGGAGGCCGTGCCGATCGTCGGCTTCCAGTACGACGTCGGGCTGGATCCCATCCGCGTCGACGTGCGGCGGATGATCGATCACTTTCAGCGCGGCGTGCGCGACCTCGGCGGGATCTGGGGCTCGATGTTCACGCGCGACGACCTCGCGCGGCTGCGCAAGGCGGCGGCGGGAGACGGGCGCAGCGTGGAGATCGGCGACGAACTGTGGGTGCGGCTGGTCTACGACCTCGCCGCGGCGTACCGGAACCGCGTGAGCGATCGTGACGCCCTCGTCCGCTCCACCCTGCCGCTGTACATGGGGCGGGTCGCGTCGTTCGTGATCGAGATGGCGGAGGCCGACGCGGCTGACGTGGAGATCCGGCTCGAGCGGCTGTGCCTCGCATTCGAGGCCGAGAAGGACTATCTGCGGCGGCGCTGGGCGTCCGGGCGCGGCTGAGCCCGCGGGTGACAATGGGCGAGGCTGGGCGGGATTCCATGGAGAAGGGGAGGTCGCAATGTGGCAGGTGGTGAAGCAGGTGCTCGAGCAGGCGTGGCAGCAGTTCGCCGCTCAGTCCCTGTCGATGCTCCCGAACGTCCTGGCGAGCCTGCTGTTCCTGGTGATCGGCGTCGCGCTGGCCATGGCGGCCGGCCGGGCCGCGCGGTTCCTGCTGCGCCGGTCGGCCGTCGAGCGCCGGGCCAACCGGCTCGGCGTGACGGCGTGGCTGGAGCGCGCCGGCATCCTGAGCGCGACGGCCGTGCTGGTCCGTCTGGTCCAGATCGTGTTCGCGCTGATGACCGCGGCCCTGGTGCTCTACGCGCTCGACGCCGCCCTGGCGGCCGACCTGACCAGGCGGTTCTTCCTCTACCTGCCCGACCTCGCGGTTGGGATCGGGATCTTCGTCGCCGGGCTGCTGGCGGCGCGGGTGGCCGGACGCAGCGTGCTCATCGGCGCCGTGAACCACGGGATCGGCCCAGCCAGGCTCCTGGCGACCGGCACCCGGGGGGCGGTCGTGATCCTCACCGGCGCCATGGCCCTGGATCAGCTCGGGATCGGGAAGTCCATCGTGCCCTCGGCGCTCGTCATCCTGCTCGGGGGCGTGACGCTCGCGGCCGCGCTCGCCGTCGGCTTCGGCAGCCGGGAGGCCTTCAGCCGCTGGCTGGAGGACCGCCTCCGCCGGCCGGCGCCGACCGACACCGACGAGATCCAGCACTGGTGACGGCCCTGCGGCGCGCCAGCGGGCGCGCCGCCGCCGTTCTACTTCGCCAGACCAGTCCTGACCCGGATCCAGTCCGCGATCAAGCCGAGCGCGGCTGGCGACATCGTTTCTTCGATCCGGGCGTACTCCGAGGGGAGGCCCGTCTTCGCGGACTGCAACAGGTGATTCAAGCCGGGCAGGCGCATCAGCGTGGCGTCCTTGTTGCCGCCGCGCTTCAGCGCCGCCTCGGCCGGCGGCAGGTTCTGGTCCGGCTCGACCTGCGAGTCGAGCGTGCCCCAGATCGCCAGGACCGGGCAGGCGACCTTCGCGAGCGCCGGCGCGGGGTCGTAGCGGGCGAAGAAACGCAGCCACGGCGCCTGCATCTGTTGCACGAAGCGCGCCTTGGTCTCCGGCCCTCCAGGCACCGTGACCGCGTTCAATCGCTCGGTGATGCGCGCGCCATCGTCTTCCTCGCGCAGGATCGCGAACGCCTGGCGCTGCAGCGCGATGTTTGCGGTCACCACCTCGTCCGGGGCGCCGCTGGCCTTCAGGACGGACGTGGATTGGCGCACCATGATCTGGTCGCCCGGCACGCCCGGCCCCGCGAGCATGACGATGAAGGCGACGGCCGGGTTGCGTGACGCCAGCATCGGCGCGATGAGCCCGCCCTCGCTGTGGCCGATGAGGCCGACCCGTGCCGGATCGACCTCCGGGCGCGCCCGAAGGGCCTGCCAGACGGCGAGCGCGTCGCCGGCGAAGTCCTCCGTGGTCGCCGTCGCGAAGCTGCCGGTCGACTTGCCGACGCCGCGATCGTCGTAGCGGAGGACCGCGATGCCGCGGCGGGTCAGGTGGTCGGCCAGGACGAGGAAGGGTTTGTGGCCCATGATCTCCTCGTCGCGGTTCTGGGCGCCGCTGCCGGTGAGCAACACGGCGGCGGGGAACGGGCCGGCACCGGGCGGGAGCGTCAGCGTGCCCGCGAGCACCGACCCGCCGGCGGCGTTCGGAACGCTCACCTCCTCGGTGCGGTAGGGGAAGGGCGGCGCGGGTTCCTGGGGCCGGCTGGGCTTCGACAGCTTCTCGACACGCTTCAGCACCAGCGGCAACGGGACACCCTGGGTCCACGTTCCGGCGATCTCCGTGCCCGCCTCGTTCAGCTTTCCCTCGAACCGTCCTCTCGCGGCGGCCAGGGTGAACCTCAGCGCGCCATTGGCGAACGCCACGTCAGCGAGCGGCAGCTTGAACGCGCCCTGGTCCGGGCTGTCCATCGTCGCCTGCAGGCTGCCGTCAGGGCTCGCGTTGATCGCGACGCCAATCCTGAGCTTCGTGCCCATGGCGTCGAGCGTCCCCTCCCACGTTCC
>CAZBIP010000130.1:5593-9367 GCA_964491885.1 uncultured Vicinamibacterales bacterium
AAGTGGCGCTCGAGTTCCCGCGCGGCCAGTTCTTCCGGCGTCGGCGGCGGCGTCACATCCTCGTAGAGCCGGCGGGCCTCCGCTTTCGGCACGTGCTGAGCGGCGACGGCCATGACGACCACCTGCTGCCGGCGGTTCGCCGCGCGCGTGATGCGCAGGCGGTCTCCCACGGCGAGCACACGATGCGGCTTGGCCGCCTGGCCGTTCACCTCGACCTTGCCGCCGCGGCACGCCTGCTGGGCCTCTGACCTCGTCTTGAAGAGGCACGCGACGTCGAGCCAGACGTCGAGGCGGACCGGGTCGGATGCTGCCGAGGGCCCGGGTTCCGCGCGCGGCGCGTTCATGGTCCGCCGACGAGCCCGGGAGTTGCCGCGAGGCGATCGCGCAACTGCCGGAACGCCCGCCCCCGGTGGCTCACGCCGGCCTTCTCGCGTTCGTCCAGTTGGGCGAGCGTCTTGCCGAGCGGAGGATAGAAGAAGATCGGGTCGTATCCGAAGCCGCCGGCTCCGGCAGGCGCGTCGCTGATGCGCCCTTCGATCACGCCGCGCGCCTCGAACAGGACACGGTCCCCGTCGGCGACGGCCAGCGCGCACACGAAACGCGCGGGGCTGCCCATGGTCCCGCGCTCCCGGAGGTTTGCGAAGACGAGCGCGAACTTCTGTTCGTAGGCCGCGGCCGAGGGGCCGCCGTAACGCGCCGAGTGGACGCCCGGCGCGCCGTCCAGCCCGTCGATCTCGAGGCCGGAATCCTCGGCCACGACGGGCATCCCGAGCGCCGCCGAGTAGTAGACGGCTTTCTGCCGCGCGTTCTCGGCGAAGGTGAGACCCGTCTCCTCGGGTTCGGGAACCGGGGCGAAGGCGTCCAGCCCATCGACCGCGATGCCGAGGCCGTCGAGAATCCCGCGGATCTCGCGGAGCTTGTGGCGGTTGGTGGTCGCGACCACGAGTCGCGGGCCGGCGGTCACAACCCGAGCACCTGCTGCTGCATCGCGACGAGGCGCCCGATGCCGGCATCCGCCAGGTCGAGCAGTTCCCCCAACTGGTCGCGCCCGAAGGGCGCCGCTTCGGCCGTGCCCTGGACCTCGATGTAGCGTCCGTCCGAGGTCTTGACGACGTTCATGTCGACGTCCGCGCGGGAGTCCTCTTCGTACGCGAGGTCCAGCATCGGCACGCCGCCCACGAGGCCGACACTGATCGCCGCGACCTGGCCCGAGACCGGCACGCGGGGCAGCGCGCCCTTCGAGACGAGCGTCTGCAGGGCGAGGACCAGCGCGACGTAACTGCCGGTGATCGACGCGGTCCGCGTGCCCCCGTCCGCCTGGATGACGTCGCAGTCGAGCCAGATTGTGCGCTCGCCCAGCTCCGCGAGGCGCGTGACGGCGCGCAGCGACCGGCCGATGAGGCGCTGGATTTCCTGCGTGCGGCCGCCCACTTTGCCCGCCGACGCCTCGCGCGTGGAACGCGTCGTCGTGGCGCGCGGCAGCATGCCGTACTCCGCCGTCACCCAGCCCTTGCCGCTGTTGCGCAGGAACGGCGGCACCCGGTCCTCGACGCTGGCCGTGCAGATGACCTTGGTGCGGCCCGCCTCGATGAGGACCGACCCCTCGGGGTGGACGAGGTAGCGCGGCGTCATGGTGACCGGGCGCAAGTCGGACGGGCCGCGGTCATCGGTGCGTGTCATGGGGTGCCTTTCTCCGTCCACAACCCGGAGCTCGGGAGCGGGTGCCTGAGGTCGACGTGGCCGGCGAGGGAATCGGCTTCCTTCCCTTCGATCAGGATCTGGACCGACGTGATGGCCGGCAGGTTCACGGTGAGCGAGGACACGATCGCATAGACGGTCAGCAGTTCGCCCTGCGCGCCGCCCGGGTGATTGGCGCGAAGCGATCCGCTGAAATCGGCGTACGCGTCGCCCCGGCCGCCGACGTAAAGCCCGCGCAGGGTGGTGCCGGGGGGAATGGCCGAGACGCGCCCGTCGCGCGCGGGCTCCAGCAGGGCCTCCAGGATCCGCTTGCCCTGCTCCGACGCGCCGTCGGCGAAGGGCACGTCGCGTTCGGCGGCGGCGAGCCTGAGCCCGCCTGGCGCCACGTAGAACAGCGTCGCCTTGATCCTCCGCGCGGCAGGCCCGCCCGCGGCCTGGCCCGGGACCATCGGGCCTTCCGCGCCGGCCGTGGCCCGCGGCGGCACGGCCCGCCCCGGCCTGGCCAGGAACCGCAGCGTGCCCCACGTCCCGACCCCGACGGCGGCGGCGGTGATGAGGGTCAGCGCGATGAAGCGTCCCCGGGAGGTCATCGCGTTACGGGCGCCGGCCCGCGGCCTGCGCCTCCACCCGGGTCCGGTAGCGGAGAATCGCGTCGTAGAGCGCCTGGGCAATCTTGAGCCTGAAGCCGTCGGTGGCCAGGAGCCGTTCCTCCTCCGGGTTGCTGAGGAACGCCATCTCGACGAGCACGGCCGGCATGTTGGCGGCCACGAGCACACGGAACGGCGCCTGCTGGACCGGGTTCGCGTTCATCTCCACCCGGCGCCGGAGTTCCTCCTCGACGATGACGGCGAGCGCGGACGACTCGGTGAGATGCCGGACTTGCGCCATGTCCCAGAGGATCAAGTCGATGTCGCGGGAGCCCCCGCCGAGCACGGGAACGGGCCTCGTCTCCGGCGCGCCCGCGACCCGCCGCGCCTCGGCGTCGAGGCCGTCGAGGCTGAGGTAGTACACCTGCGCGCCCTTCGCGCCCCTGTCCGGCGACGAGTTGGCGTGCAGGGAGACGAACAGGTCGGCCTTGTTGTTGTTGGCGATCGAGGCCCGTTCGTCGTGGGGCACGAGGCGGTCCTCGTCGCGCGTCAGGAGCACGCGGATGCCGAGGCGCCCCTCGATCTGGCTCTTCAGCCGGCGCGCGACGTCGAGCACGACGTCCTTCTCGAGCAGCCCGCCTGTTCCAACGGTGCCGTGTTCGTCGCCCCCGTGCCCCGGGTCGAGCACGATCGTCCGGATGCCGGGTGCCGCCGCGGGAAGCGCGAAGGGCGCTTCGGCCGGCGCGGCGGCGAAGGGGTCCGCCGTCTGCGGCTGCGCCTGCGGCCGGGGGGTTGCCGCCGGCGGCGGCACGGAGGACGGAGGCGGCGGGGCAGCCGCGCCGGTGGCCATCAGATCGATGACCAGCCGCGACGCCGCCGCGTCCAGCGGCACGGCGGCCGACCGGTACGATTCAAAACCGCCCGCGAGCGCGATGGCGATCGTGGACGGCTCGACGACGGTGACCCCCTCGATGAGCCCGCCGCCAGCCGCGATTGGCCCGATGTCCAGGGCCTCCGCCTCGAAGCGGACCAGCAGCCGCCGCGGTTCCTGCGCGACGGCGTACGCGGCTCTGGGACTGATGTCGATGGCCAGGCGGGTCGCGCTCCCGCTCTGCTCCTGCCGCACGCTCACGCGCGGTACGCGAACGTCGCCCACCAGGACCAGCCGCGACGGCCTGCGCACGTCGACGCGCACGCCGGCGATCGCGCCGAGCGCCCGGCTGACGACGTCGGGCGGGACCAGCCAGTGCGATCCCTCGCGGACGGGCGCGACCGGAAGCGACATGACCCTGCCGCCGGTGGAGGCGAGCGGCTGGTCGAGGGACAAGACGACGAGATTGACGCCGCGCGAGACCGTCAGCGCGTTCGACGCGCGGTCCTCGCGCACCGTGAGGCCAAGCGCGGCGGCGATCTCGTCGAGCCGCAGCACGTCCTGACCGGCGGCGGTGGCCGCATGGATCGGCCGGCGGCCGTCCGCAGCGATCAGCGT
>CAZBIP010000131.1:0-9253 GCA_964491885.1 uncultured Vicinamibacterales bacterium
CGGATCGCCCTCGTCGCCGTTGCAGACGACAAATTTAACGTTGCCCGGCGCCCGCGCGACCTCGGCCCATTTCCGCCCGCTCGGGAACCCGCCGCCGCCCCGGCCGCGCAGCCCGCTCGCCGCGATCCGGCCGACGACCTCCGGCGGCGACATGCCGCCCAGCGCCGCGCGGAATCCCTCGAATCCGTGCGCGGCGCGGTACTCGAGCAAGCTGAGCGGGTCGAGTTTCCCGGCGCACTCCGTGGCGAGGTGGACCTGGGGGGCTAGATAGGAGGCGATCTGCGGGTCGCGCGTGTCCTCGCCGAAACAGCGCACGCCCGCGCAGGGCGTGCCCGTGTAGAGCCGCTCGAGCCAGTGCCCGGCGGCGTGCCGGAGGCGCACCCAGCGGCGGGGCGGCGGGAAATTCGCGTCCAGGATGGCCGGGACGGCATCGGGGGTGACCCGCGCGTAGAACCGCGATGGCCGGCCGGGCGCCGCCACCTCGATGACCGGCTCCTCGTAGCAGAGGCCGAGGCAGGCGACCCTCCTGACGCGGACCGGGGCGCGCGTTGCGGCGACGCGGTCGAGCAGCGCCGCCTCGACCTCCGCCGCGCCGCTGGCCACACAGCAGGAGCCCATGCCCACGCGGACCTCGCCGGCCAACCCGGCCCCCGGCGCCCCCTCTTCCCCGCCGCCCTCGCTCCGCTGGCGTTCGCGCCGGAGGAAGTCCTGCAGAATCTCGCCCACGGTGTCGGTGGTGGCATAGCCGTAGATCACGCCGTCCACCTGCACCACCGGCGCCAGGGTGCAGCACCCCAGGCAGTAGACCTCCTGCAGCGTGAAGAGGTTGTCGCCGTCGGTATCGGCCCCCGCCGCGAGTTTCAAGTGGCGGCGCAGCGCGTCGAGGATGGCCCGGGCGCCCTTGACGTGACAGGCCGTGCCGACGCAGACGCTGACCATGTGCCGGCCGGCCGGCTTTTGCCGGAACTGGGTGTAAAAGGTAGACACCCCGACGATGGCGGCGGGGGTGATCTCGGAGTGGTCGCAGATATAGCGCAGCGCCGCCTCGGGCAGGTAGTTGTAGCGCGCCTGAACCCCTTGCAGCACCGCGATCACATCGGCGCTGCCGCGCCCCCTCTCATCGAGGATACGCTCCACGTCCGCGGCATCGAAGGTATCTGCCATTTCCCCGTCTTCCCTCCCTCATTCCGGCCCAATGCAGAAGAGATGCTTTACGCCCCGGATGTAGAGACGCCGCCCGACCGCAGCCGGCGTGCAGACGCTCGCCTCGCCGAGTTTCGGCTCGGCGATCAGCTCGAACGTCTCCGTCGCTTTGAAGATCCGCGTGACGCCGTCCTCGGTGACCCAGTAGAGTCGGCCCCCGGCCAGGATCGGCGAGCCGTAGCCACCGGCCTCGAACTCGTGTTCCCAGACCCGCGTGCCGTCGGCCGCGTTGACGCAGGAGAACATCCCATGGCTCGTGGGCAGGAAGAGGTAGCGGTCGGTGGCCACGGGGCTGCCGGCATCGGGCAGTTCCAGCTCTGTCGTCGACCAGATCGCCTCGCCGGTCCCGGCATCGAGCGCGACGGCCTGCGCATACTGGTTGGCCGCAAACACGCGGCCGGCGGCATAGGCCGGGGAGGAGCCGATCTCGCCGCTCAACACCTCCTGCGACCACAATTCCCCGCCCGTCCGTGCGTCGTAGGCGGCCACCATCGGCGAGGCGGCGAGGATCAACCGCGGGCGCCCGCCGGCATCGACGAGGATCGGCGACGCCCAGGAGGTGTCGGCCGTCCGCGGCGTCTCCCACAGCGTCCGGCCGGTCTCGACATCGAGCGCCTTGAGGTCCGAACCCTCCGCATGGTCGTACTGCACGAAGACGGTGTTGCCCAGGATCAACAGCGACGAGGCGTGCCCATAATGGTTGCCGGGCGTCCCCAGATGGCGCGCCCAGAGACGGCGCCCCTCGAAATCGAGTCCGAGGATGACGCCCGTGCCGAAGATCGCGACCGCCCGCCGGCCGTCTACGGCCAGCGAGGGCGCCGCATAGCCGGTGTCGTCGGTCACCGTGGGCAGCGTGGCGGGGGCGCCGGGAACGCCCTCCGTGTCAGCCGTCCACAGCAGGACGCCGGTGTGGGCGTCGAAGCAGTAGACCTCGCGCCGCTGCGTGTCGGCGCCGCTGAGAAAGACGCGGTCGCCCCACACGACGGGCGAGTTGAACCCCTCGCGCGGCACCGCCGCCTTCCAGAGAATCCCTTCGCCGCCCGCACCGTCCCAAGCGGTAGGCGGGTCGGCCGACGGGGCGATTCCCAGCCCGCCCGGCCCGCGGAAGGAGGGCCACTCGGCCGCAAGCCGCCCGGCAACACGTTGCAGGCTGGCGGCCTCGTCATCCCGGCCGCCTGTTCCGTTCGTCCCGCCGGCTGCCGCGGGGCCAAGCGACGGTGCATGGGCGGTCGCCTCGGCCGCAGGGCCCGCGCTGCCGGCGGGGAGGGCCGCGCGCCGGCCGGAGTGGAGGTGAAGCCCCCACGCCGCCGCCAGCGCCAGAAGTCCGCCGATCGCGATCGCCTGCCGGGCACGTGCCGCGGCGATCCAGGGGTGGTTCACGCCCGGACACCGCCGCGGATCGGGCGCCGGCCGGCGTCCCCACGCCATGAGCTGCAGCGCCAGCACGAACACGACGGCAGCGACGGCCACCAGGACGGCGCCCGTCTCGATCTGACCCTGCCGCACGAAGAAGGCCCGGCGGGCGAGCAGATCGAGTTCGCGCACCTGCTGCCGCAGTTCGGCGTTCTCCGCATCCCGCTCCAACTGTTCGGTCAGCGCCTTCAGCGCCGGCGAGTCGAGCGGATCGACGGCCGTGAGCAGATAGCGGTTCGCCGCCATCAGGAGCAAGACGATGAGCATGAAGAGGACCGACACCGCCGCCAGGCGGCGGCCGACCACGACGCGCACGGGCTCGGGTTGTTGCACGGGATTCGCCATCTCACCGCCTCCTGTCACGGTTCATACGGGGGATTTCCTCCGCTTTTGCCCGACCGGGCAGTAGGCGAAACAGCGGGCGCAACTGAAGCACAGGCCGCGGTCGGGCTCATAGTCGGTCCGCGGCCGCCAGACGGAGAGCCCGACCAGTTTGGCGCCGGCCCCCAGCGCCAGCATCGCGCCGAGGAGGGCGCCGCCGACGGCAAACCGCCGCTGCAGCGCCCGCGCCTCGGCATAGAGTTCCTCGGCTGGCAGGCCCGAGGTGAAGAAGGCCTCCCGCTCCAGACTCATCTCCTCCAGCGCGCTTCCCGACTCCCGCCAGACCTCGAGCGCCAGCGCCACGCGGGGGTGGGCCCGCGACAGACCGTGGCCGAAAGCATAGCCGGTCGCGGCGGCGGCCAGCGCGACCAGGGGGACGGCCGCCGCGATCCTCGCCAGCCGCCGGACGCCCTTGCTTCGAGCCTCCGGCGCGGCGGCAGGCAGCGGCCGGCGGATGGCGCCGTAAGGGCAGGCGTCCTCGCACAACCGGCACTGCACGCAGTCCTCCGGCGTAATGGTCACGTGGCGGCGCGAGAGCCTCGACATCAGGCCGAGAAGCGCGCCGTACGGACAGAGGAAGCGGCAATACGGGCGGCCGACAAAGAACCCCGCCGCGACAATCGCGGCGCCCAGCGCCAGCAGCGGAAGCGGGGCGCCCAACCGGAAGAAGCCGACAAAAGGGTCCCAGGCGCAGACGAGGAATCCCGCGCCCGTGGCTGCGAACAGCACGGCGGCGCTCAGAAAGACCCAGGGGAGGAGCCCCAGCGTGTGGTTCAGCCAGGCCGGCGTCCTCACCGGCCTCCACAGCGTCAGCTCCTGCACGGCGCCCAGCGGACAGACCGCAGCGCAGAACGAGCGCCCGAAAAACAGCGTCCACAGCAGTGGCACGGCGAACAAGGCGGTGACTGTCAGCGGGATCGCGTAGCCGGGATCGGCGAGGCCCAGCGCCAGATTCTGCACGGAGCCGACGGAACAGACGCACCCGCGGCGCCAGAACCCGAAGTAGCCCAGACTAAAGAGGGACAGCAGCACTAGCCCGCGCCGCGACCGCGCGCGGAGGGAGAGGTGGGCAGCCGCCGCCAGCGCCCCGACCAGCACCGCCACGTCGAGGTATTCGAACGCCAGCCCGCGCGGGCCGGGGACGGCCAGTTCGGGCGGCGCATACCCGCTCTTGAAATCGGGACGCGGAAAGCGCTGCGCCGCCCGGAGCGGCAGGGCCGCAGCCCATACGCACGCGCCGACCCACAACGGGCGCGCCATCAACACGCCGGCACGGCCGAACCGCGCCGCGCGGACAAACCATCCGGACCGGTCACAGGGGCGCATCGGGACTCCCTTTCAACACATACGGCCGGTCGGCAGGAACGCGCCGGAAAGCGCGGGCGGGGCACGCCTCCGCGATGGCGCAGGCGTTGCAGTTGACGCACCGGTCGTGGCGCACCTGCAGAAAGAGAGACCCGTTGCCAAACTGGCCGCATCCTTTGACGCAGACCGCGCAGCCGATGCACCGCTCTTCGATGATGGTATACTCGTAGAACGGGTCTTCGACAAACATCCGCTTGATGGCGCCGGCGGGGCACAGCTGGTTCTCGGCCGCCGTGTCGATCCGCTTCGCCTGCGGATGGTGGTAGCCGCCGCACAGCTTGCAGTAGCCGCAGAGCGCGTAGGCGTGGACCGCCTTTACCGCCGAGGGCGTCAGTACACACGCCGTCTCGCACCGCCCGCACTGGATGCACTTCGCGGGATCGAGCTGCCAGACGTGGGTCTTCCGGCCGCCGCGAAAGAGGGCCAGGCCGGTCGCCGCGCCGACGGCCGCCGCGGCCGCCCCGCGCAGTCCCGCCCGCATAAACGCGCGGCGGGGGATCGCCTGCTCCGGCGCACCGGCCTTGTGTTCGGGGCTCATGGACGGCCCTCCAGCGCCCGGCGGCGGGAGAGTGCCTGCGGCAGACCGCAGGCGGCGCGCCGGCCGCACCCAGAGCAGACGCCGCGGTTCACGCAAGTCTGTCCCGACAGCGAGAGCTGCCGCCGTCCGAGCAGGCGTGCGGCGCCGAGCGCGGCGGCGCCGAGCAGCGCGGCGCGGCCGCAGAAGCGCAGAAAGTCGAGGCGCGTCAGCGCCCGTTCATCCGTTGCCATGCGTTCCTCCTCACTTCCGTTCAAACACGCGCACTTCGGCGCGGACGGGGTCTGCGACCAGGACACGGCCAGACGCATCGACAGCCAGGTCGAACCCCGTCTCCTGGCTGTCGAACCGGTTCGGCGCGGCCACGACGCCGACAAATCTGCCGCGCCGCGTATAGACCTTCACCCGGGCGAGCCCTTTTTCGGCGGTCACGACCGATCCGTCGCCGAGCTGCGCGATGTGGGTCGGGTTGCAGCAGCCGCAGAATTCGGCCGCGCCCATTCCCGGGGTTTCGGGCCAGACCCCGATCCGCTCGCCGTTGAACGTGTACTCTTCGAGCCGGTGCCGGCCCGGATTGACGATCCACAGCGTTCCCCCCTGGCCCGGCATGATGTCGAAGTACGGGCTCGGAACAATGAAACCCAGGTCGTCCGGCGCCCCCTGCCGGCCGTCGATCGTCTGCTTCAAGATCCCGTCCCACGCAAAGCGCAGCACGGTCCGGCTGCGGGCGTCGGCGACAAAGACGTCCTCTTCGACGGCGGCCATGGAGGTAACGATCACGTCGGGGCGCAACCGATCGAAGACCGCCGCGCGCCGTCCCTCGGCGTCATACGTGTGAACCGCGCGGCCTAGCCCGACCGCCAGGTAGCCCCGCGCATCGACGGCCAGGCAGGTGATGTCGCCGTCGACGTCGATCCGGCCGGCCTCATCCCCTTGCGCCGTCAGGATCGCCAGCCGCCTGCCGCCGCCGACATAGATCCGGCCGTCAGGCCCGACCGCGACCGCGGTCACGGCGTCGAGCCCTTCGACGACGAGAGCCGGGCCCTCCCGGTAGAGGATGAGGCTCTCGTCCATCGTCGACAGCGCCTCCAATTGCGACTCGTAAGCCGACGGCTTCAGATCCGCCGCGCGTCCGGCGCCGCCGGGAGCGCCACCGCGCCGCGCGCCGGCCGCACAGCCCCGCGCGGCGAGAACCGCCGCCAGCGCCAGCATCCCGGCCAGCGCCCAGACAAACGTCCATTTTTTCATGCGGCTCTCTCCTTTTTTCGTCGTGCGGCTGGCCCTACCGGAGATCGACGCACACCATGCGCGTAGCGTCGCGCAGCACCAGGAGGCCGCCGGCGAGGGCCATGGGGGCCCAGGCGTCATGCCCGTCCAGGATCCGTTTCCGGCCCCGTTCGCGATAGCCCTCGGCCGTTGCCTGCAGCATCGTGAGAACCCCGTCGTCGCTGAGCGCGTACACCTTGCCGTCCGCGACCAGGTAGGGGCCGAGGCCGAAGCGGCGCTCGCGGCCGCTCGTCCAGACAAACGAGCGCGGGTCGTCGGGGCTGACGCAGGCCAACTGGTTGCGGAGCGGCCCTGCGTCGTTGGGCAGAACGCCGAAGAGGTGGCCGTCGGCCAGCACCGGCGTCTGCTGCTCCGAGGCGAACCCCTGGTTGGCTCTGAACGCCAGGGGTGCCTCGACGCGGAACGCCCCGCCCTCGCGCGTCACCTTGAGCATCATCCCGCCGCCGCCGTAGCCGGCCGTGGCGAAGATCCGGCCGTCCTCCAGAACCACGGGGGAGGGGGCGATCACCGAACGGTCCCACGCCTCGGCGATCCAGAGGAGTGTCCCCTCCCGCCCCGCTTCGGCGCTGATCCCCACCATCCCGCCCAGCGCGGCGTAGACGAACAGCGGCACCCCGCCGATGACGGCCGGCACGATCGAGGCGTGCGACATCTCCAGCCCGTCGCGGTTCGGCGTCTTCCACAGGACGGTTCCGGTCGCGCAGTCGACCCCCATCAGGAGCGTCTCGCGGCCCGCCGGGGCGAGCAGGGCCACCTCGTCGATGATCAGGGGGCACTGCCCGGCGTACCACATCGGGACGGTAGCGCCATACTCCCTGACGAGATCGATGCCCCACAGCAGGTCGCCGGTTTCGGCTGCCACGCACATGACGTGGCCCTTCGGCCCTAGCGTCACCACATGGCGGTCGGTAACGGCCGGAACGGTGCGCGACATGCCGTGGTTGCGCGGCACCTCGACGCGATAGCCCCGCTGCCAGATCTCGACGCCGTCGGCCAGGGAGAGGCAGCGCAGCAGGTCGCGGCGCTCCGCCTCGTGATAGTCCAGCACATAGACGCGCCCCCGGTGGATGGCGGCTCCGGCGTGCCCCTCGCCCAACGCGACCTGCCAGACCACGCGCGGCTGCCCCTCGTCCCACCGGTCCGCCAACGGAACCGCCTCACGGCAGCGGTTGTCGCCGTTGGCCCCCCTGAACCGCGGCCAGGATCCGGGCAGGTCGGCCGCGACGCCGGCGCCCGCTTGAAAATGTTCGCCGATGCTCACCGCCTCGCGCCTGCTGCGCCGGTTCGCCGTCGAGGCTGGGCCCGTGCACGACCAGGTCGGCGGCCGGGTCATGCGCGATCCAGATCGCCAGAGCGGCCGCGCCGGCCAGTGCGGCGAGTCCGGGTATCAGCCAGGTGATGACGAGTGACCTCATGAAGGCAACAACATGGACTGCAGCAGTATACCGCATCCCGCCCTCTACCGACACGTTGCGGCAACGGCGCCGACCGCATAGACCAGGGGGTAAAGCCGTTCCCAATACCATAGGCTGGCGAAATAAAGGCCGATGGGCGTGGCTTCGAAGTCGTCCGTCTCCCGAATCTGCCGCGCGATCCAGGTGATCCCGCGGCTAACGGCCTCGCCGGACGCGTTGCCGGAACGGGCCAAGGCGTGCACGACCAGAGCCGTCTCCTCGACGCTTGATGGCGTACCCCCGCCCCCGCCCCATCCGCCGTCGGCGTTCTGGTTGGCGTGCAGCCAGCGGACGCCCGCCCCGAGCAGGACGCCGGCCGCCTCAAACCCGCCCAACGCCAGGACGGACTTGGCGGTCCCGTAGGTCCGGTTCTCGCCGCCGGGCGCCTGTTCGTTGCCGAACCAGAGCGGCGTCCAACTGCCGTCGCGGTTCTGCGTGTGCGCCAGGTAGCGGAGGCCGCGCCTCATGCCCGCGCGCAGCCGCCGGCGGAGCGGCGGCGGAACCGCGACGGCCCAGACCCGCATGGCAGCCACCGCGTGCGCGGTGATGTCGGGACAGCTCCGGTCGAAGGGGAGCGTCCCCCAGCCGCGGCAGAAGGTCGGCAAGCCGCCATCGCGGTTCTGCAGGCCGAGCAGCCAGCGCAGCCCGTGCGCGGCAGCGCGGCGCACCTCGGCGTCGGCAAAGCCCGACGGAACGGCCAGCTTCCACAGCGCGATCAGCGCGCCCGCCGTGTCGTCGGCGTCGGGGACGCCGCCGGGAAGATCGGTCCAGGCCCAGCCACCGGGGGCGGCGCCCGTATAGGGGTGGGCGGTCATATGCTGGGTGCGCAGCAGCCAGCCGCGCACCGGCGCGAGGTCGGCGGCTTCGCCCAGGTCCGCAAGGGTGGCAGCGGGAACCTCGGCCAGCGCCGCAACCGCCTGTGTTGTGACCCAGGTCTTCAGGTTGGTGTCGATCGGCCAACTGCCGTCGGGCCGGACCGTGGCGCACAGGAAACCGGCGGCGCGGCCGACAACCGGATGCCCCGCCTCACCGGCGGCGCACAGCGCGAGGGCCACGAACCCGGTCAGCGGGGCGGCCTCGAGAAACCCGCCTGATGCGGGCTGGAGGCGGGCGAGCCGCCGCAGCGCCGTGGCGGCGACCGCGTCGCGGAGCCGGCCCACGCCCGGGACAGGCGAGCGCCGGCGCCGGTGGCGGGCCAGCCCGATGGCAATCAGCGCGGGCAGCGCATAGCTTACGGTCGGCAGCCCGGCCAACCGGTAACAGCGGGCCGGCAGCGCGGCCAACTCGAACGGCAGGGGGGGGACCCGCCGCCAGGCGGCTTGTTCGCGACCCAGCAGCCCCGCCTGGGCGCACATCATGAGGATGGGTGCGGAGAACGTCCGGTCGGCGCCGTAGAGGCCGAGCGTCATGGCGGCGACCGCCTCCGGTGTTACCGATCCGGCCCGGCGCGCGATCCAGGCGTCGGCCGCCTCCCGCGCTGCACGGCAGCCGGCGTCGGCGGGATCGGCAACGGTCAGCGCGGCGCGGCAGAGCAGGGTCGTGCTGGGATGGCTCCGGCTCTGCGGCGTGTCGCCCCAGCCGCCGTCGGCGTTGGCATGGCCGGCGATCCAGCGCA
>CAZBIP010000132.1:0-9145 GCA_964491885.1 uncultured Vicinamibacterales bacterium
CGCGACATCGCCGCCGCGCGCCTGCAGGAAGCGCGGTCGGCGTTCAACGCCGCCGTCGCCCACGCGAATCTCGGCGCGTTGGACAAGGCGAGGCCCTTCGCGGAGCGCGCGGCCTCGCACCCCGGCCTCGCCGATCTCGCGAAGGCGCTCCTCGACCGCATCGGGTGAGCCGCTGACATCGAGTCCACCTGCCGGGTTTCTCATCCTGCGTCCGGGTTCGGGGCTACACTCTGAACCTGACGACATGACCGGCGCGACTCCGATCTTCTCGGTCCGCGGCCTGACGAAGGTGTACGACATGGGCGCCGTCCAGGTCCACGCCCTGCGCGGCGTCGACCTCGACATCGCGGAAGGGGAGTTCCTCGTCCTCCTCGGCCACTCGGGCAGCGGCAAGTCGACGCTCGTGAACATCCTCGGCGGCCTCGACACGCCGACCGCCGGCCGGGTGTTCTTCCGCGGCCGCGACATGACGGCCGCGGACGAGGCGGCGCTGACCGAGTTCCGCCGCCGCCGCGTCGGCTTCGTCTTCCAGTTCTACAATCTCATCCCGAGCCTCACCGCCCGCGAGAACGTGGACCTCGTGACCGAGATCGCCGAGTCGCCGATGCCGTCGGATGAGGTCCTGGACATGATGGGGCTTGCGGGGCGCCATGATCATTTCCCGTCGCAGATGTCCGGCGGCGAGCAGCAGCGCATTGCCATCGCCCGCGCCGTCGCCAAGCGCCCGGACGTGCTCCTGTGCGACGAACCGACCGGCGCGCTCGACATCTCGACGGGTGTCCTGATCCTCGAGGCGCTCGACCGCGTGCACCGCGGCCTGGGCACCACGGTCGTCGTCATCACGCACAACGCCTCAATTGCGACCATGGCGGACCGGGTGGTCACGCTCGCCGACGGGCGCATCAGCGACGACCGGCGCAACGAGGTTCACGTGCCGCCGCGGGAGATCCGGTGGTAGGGCTTGCGCCGCGCCGGCGGATGTCTGCGCTGAACCGGAAGCTCCTGCGCGACCTCTGGCACGTCCGTGGGCAGGCGCTCGCCATTGCCGCGGTCGTCGGCGCCGGCATCGCCATCTTCGCGTCGATGCTCTCGACGCTCGACTCTCTCGACCTGACGCTGCGGACCTACTACGAGCGGTACCGCTTCGCCGACGTCTTCGCCTCACTCGAGCGCGCGCCGCTGACGGTCGCGGACGAGATCGCGGCGATGCCCGGCGTGGCCCGCGTCGAGACGCGAGTCGTCGCCGACGTGACGCTGGACCTGCCGGGTCTGGCCGAGCCCGCGGTCGGCCGTGTGATTTCGCTGCCCGATGGCGGACGCCCGGCGCTCTGCGACGTCTTCCTGCGGGAGGGCCGGCTGCCCGAGCCTGGCCAGGCCGACGAGGTGCTGGCCGGCGAGAACTTCACCCGCGCGCACGGCCTGCGCCTCGGCGGTTCCGTTCGCGCCGTGATCAACGGCCGCCGCCGCACCCTCGTGATCGTGGGGATCGCGCTCTCGCCCGAGTACATCTACCCGGTCCGGCCCGAGGAAATTCTCCCGGACGACAAGCGGTTCGCGCTCCTCTGGATGGACCGGCGCGCGCTCGCCTCGGCCTTCAACCTCGACGGTGCGTTCAACGACGTCGTGCTCCGGCTGATGCGCGGGGCTTCCGAAGACGATGTGATCGCGAGGCTCGATCGGCTGCTCGAGCGCGGCTACGGCGGCCTGGGCGCGATCCCGAGATCCCTCCAGGCCTCGCACTGGTACCTGGCCAACGAGTTGACCCAACTGCGCAACTCGGCCGTGTACGTGCCGGTTATCTTCCTCGGCGTGGCCGCCTTCCTGCTGAACGTCGTCCTCTCCCGCCTCGTGTCGGTGCAGCGCCCCCAGGTCGCGGCGCTCAAGGCGCTCGGCTACGGCAACCGCGCCGTCGGGTGGCACTACGTCAAGAGCAGCCTGGCCATCGCCGGTGCCGGCGCCGCCCTCGGCGTCGCGGCCGGCGCGTGGATCGGCTGGGCGATGACGAGACTCTACGCGGAGTTCTTTCACTTCCCGATCCTGCTCTACCGGATGCAGCCGGCCGTCATCGTCCAGTCCGTGTCCGTCGGCCTCGCGGCCGCCGCGTGTGGAGGAGCCGGGGCCGTGTGGCGGGCCGTCCGGATGGCTCCCGCAGAGGCGATGCGCCCCGAGCGGCCTGCCCGCTACGGCGTGAGTGTGGCCGAGCGAACGGGAGTCGGGCGGTTCCTCTCGCAGCCGAGCCGCATCATCCTGCGCGCCATCCAGCGGCATCCGGGCCGGACGGCGCTCTCGGTGACCGGCATCGGGCTGGCCACGGCCCTGATGGTCGTGGGCGCGTTCACGATGGACGCGCTGAACGCGGCGATGGAGACGCAGTTCGGCGTCGCGCAGCGTTTCGATCTCATGGTGTCCTTTGCGCTCCCGACATCGAGCGGCGCTCTGGACGACCTGCGCCGGCTTCCGGGTGTGATGACGGCCGAGCCCTTCCGGGCCGTGCCGGCGCGCCTTCGCCACGGCCACCGGTCCCGTCACACGTCGATCCTGAGCGCGGACCTGAACGCACGCCTCAGCCGCGTCATCGATCCGCCGTCGCGGGTCGTGCCCATACCGCCCGGCGGCCTCCTGCTGTCGGGCGCGCTCGCCAAGGCGCTCGACGCGCGGCCGGGCGACCTGGTCACCGTGGAACTGCTCGAGGGCGAGCGCCGGGACGCGCGCGTCCGCCTCGCCGGCGTCGCCGACGAGTTCCTGGGCATGAACGCGTACATGGAGTCGGGATCGCTTCACGCCCTGATGCGGGAGGGCCCGACGCTCTCCGGGGCATACCTGCGGGTGGACGCCGCCCGGGAGGACGCGCTGTACACGACCCTGAAGGCCACGCCCCGCGTGGCCGGGGTCCTGCTGAACGCCGCCGCCAAAGAAAACCTCGACGCCACGTTCAACGCGATGACGAAGCAGATGATCGCGCTTTTCATGCTCTTCGCCGCCATCATCGCGTTCGGCGTCGTCTACAACAACGCGCGCATCTCGCTCGCCGAGCGCAGCCGCGAGCTGGCGACGTTGCGCGTGATCGGTTTCACGAGAACGGAGATCTCGTACATCCTGCTCGGCGAACTGGCCGTCGTCACGATGATTGCGCTTCCCGCCGGCTGCCTGACGGGCTACGGCCTGGCGTCCGGCATGATGTCGATCCTCGAGACCGAGCTGTGGCGGCTGCCGTTCGTCATCCTGCCGCGCACATACGCGCTCGCGGCGGCGACGAGCACCGCCGCGACCGTCGTGTCCGCGCTCATCGTGAGGCGGCGCCTCGACCGGCTGGACCTGGTCGCTGTGCTGAAGATCCGGGAGTAGCCCATGAACACCGCATCCAGGAAGCGCCTGTGGGTCTGGGGGATGGTCGGAGTGGCCGCCGCGGCGGCGCTCGCCGCAGCGCTCCGCGAGCCGCCGCTGATGATCGACATGACGGCCGCCGCACGCGGTCCGCTGCGCGTCACCCTCGACCACGAGGGCCGGACGCGCGTGCGGGAGCGGTTCGTCGTGTCCGCGCCGGCGGCGGGGCGCGTGCTGAGGATCGAGCACCAGCCCGGGGACCCGGTGGTAGCCGGCCGGACGGTGCTGGCGACGCTCCTGCCGGGTGCGCCTGTGCTGCTCGATGCGCGAACGCGAGCCGCCGCCGAGGCGCAGGTGCAGGTGGCCCTCGCGAACCTGGCCGGCGCGAAGGCACGGCGGGACGAGGCGCGCGTGGCGCACGAGCACGCCCTCGCCGAGGCGACTCGGACCGGGCACCTCCACGCGAACGGCCTGGCGACCGCGCAGCAGCGCGAAGCCGCGGAGGTCGCAGCACGCGTGCGGGCTCGCGCCCTCGAGGGGTCGGAGGCCGCGGTCGAGGCCGCAGCCCGCGACGTAGATCTGGCCAGGGCCGCGCTCTACGACGGCCGCCCTGGAGCGGCGAGCCGCACCGTGACGCTGCGTTCACCGATCACCGGGGTGGTTCTGCGCCGCCTGCGCGAGAGCGAGGCTGCCGTCACCCAGGGCGAGCCCCTCGTCGAGGTGGCTGACCCGACCGGCCTCGAGGTCGTGGCCGACTTCCTCTCGACCGACGCCGTCCGCATCACGCCCGGCATGCCGGCGCTCATCGATCGGTGGGGCGGAGGGACGCCCTTGAACGCCAAGGTCGTGCGCGTCGAGCCCTCGGGGTTCATGAAGGTGTCCGCCCTGGGCGTCGAGGAACAGCGCGTGTGGGTGGTGCTTGCCTTCAGCGACCCTCCCGATCAGTGGGCATCGCTCGGCGACGGTTACCGCGTCGAAGCGCAAGTCATCGTCTGGCAGCAGCCGGATGTGCTCAGGGTTGCCACGAGCAGCCTGTTCCGGCATGGCGACGAGTGGGCGGTGTTCGGCGTGCAGGACGGCACGGCCCGGCTGCGCATCGTGACGATCGGGCAGCGAAACGACACGGAAGCCGAGGTGCTCGGCGGGCTCGAAGCCGGCGCCCTCGTCATCGCGTACCCGTCAGACCAGGTGACGGACGGGGCGCGGGTCGAGGAGCGGAAGTAGGCAGAAGTCAGGAGCCAGAATCCAGGAACTGCCCGAGGGCGCCGCCTGATGCGAGAGGGGCCGGCGGGTGATACACCCGGCCGGCCCTCCGTGTCCCCGAATTGCGGGTGCCGAGAGCCCGCTACCTCCCCGCGCGCCCTGCCACCGGCACCGTCAACGGCTTGCGCGGCAGCTTGTCGTCGCGGTTCGCCGCGAGGTACGCGAAGCCGGCGGCGATCGTCGCCATCTTCCGCACGTCGTTCGGCTGGAGCCGCTCGTACGTGTCCATGTTCGTGTGGTGCGTGACCGTGTCGTACTCGATCTCGTCCTGGATGAACTGGAACCCCGGCAGACCCACCGCGTCGAACGCCAGATGGTCGGTGCCGGAGGTGTTCCTGACGGTCAGCGTGGTCATCCCAAGCGAGCGGAACGGCTCCATCCACTCACGGAAGATGGGCGCGACGGCATCGTTCCCCTGGAGGTAGACGCCGCGGAGGGCCCCGGTGCCGTTGTCGATGTTGAAGTACACCGAGAGCTTGTCGTAGTCGGGCTTGAGCTCGAGGGGACCCTGCGGGCCGCCGAAGCCACCGCGGCCTCCCTGCGCCGGCGCGCCCGGAGCCGCAGTCGACGCCTGGCGGCTCGCGAAGTGCGCCGCCACGTACTCGCGCGACCCGAGGAGCCCCTGCTCCTCGCCGCCCCACAAGCCCACGCGCACCGTGCGGCGGAGCGGCACGCCCGTCGCCTTCAGGATGCGCAGCGCCTCGAGCATCGCGGCCGTCCCGACGGCGTTGTCGGTGGCGCCGGGCGACGCGTGCCACGTGTCGAAGTGGCCGCCGAGCAGGACGATCTCGTCCGCCTTGTCCGTCCCGGGGATCTCGCCAACCACGTTGAAGACCGGCGGGTTGGGGGTGAACGTGTTCCGGATGTCGGCCTCGAGGACGACCGGGACGTTCTTCGCGATCATCCGCGCGAGACGGCCGTAGTGCTCGGCGGCGATCGAGATGGCGGGCACGGTTGCGGCCGGATCGGCGGCGCGGTTCCCGCCGATCGTGTAGATGCCGTGGCCCCGCGGGGTCGTCGTGAAGATGCCGAGCACGCCTTCGGCCTTGAAGAACGCGTGGCGGGCGGCTGCGGCCGCGGTGCCGCGCATCATGGCTTGCACGGCGGCTGGCGGAATGGCTTGCGCCTGCCCGGCGGCCGCGGGGGCGGCTGCGGCAGGCTGACCGGGCGCGCCCATGCGCCCGGCGGCTTGCGGCTGACCCGGCCTCGCGGCTGCCTGCGCGGCACCCGGGCCGGGGCCGCCCATCCGTCCGGCGCCCGGGGCGGCCACGCCCAGTTCGGCCTGCGGGGCCGGCCACGCCTCGAGTTCCGCGAGTTCCTCGTTGGTGTAGCGCGTCGCCAGCGGCTTCCAATACGCCGCCACGTCGGGCGCGGCCTGCGTCAGCACCCACTTGCCGCGAAGCTTGCCCTTGTACGCCGCCAATTCCGCCTCACCCGTCGCCGTCACCATCACGACCTCGCCGCTGACGGGGCCCTCGGTACCGGGCGTCCACGCCGTTGGCGTCCCGGGGATGGGGAACCGCTCCGGCGAGACAGCCGCGAGGTAGAACTTGTCGTTGGTCCAGCCGCGCTCGAAGCCGTTCTTGTTCACCCACGGCTCGATCTTCACGTTGACCAGTCCCCACTCCTTCATCTTCGCCGCCGTCCACTCGGCGGCCTTCAGAAAGGCCGGCGACCCGGTCAGCCGAGGCGCGTACACGTCCGTCAGCCAGCTGGCGAGGTCCATGACCTGCGAGTTCTGCAGGCCCTCGGCCTTGATCTTGTTGATGTCGGTGTAGTTGATGCGCTCGCTTCCCGCCTGAAGGACGGGGCCGGCGAGAAGGGCCGCCGCTGCGACGGCGACAAGCAGGCTGGCGATCGCGGATCGTCTGGTCATCGATTCCTCATTCTCTCAGGGTGCAGCGACTGACGGGCCCGCAAGGGCGCGGTCTTCGACCGGGCGCCGGACCTGAGTGCGATACTCATTCTAAGGCACCGGCGGCGTGCTGCGCTCCGGCCGCACCTCAGGAGCCCACCGCCCGGTATCTGCCGAGCGCATCGGTGAACCCGCATTCTCCCTGGTTCCCACCCTGCTCGAGGTCCAGGCGGGCCTCGGCTCGTACGGGCGCGAGGCGGCTACGTCCGCAGGATCTTCTGCATCGCCTTGCCCCGGGCGAGTTCGTCGATCAGTTTGTCCAGGCAGCGGAGCGTCCGCATCAGCGGATCTTCGACGTTCTCCACTCGAACGCCGCACACCACGCCGGTGACGAGCGACATGTTCGGGTTCATGGCCGGGGCCTGGGCGAAGAACGTCTTGATGTCGGCGCCTGTCTCGACTTGCCGCTGCAGCCCCGCCAGATCGTAGCCGGTCAGCCAGCAGATGATCTGATCCACTTCCGCTTTCGTCCGGTGCTTGGCTTCGGCCTTCTGAACGTACAGCGGGTAGACCCTGGCGAAGGGCATCGCGAAGATTCGATGTTCAGGCATGGCGGTTCCTCACGTGGGTCGTCTCCCCGATCCGGCCTCAGGGACGCAGGTGCCGCACGACCTCCGCAATCGTACGCCGCGCGCCAGCCGCGATGATCGCCTCCTTGGCTGTCTGTGTCCAGCGCCTGAGTTGGGATTCGCGCTTGCGGGCCGAGGGCCACTTCCGTTCAGCTTGATTCCGCACTGGTGCCGTCTGGCCAGTCGGTGCAGTCTGTTCAGATGTCCGTCGGCGAGGGCCTGCTTCTTGACGTGTGACCAGCGCTTGAGTTGGACCTCGCGCTGCCGGGCGGAAGACCGAGACTCGTGCCCTTCGGAATAGACCACGCGCACCGGCAACCGGGCCGCCGTGTATCTCGGCCCACGTCCTTCGTTGTGCACACGCCCGCGCTCCAGCACGTCAGATGTCGAACCGACGTAGAGCGTGCCGTCAGAACAGGAGACGATGTGGACGAAGTGCCGAGAGGCGCCGAGCGCCATGACCTACTCCGACGCTGCTGGCTAGACGCGCCCTTCGGCTCGCTCACATCCCGGCGCTCGCTCAGGACGCCACTCGACCGAGACGCGGCGGGCCGTGAGGCCCGTCACGAGCGAACCCGCGAGCCATCGTCGGTAAGCCGCGGGTGAGTCGAATGGCGGAAGCGCCTGGAAGTCGAACCCGTTGCGGGCACTGATTCTAAGGGACTTACGGCGTTTTCGAATTCTGCCGATCCTCTGATTCCTGTCCACTGCCGCGGTGAACCCCCAGATTGCCCCCAGCGAAAATCGTGCTTGACAGGGTTTCAGAGCATCTCTCCGCCGGCCAGGTCAACGGCCATTGGAGTGTTCCCCGCGCTTGGTCTACGCTTGAACAGCGAACAACGGTCTACGGTGCGTCCGTGGAAGCCGCACGGTTCGGTCAAACAGCCAGGCCCGACCTTCCGAGACGCTCGGCAGGCAGCGGCCGGACGATGGCGGCTGTCGGCATCAGGTGACCGGCAACTGAAATGACGGAACGATGAAGCAACGGTGGTTGCCGGAATTCGACTATCCGGACGTCGACGCGCTGGAGTTGGACCTGGACAAAGCGGGCGTCGTCGACGAGGAGAGCGAGGCGACCTTCGCGGAGGTGCTCCCTGGCCAACTCGGGCTGCTCACCGCGGAGCGTGAGCTAGTCGGACAGATCGAGGCCGCGCTTGCGAGTGGTCGGTTTGAAGACGCACGCCGCCACCGCGACGCACTGGTCTCCCTCGAAGGACCGTCGACCAGCACGCGCGAATTGGCCACACTGGATGTGGTCGGCGATGCGGACTTCTGGGATCGCCCCTTGCCCGTCGTCGTGGCCCAGTGGCTGACGCTGCGTCGTGACCTCAGCGTGCTTCCGCATCTCCAGCAATTGATCTGCGATGGTGGGCTGTCTCGACTGCTCGATCGTCACGCCCCGACGGAGCTTGTCCAGGCGGCACCGGCGATGCTGGCGCCGCTTACGAACCGCCTGTGCGCGGCCGCGCTGTCCGACGAACGTCTCGCCGCCGAAGCCGGAGCGTTGCTGCGCGACGCATTGCTCGATGGGTGCGATCCTTCTCCGGGGGATTTCTATGACGATCGCCTCGTTGACCTGCTCGCGGAGGATCACAGTTCCGTCTGGCTGGCCTGCCTCGGGGCGCTGCGCCATCTTTGGTCGGTCCCGCCGGCGGACTTGTCCGAGCTGGCACCCGTGGTCGTTGACTCCCAGGATGACGACGAACGCGGGCGCGAATTCTGGGCATGCCTGCGATGCACCGTCTCCTTCCGACGGGACGACCCGGCAGCGGTGGCTGCGCGAAAGCGCATGAAGCAACTGGACGCCGACATGCACGCGCTTTTCATGCGCGACGGAGTACGTCGGGAGTGAGGCCGGAGCGCACCCGAGGCGTCCGGCGTCTGGCCGAGCACCCTCACGACGCCGCAGGCAGCCGCACGACCGATCCGGGCGCGATCGTGACCAGAGCAGCCTCCACGTCGAGTACGCGCTTCTTGAGCATCGGCCAACTCGTGGTCGGGAGGATCAGGACCGCGAGCCGGCGCCCTGTCAGGTTCTGTTGGTATGGGAGGTGCTGGTCGGTGGTCACCAGCA
>CAZBIP010000133.1:0-6876 GCA_964491885.1 uncultured Vicinamibacterales bacterium
GCCAGACGTTCCAGACGTAGACGCCCGTGTCGCCTGTCGGAGGCCCGGTCAGGTTCGTAGACAGGTGAGCCGGCAGCGGCCACATGAAGGCCACCGTGACGGCCAGGTAACCTGCCAGGGCGAGCAGGTGACGAAACAGGGGGCGACCCAACATTTCGACCATGAGGGCGGAGGCCCGAAACGAGTCGACGAGCGCGCGTGCCGTGGAGCAGATCGGCCCGGACCCGGGCGGATAGGACACGGTGGGCGCTGGCAGGCGCCGGCGGCTATGCTACCGGCACGGGCGGCGCGTGTCCAGTGCCGGCCGCACCACGGACGGGCCGCTCACGGCGCGGGCCACCCCCACGCCGCCCCCAGCGGAGGCGGCGGGGAGGCATGGCGTTCGCGGGGCCCGACGCTAGCTCGGGTACCAGTAGTGGCCGTACGACTGGCACGAGCAGGACGAGTACGACACGCACGAGCAGACCGGATTGCAGGTGCACACCGGGTTGCAGGTGCACACCGGGTTGCAGGTGCAGACGGGCTCGCAGCTGCACGGCGATCCCGACACCGGCGTCAACTGGAAGTCAACGCGCGTGTCGCCGTCGATCCCGACGGGCTTCTCGAGCGACTGGAACCCCGAAGCGGACGCCTGCGCCGTGAACCCGCCGCGCACGAGCGAAGGAACCGAGTAATACCCGTTCCCGTCCGAGCCGTCCGACTTGCCCGCGTTCGGACCGTCGAGCACGCGCACCGTGGCGTTGCCGATGCCCCGGCCCGTGTTCTTGTTGCTGACGACGCCGGCCATCGTGAACGTCGCCTGCGCGACGACCGGCAACGAGAAATTCTGTGTGGAGTTCGAGGTCAGACTGATGCCCCTCGTCATCGGAGTGTAGCCGGATGCGCTGACGCGCACGGTGAACCCGCCCGACACGAGCCCGGTGAGGCTGTAGCTGCCGCTGCTGTTGGTGGTGGTCGACTTGCCGGCATTCGAGCCATCGAGCACTTCGATGGTGGCGCCGCTGATCGCTCCGCCTGACGACGACGTGACCGAGCCCGAGAGGGTGTAGGTCGACGCAGCCGGACTCGGGCTGCTGGGTGAGCCGCCGTCGCCGTCACCGCCGCAGGACGTCAGCGCGGCGGCGGAGCCGGCCGCCACCACGCCGTGCGAAAGCGCCTTCAGGAAACCCCTCCGTCCGCCGCCAGGCGTGGCGACGCCGTAGACGACTGGGACGCTTTCCTGCGTGTCGTCCGGCGCGATCGAACCGAGACGATCGCCGGGCGCCGGCGCAGTCGAGCCGTCGGACCGAAACTCACGCTCGTCACTCATGATGGCCTCCACGTGAAACATCGGCATCGCGAATCGCGGCATCGCCACTGTCGCCCATCGGGTGCGCCGGCGTGCACAGCCCCAGGACGACGAGTCGCAGGAATACGTCCTTCACGTACGCTTCCGCGCGCGCGGACTCCCACCCTCGCGCGGTCGACAGTTCATCGGCGATGCCCGCGAGCGGGGACCGCCCGTCGAAGCGGCACAGCACAAAGGTGCCAGGTTCGTCCAATCCGTAGAGATCGACGGGCTCGAGGCGTCCGCGCCTCCCGAACATCCGATCGCGGTCGGCGAAGACCGTCGCGCCCGCGACGAACATCGGCCGGACTGCCAGCAAGCGTTCCTCAGGGCACTCCCACAGATCCTTCAGCCGCAACTGCGGCCGACCCGCGATCTCCTCGAGGAACCCGAGCCCGTCCCCCACGGCAGCCTGAAAGAACCGCCGCCGTTTCATGACGGCACCTGACGCCGCGCGGCCTCGCGGATCGACCAGGCGGAGAGCTGGCGCTGCAGCCGGCACCGGAAACCGTCCGGCATCTCGCGCCCGCCGCCGTCGGCCGCCACGCACACATCGGGGCAGCCGCGGGCGCAGTGGCACACGTTGATGCAGGAGACACACCGCTCTGGCACGGCCGCGGCGCGCCGACGCAGTTCCGCGGCCCGTTGGACGTCGATGACCAGGCCGTCCGCTTCCGAGCCGACCGCACCCAGCGGCGGGCGGCCCGCATCGGCCGGAACCCGAACGCTGTCGACGAAACAGGCCGACAGCGTCTCGTCGGGCCCCATCTGAACCACGTTCCGCAGCACGTTGCAGTACGGGCCGTGAATGTCGCCTGGCCGCGCGCCCGACGTATGGATCTCGCATCCGGACTGCCTCGCGGCTTCGGCCGCCTGGGCGTACTGCTGGAAGAACCGCTCGGCATCGCCCGGGAGGAAGTGCCGGCCGCCCGCCTGCCCGCCGCGATGGACCGGCTCGAGGCGCACCCGCCTGGCCCCGAGCGTCGCGCACGCGTACTCGACGATGTCGTGCTGGCGGTCGATGGTGGCGGGGGTGACCGTTGCCCGCACCGTGAAGTCCGTGCCGGCTTCGGCCAGGATCCTCGCGGTGCGCTCGACGAGGGCGCTCGTGCCACGACCGCGCGAGGGATCGGGCTGCGGACGTTGCACGTCCTGGATCTCCGGAGGCCCGTCGCACGACAGGCCGATGTCATCGATGTGCCCGGCGAGCCAGCGCGCGCGGTCCTCGTCGATGGCGCCGTGCGTGGACACGTGCGTCCAGAGGGGCGTTCCGGCCTCGATGGCCGTCCTCGCGGCCAGGGCCTGGAGGCGTACGAGCAACTCCCACTCCATGGTCGGCTCGCCGCCGCCGTGGAACACGAGTACGAACGGCTTCGACGCGGCCGCGCACCGTCGCGCGACGGCACGCATGGCCTGGCCGGCTGCAGTCTCGGAGAGCGTCCGATGACCAGCGGGGTCCTGGGGCATCGCCACGCAGCCGGGACGTCCCACCGCAGGCGGCAGCCCGGCGCGATCCCGCCCCGCCGCGGAGTAACAGTACTCGCACGCCAGATCGCAGCGGTTGCTCAGGACGAGTGTCAGGCACTCGGGCTCGAACGGCCGTTCGGAAAGCGCGCGCCAGGCCCGGAGCGCGGCCTGGCCGCGCGCCTCGAGCCGGCGTGCCGCCGCGTCGGCCTCGGGCTTCGGAGCCGGCGCTCCGGACACAACGGCTTCCTCAACCTCTGACGCGCATGTCTCCGGCACGAGCAGCGGGTACCCGGGAGCGTAGAAGACCGCGTCCCCGCTTCCCGCAAGGCGGAAGATCGGAAGCGTCTTGTGCAGGCGACGCGCGCCGTTCGACGACGCGTCAACAGCCACGCGTCCCTCCGGCCGAGTCGCGCGCGCCATTCGACGGCCGCCGACGGAGAAGCGCCGCCGCCAGACACCCGCCACCGCAGGTTTCCGCCAGCCGCCGCTCGCACGTGTCGCACTCGGGCCTGACGAAGCACGGCCCGGCTTCGGCCCGCCTGGCCTCGAAGTACGCCCGGGCGCGCGGCGCGTCGAGGCCCGGCTCGAGAGAGAGCGAGCCGAGCCCCGCCAGCGGGTAGCACGACACGAAGCGGCCGTCAGGCAGGAGGTCGAGGATGGGGCCGCACCGGCGGCCGATGTCGCTGGAAGATTGTCCGAGCGGATCGAGATCCCCGTCCGGGAACATGCATGGAACCCAACCGCAATCGAACTCCAGGCCGATGCCCCGCGCCCGCGCGACGCCGGCGAAGCCAGCCACCCGTCGGCCGACCTCGGCGTAGTGCCTCGGGTGGAGATACGCGTGGCCATTGCCAGCCGAGGGTTGAGCCAGGCCGAGGCGCACGCGGCGGTGCAAGCCGTACGCGTCGATGACGTCGGCGAGCGGATCGAGGCGAATCGAGGGCGAGTCGATCGTGACGCCAAGCATGGCGCGCGCGCCGAGGCGCCTGCAGACCTCGTCGAGCCGGGCTGGCTCGAGCGGCCGGCCTTCCAGCGGGGGGCGGGTGTTGATCAGCACCGACACCGAGGATGCAGGAAGCGATTCGAGGCGCTTCAGAACGGCCTCCGGGACGACCCCGCCTGAGAACAGCACGAGGCTCGCGCCGCGCGCAGCGACCATGTCGACCATGCGCCCGAACCCCGGGTGGAGCGTCGGCTCTCCGCCGAGGAGGCGCGCCTCCGGGATGCCCGACCGCGCCAGGAAGTCGAGCGCGGCCTCGAACCGCTGGAGCGGCATATGAGAAGACGGCCCGGGCGCGACAGCCGCTGCCGCGCGCGCGAAGCAGAATGCGCAGTCGCGGTTGCAGGCCAGCGTGATGGAGATGTTCGCCACGCGCCTACGCCTCCTCGAGCCACTCGCACGCGACCCATCGTTCGATTGACGCCCGGACCAACTCGGCGGCACCGGCCGGATCCAGCGAGGCCACTGCCGCCACGAGGCTCGACGCATCGGCTGGCGAGTGGCCGCGGACCAGGAAGTCCCACACGGCCGCCTCGGGGTACGCGATCCGGCGCGACGCGCCGTGGCGATCCACGACCGTGAGGCTGGTCCGCGCCACGAGCCAGTGCACGCCCGGTGCCGCGCGGCAGCGCTTCACACCGAAGCCTCCCGCAGGGCCTCGACACGGGAACGCAGGCCGCCGGCCTCATCCGCGAATCCGGCCAGGGCGGCCGGGCGTTCGCGGCCGACATGGTCGATCGGATCCCACTCGTGGTGCGCCAGGCGCTCGAGCGCGCGCCGATCCGCGAGCAGGGCGTCCGCCATCTCGCTGCACCCGGCGTCGCCGAGCAGCAGACAGGCCGTGACGATTCTCGTCTGCACGCAGAACGGCGAATACCCGGGGCTGGAGCCCGGGAACGTCTCGTTGACGTGGCACCCGCCGGCGCACGTCCACTGGCAGAAGCAGCGCGAGCAGCGGGGCTTCCGAAGCGGCAGCGCCCTCGTGCTCGCGAGGGCGGCCCGGTCGATCCGCACGGTGCCGTCGCCCTCGACACGGCCGACGTCGAGGTCCAACCCGCGGGCCTGCCAGTCCGAAGGCCGCAGGTAGCAGGCGCTGATGCGGCCGCCGGGCGACACGATGAGCGCGTCGGTGCCAACCGGGCAGAAGGACAGCCGTGGAGTCCGTCGCTCCGCGGCGGAGTACACGACCGGTACCCCGTGCTCCTCGCCCGTCTTGCAGGCGGCGACGCACCCCGCCGCGAACCGGTACGGATCGGGCGCCCTCAAACCGGCGCGCTCGGATTCCGCGTTCGGCGTCAGCGTCTCCAGGTTGACGACAGATGGCCCGTAGGCCTGGATCATCCAGCGGACGATGGATTCGATGTCGCCAGCCGAGAGTTCGGTGATGCACGCGCGCAGCCCGAGTTCGACGGGCATCTCGCCAAGGCGCGTGACCGTCCGGTTCACGTCGTCGAACGTCGCCCTGCCGCCCGATCGCGATCGCAGCCGGTTGTGAATCTCGGCCGGCCCGTCGAGCGAGACGGCGATCCCGTTGAAGTAGTCCCCGACGAACTCGCAGATGGGGTCATCGAAGACGCCGTTCGTCGACGCGTCGATGTAGGGGGCGACACCGTAGCGGTCGGCCACGCTCCGCGCCCGGTGCACGGCGACAGCCACGAGGTCGGGCGCCAGGAACGGCTCGCCGCCGAAAAAGTGCAACCGGAAGTCGCGTCTGCCGGCCTCGCTCAGACGGCGGGCCGTCCAATCGACGGCGGCGACGGCGACGGCGGGATCCATCGAGGTGCGATCGGAGGCGTGCCCGCCGAAACCGCAGTACCCGCAGGCCAGGTTGCAGCCCCGCGTCGGGATCAGGCCCAGGAGCGACGGACAGACCTCGCCTTCGGGCGGGCCTGGCGCGTTCGATGGCGGCCGCCGCAGCACGCCGAGGATCTCGCCGAGCACGCCGCCGCCCGAGGAGCTGGCGCCGCGCCGCAGTTCGCGCGCCGCGCCGGAATTGACGAGCGCCGTCACGCCGTGCAGCGGCGAGTGCAGCAGCCACCGGTCGAGGACGGGAACCAGGAAGGACGCGTGCCGAGCCAGGCGGCCCGCGTGCGCGACGTGCCGGCCGTGGGCGGGCGCGGCCCGCATGGCGCGGCCATCCTCCACCATGTTGCCGACGAACCAGCTGCCCTCGCGCGACAGCGTGAAGGAGCCGGGCCGCGAGGATTCGACGAGCAGGCCGCTCGCGAGCCACTTTTGCACGAGCGGCGGGAACGCGTCGGGGTAGCCGGCCGCCACATCGTCCAGCAGCGTCGAGTTGACCCGGTTGGTGAGGAGGTCGCGCTCGAGACGCAGGACCGGGCGCTCGGCCGCCCCGTATCGGACCCCGTGCGCAATCGGTGAGGAGCCCGAGCGGCCCGCCGTCAGGTACGGCTCGAGCAGGAGATTGCCGTAGTACACGTCGCCCGCTGAGCCGTGAGCGTACGGGCCGAGGGCCACGCAGTTCTCGCCCCTGGCCGGGTGCGTGTAGTACAGATTGTCGGCCTGGCTCCGTCCAAACTGACCCAGGTGAATCTGCTGCAACCCGGCCTCGCCCATGAAGGCCCAGATGACCGACCACAGATCGCGGTGGCGGCGCTCGCGCTCCCGCTCCTCGCCGGGCGTCGGCGCCTGGCCAGCCCGACCGCGAAGCTCGCACACCGAGAACATCCGGATTCCCGCCTCGTGGAGTTGGCGCAGGTCCGATTCGACCACGCCCGGGCCCGCACCCTCGAGGCCGATGATCAGATCCGCGGACGGGAAGAATCCCCTGGCGATCAGCTCCCGGACCAGGCGGAGCGCCGCGGCCGACGGCTCGCGCCGGCCGATCCTGCGGCGCGTGTCGTCGTCCAGGGTCTGAATGCCCAGGTGAATGCGCCGGAACTCGAGCGACGAAAGGGCGTCGAGGGCGGCCGCGTCGAGCGACGACACCGTGGTCTCGATGGCCCACTCGCAGCGTGCAGACGAACCGAACGCGCGCCGCAGCGTCCGGACCAGGGCCGAGAGGCGGGGGAGACCGAGCGTCAGAGGCGTGCCGCCGCCGAAGTGCACCGTCGTCGGCGGC
>CAZBIP010000133.1:6913-9047 GCA_964491885.1 uncultured Vicinamibacterales bacterium
TTTGGTGAGGCCGGCCAGCACCTTGCCGGGACCGGCCTCGATCACCCGGGTGACCGACTCGAGATACCCGTCGAGCACGGGCCCGGCCTGGCGAGGGAGCCGCGTGGTGTACAGGGCGCAGTAGCGGCAGATCGTCGTGCAGAAGGGTACGTGGACGTAGACCGTGTAGGGCTCGAGCCAGCGCCGATCCTCGCGGTCCTCACGCAGGCAGCGATAGACCTCCTTCCCATCGAGCGGGCTGCCTGCGGCGAACCATGGCCCGATTTCCCGGCGCCGGGAGTAGGGCAGAGGGGCCGGGCTGTTCACGGCGCCTCCGGCGGGCGGGGGCAGCGGCCTCCTCGCGCGAGGTAGTCGCGCATCTGATCGAGCGTGAGTTCCCGGTTGACGGCGCAACGCGGGCTGCCTGCGGGGTCCCAGGCATTCCCGGCCAGCGCGAGCTTCGACGCGCACTCGCCGGCGCACGTCCACTTGCAGAAGCAGTCGGCGCAGCCCGGCTTGTGTTCCACGCTCAGCGTCCTGAGGGCCCCGAGCTTCGCCTCATCCAGCTCGATCTCGCCGGTTGCCGGGTTCACGCGGCCGTAAAAGAACGTGCCTGCCCGTGGATCGTCCAGTTCGCCGACCTCGTAACATCCGGTCACGTGACCGTCCGGGGAAACCGCCAGGAGGTCGTCGCAGACCTGGCAGAACTTGTTCGTGACCGCCCCGAATCGAGCGCCGGAGTACTTCAGTTCACGGCCGTGGGAAGCCGCCACGGCGCCTGCCGCTCTGAAGGCCGCCACGAAGAGGTCGGGGTCCGGGAAGCCGAGGTCGTTGTCGAGCGCGCGGCCCACCTGGAAGACCGGCTCGACGTGAATCAAGTGCGTCTTGAAGGTGCGGCAGATGAAGTCCACCGACTCCACCATCCGGTCGAGGCTGGCGCGCGTGACGGTGGCCCGGAGGCCGTAGTGGTAGCCGGCCTCGTCCATGCGGCGGAGGGCCGCCGCGACCACCGGGAACGAGGCGCCTCCCGTGACGAGCGGCCGCTGGGCGTTGTGCACCTCGGGCAGTCCGTCGAGAGAGATGGTGGCATTGTCGATGTTCGCCATCACCCACTCGAGCAGCGGTCCGCGCATGACCCCGTTCAAGCCAGCGCTCGTCATGACCTCGAGCCCCATCGTCCGGGCCCGCGCCCGTGCGTAGGACACGCACTGCTCCAGCAGGACCCGGGCCGTGGTGACCTCGCCTCCGCCGTGGAACATCAGGGACACCTGGTTCCGCCCGGCGTTTCGCGCGTGGTCGAGCATCCAGTCGATGCTGGCCTTCGCGATTTCCCACGGCATGGCCTTCGGGTGCGCGCCGCCGCTCGCGTAACAGTAGGTGCACGCCATCGTGCACCTGGTCGTGAGCACCAGCGTCAGGCCTCCCGGGTCGTAGGCCGTCTTGCGAGGGAACACGACGCGTTCGGCTGCCTCGCGCCGGCCGACGAGGATGCCGGCGGCGACGAGTTCGTCGAGGACGGCTTCGGGCAGCGACGCGAATACGTCGGTGCCAGCCTTCACCCGCCCGAGCAGGCGGACCGTCGCGCCGTTCACGCGCGCGACGGCGACGGTTTGGGGCGCGTAGAGCAGGTAGGCCGGACCGTCCGGGATGACGAACAGATCCTCGGGAAACGCCAGTTTTTCGACGGGTACACCGTCGAGGGGCGGAGACGGCGCGCTCAGCGTGGCGTGGACGCTCTCGGGCATCCGGGGGCCGCCAATCTGCAGGAGGGTCGAACGAAGCCGGCTCGACTATACGGCCCGGCCCAGCCTGTGTCAATCGAGAGACACCCCACCCCCGAGGGTCAAGCCCCGAGCCCCGCCTTCGCCACACGGCCTGACCGTCCGCCCTGCGCCCGTCGAAGGGCCGGCTTCGGCGCGGCAGGCCGAGCCCCGAGTCCCGGGCCCCGAATCCCGAGTCCCGGGTCAGTACATCCGATCGAACCAGACGTCCTCGAGGATCTGGAACTTCCTCGTGGATGTGACGCCGCCGCGTGACACCTCGACCGCGTACTCGCCGACCGCGGCCGGCGCCACGCCGCCGAAGGTCGGATAGGCCGGTTGCGCCTGCGTCGCGCCGAACCCGCCGCCCATGCCGCCGCGGCCCGTCGGCTTCG
>CAZBIP010000134.1:0-8996 GCA_964491885.1 uncultured Vicinamibacterales bacterium
TGTCCATTCGGCTTCGCTCTGTCTCTCCGCTCGCAGAATCAGGAGTCAGGAGTCAGGAGTCAGGAGTCAGAATGATGGCCGCGTTGGGACATCCGCGATTCTGTCTTCTGACTCCTGTCTCCTGACTTCTGCTAAATGTCCAGGTTCCTCACATCCAGCGCGTTGTCCTCGATGAACTTGCGCCGCGGCTCGACCTGGTCGCCCATCAGCGTCGTGAACATCTGGTCGGCTTCCGTGTGGTCCTCCGCCCTGACCTGGAGCAGCGTCCGCGCCGCCGGGTCCATCGTCGTCGCCCAGAGCTGCTCGGGGTTCATCTCGCCGAGGCCCTTGTAGCGGTTGATCGCGACGCCGCGTTTTCCCGCCGCGAGGAAGTGCTCGATCAGGCCGTCCGGGCCGGCCACTTCGACGTCCGGCTCTCGGCCCTTGCCCGGCCGCGGGCGCGCGGCCAGGGCCTCGGGCGCGGCGGCCCCGGGCGGCGCCTGCTCGCGAGCCCGGCCTTCGCCCTCAATCGCGCCGTCCGCCGCTTCTTCGTCACCGGTGTCGGCCCCGGCGTCGGTCACGACCACCGCCGGCCACGACAGGCCTCGAAGGTCGCGGTGCGTGGCCGACAGGGCCCGGAACTCGCTCGACAACACCACCTCGGCGGCGACAGTCATGGCGTGCGCGTGCCCGTTCCGCTCCTCGATCTCGAGGCGGTACAGGCTGTGCTCTTCGTCCAGGATGGTCGCCACCGACCGGCCGTCGCCGCCGAGCGCGGCCGCCAGCGCCTCCACGTTCTCTCGGCTGGCGAAAAACGTCCGGTCCCGGGCCCCGAGGTCCAGGAGCGCCGACAACACGCGCCCGGTCACACCCCGGCGGGACGCCGCGTGCAGTTGCTCGCGGAACGCGATCAGCCGCTGCAGCAACTGCTCCAGGTTCTCGCCCGCCGCCGTGCCGCCGCCGTTGCTGAAGCGGACCTGCCGGCCTTCCACGCCGCGCCGCACCAGGAACGCATCGAGTTCGCGGTCGTCCTTGATGTAGGTCTCGGCCTTCCCGCGTTTCGCCCGGTACAGCGGCGGCTGCGCGATGTAGATGTGGCCGCGGTTGATGAGCTCGGGCAGCTGCCGGTAGAAGAACGTGAGGAGCAGCGTCCGGATGTGCGACCCGTCCACGTCCGCGTCGGTCATGATGATCACGCGGTGGTAGCGCAGGCGGCCGACGTCGAAGTCGTCCTCGCCGATGCCGCACCCGAGGGCCGCGATCATCGTCCGGATCTCCTCGCTGCCGAGCATCCGGTCGAAGCGCG
This sequence comes from uncultured Vicinamibacterales bacterium, assembly GCA_964491885.1. Taxonomy (GTDB): domain Bacteria; phylum Acidobacteriota; class Vicinamibacteria; order Vicinamibacterales; family JAKQTR01; genus JAKQTR01. The sequence goes on from CAZBIP010000134.1 coordinate 1,286, forward strand.
CCTTCTCGACGTTCAGGATCTTGCCCCGGATCGGCAGGATGGCCTGGAAGCGCCGATCGCGCCCCTGCTTGGCCGACCCGCCGGCCGACTCCCCTTCCACGATGTACAGCTCGCACTGCGCCGGGTCGCGCTCCTGGCAGTCGGCCAGCTTCCCGGGCAGCGCGCTGTTGTCCAGGGCGCCCTTGCGCCGCACGAGGTCCCGGGCTTTCCGGGCGGCCTCGCGCGCGCGCGCCGCGTCGACCGCCTTCGACACGATCCGCTTCGCGACCGCCGGGTTCTCGTCCAGGTACGCGCCGAGCCGGTCGTTGATGATGGCCTCGACCACGCCCTTCACGTCGGTGTTGCCGAGCTTCGTCTTGGTCTGGCCCTCGAACTGCGGCCGCGGAAGCTTCACGCTGACCACCGCCGTCAGGCCCTCGCGGATGTCGTCGCCGCTCACGCCCTCGGCCGCGTCCTTCGCCGGCCCGTTCTTCGCGGCGTACGCGTTCACGCTGCGCGTCAGCGCCGCGCGGAAGCCGGACAGGTGCGTGCCGCCCTCGTGCGTGTTGATGTTGTTCGCGAACGAGTACACGGTTTCCGCGTAGCCGTCGTTCCACTGCAGCGCGATCTCGACGATGGTGCCGTCCTTCTCGCCCCGCATGTAGATCGGCTTCTCGTTGACCGCCGCCTTGTGCTTGTTCAGGTGCGTCACGAACGAGACGATGCCGCCGTCGTACTTGAAGTCGTGGCGCTTGCCCTCCCGCTCGTCCTCGAGCGAGATGCGCAGCCCCGGGTTCAGGAACGCCAGCTCCCGCAGCCGCTGCGCCAGGGTGTCGAACGAGTACTCCAGCGTCTCGAAGATGCCGGCGTCGGCCTTGAAGTGCACCTTCGTGCCGCGCCGGTGCGTCTTCCCGGTCATCGTCAGGCGGCCGACGGGCTCCCCGCGCTCGAACGTCTGCTGGTAGACCTGCTCGTTCCGCCAGATCTCGAGGTCGAGGCTCTCCGAGAGCGCGTTCACCACCGACACGCCGACGCCGTGCAGGCCGCCCGACACCTTGTAGCTGTCGTTGTCGAACTTCCCGCCGGCGTGGAGGACGGTCATCACGACCTCGGCCGCCGACCTCCCGCTCTCATGCATGTCCACGGGGATCCCGCGGCCGTTGTCGACCACGGTGATCGAGTTGTCCGAGTGGATCGTGACGTGGATCTCGTCGCAGTAGCCCGCGAGCGCCTCGTCGATCGAGTTGTCCACCACCTCGTAGACCAGGTGGTGCAGGCCGATGGGGCCGGTGGACCCGATGTACATCGCGGGCCGCTTCCGGACCGCCTCGAGCCCTTCCAGGACCTTGATCTTGTCCGCCGAGTAGTCCCCGGCGTCCGCGCCGCCCGGACCGACGAGGTTCTCCCCCGCCGGCACCTCGGGCGTCTCCTCCATGCCGATGTCGTCCGCCGGTGTCATGTATGCCGTGTCTGCCGCCTCGCGTGGATCCCGTGCCGCGCCGCCGTCCTGCATCACACCCTCATGGGCATCACGACGTAGGTGTAGTCGTAGGCAGCTTCCGCGACGGGCCGCATCATCGTCTGGCTCACGTCGTCCTTGAACTCGACCGCGACGATGTCGGTGCCCACGGCGCCGAGGAAGTCGAGCACGTACTGCGCGTTGAAGGAAATGGCCATGGCCGGGCCGCCGTATTCCACGGAAATCTGCTCGCGCGCCTCGCCCAACTCCGGCGCCTGCGACGCAATCTCGACCCGCCCGGGCTCGATGGAGAACTTGATCGCGCGCGACCGCTCGTTCGAAAGCAGCGCCACGCGCCGGATCGCGGCCTGGAGCCGATCCCGCTCGAACTCGACGCGCTTGTCGTTGTTCCTCGGGATGACCCGCTCGTACGCGGGAAACTGCCCGTCGATCATGCGCGAGACCAGCAGGCGCCCGTCGATCCCGAAGAAGATGTGGCTCTCGTCCCGGGCGAACCGGATCTCCTCTTCGCCGTCAGCCAGCAGGCGGCCCAGCTCCAGCAGTGTCTTCTTCGGGAGGATGGTGCGCGTCTCCGCAGCCTTCGGGTCGCCTTCGCGCGGGGCCGTCACGATGGCCAGGCGGTGCCCGTCCGTGGCCACGAGCGTCATCCGGTCGGGTTGCACCACGAACAGCGCGCCGTTCAGGAAGTACCGCGTGTCTTCGCCCGTGATCGCGAATTGCGTCTTCAGCACCATCTCGCGGAGCAGGCCGCGGTTGACGGCCACCCCGTCGCCTTGCGTCATCTCCGGAAGCGTCGGGAAGTCGTCCTTCGGCAGCGTCTGGATGCGCCCCTCGAACCGGTCCGCCGCCACCTTCACGGTGCCGTGCTTCTCTTCCTCGATGCGGACGTCGGTGTCGGGCAGCTCCTTCACGATCTCGAACAGCTTCTTCGCCGGCAGGGTGAGCGCGCCCGCGCGCGCGATCGACGCCTTGCACTCGGCGCGGAGCCCGACCTCGAGGTCCGTGGCCGCCAGGCGCACCGATTCACCCTTGGCTTCGATCAGCACGTTCGCCAGGATGGGGATCGTGTTCTTCCGCTCGACGATGCCCTGGAAGAGCTGGAGTTCTTTGAGCAGATCGAATTTGCGAACGACCAGTTCCATGATGTCCCGCCCCCGCGGCCGTGCCGGTGTGACGCCCGGGATCTCTTCCAGAACAGGAAGAAGATCAGATCAAGAAATTATACTGTAAGGATCTGGTGTTGGGAAGCACGAAAAGGGGACGTAAGCAGTTGTGCCGCAAGGACTTGCCCCGGTAGAAAGGTGTTGACGCCCTGCGGGCGTACCGTGCGCAACCCTCCCGCCCGGCGGCCCGGAACCGCGGCCCGTCGCTCCGTCCACAGGGGGCCCCTGTGGACGGCTGTGCAAGGGCCCGCCGGGACCGCTCCCTCATCGCATGCGCTCGCTCAGGCTGTTGACGACGTTGTTGAAATCGCGGTCCTTCTTGCGCAGCGCCTCGATCTTGCGGATCGAGTGGATCACCGTCGAGTGGTGCTTGCCGCCGAAACTGCGGCCGATCTCCGGGAGCGACGCGTGCGTCAGCGCCTTGCAGAGATACATGGCCACCTGGCGCGGCAGCGCGACGGACTTCGAGTTGTTGCGCGCGCGGATGTCCGCGACCTTGAGCTGGTAGTAGTCCGCCACCGCCTTCTGAATCATGTCCACCGTCACGGCGCGGTCGTCCTGCCCGATGACGTTCTTGAGCACCTCCTGCGCGAGATCGACCGACACCTCGCGCCCCGTGAGCGAGGCGAACGCGATCAGGCGGATGAGGGAGCCCTCCAGTTCGCGGATGTTCGACTTGATCTTCTCCGCGATGTAGATGGCGACATTGTCCGGCAGCGGCACGCTCTCCGCGTCGGCCTTCTTCTTGAGGATCGCGACCTTCGTCTCGAGGTCGGGCGGCTGGATGTCCGCGATGAGGCCCCAGGCGAATCGCGACCGCAGGCGCTCCTCGAGGGACGGGATCTCGTTCGGCGCGCAGTCGCTGCTCAGCACGATCTGTTTCTGCGCGTCGTACAGCGCGTTGAAGGTGTGAAAGAACTCGTTCTGCGTGCCTTCCTTGCCCGCCAGGAACTGGATGTCGTCCACGAGCAGCACGTCCACGCCCCGGTAGCGCTCCCGGAAATCGATCACGCGGTCCGTCTTCACCGCGTTGATCATCTCGTTCATGAAGCGCTCGGTCGAGATGTAGGTCAGCTTGAAGTGCTGGTTGTTCCTGAGGACGTAGTGCCCGATGGCGTGCATGAGGTGCGTCTTCCCCAGGCCCACCCCGCCGTAGATGTAGAGCGGGTTGTACGACCGCGCCGGCGCTTCGGCGACGGCCCGCGAGGCCGCTTCGGCGAACTGGTTGGAGGGGCCCACGACGAACGTTTCGAAGGTGTAGCGCACGTTCAGGCCGACGCCCGGCGCGGCGTCCGGAGGAGGAGACGCCCAGAACGCGCCCGGCGAGGGCGCGCCATCCACCTCGAGCCTGGCGTCACCCGACAGGCTGTGGCCCGCGGCAGCCTCGATGAGCGCGGCCTCCTCGGGCGGGATGGGCGGCGCCGCCTCCTCGGCCGTCGGAAGCGCTCCAGCAGGCGCCTCGGTCACGAACTCGACGCTGGTGCCGGGGCGGCCGACTTCGGCCAGCGCCTCGGTGATGATGCCCGCGTAGTGTTTCGTGAGCCAGTCGCGAAAAACCGGGTTGGGGACGCGGACGCGGACGAGGTCCTTGGAGTCGCTCAGGAGCGAACTCGGGTGAAACCACGTGTAGTAGCTGTGGCGGTTGACCTTGGCTTCGACCCGGGCAAGGATGCTGTCCCAGATGTTCTGGCTGTCCATGTCCGACCTTCCCTTCTGGCCATAAGTCTATAAGAGGCAATAGGTTGTGAACCTTCGCCTCCGGCCAGGCCCGCACTGCCGACCGATCGCCGGCCAGGGGCGCCGAAACGCCGCATTTTTCCGGGCGGCTCGGCGCTTTCGCCCCTTTCGATATCCACAGTCTTTTCCACACCTGTGCAAAAGTCCCCGGCACGCCAGGCTGGAGTTTTCCACAGGGGACCTCTGACGATAGCACTTGACGGCCGGGCCGCGCGGGAAAAGTTGACGGCTTTCCTGAGGACAGTTAGTATGAAAAGTTCCGTCACTTGCGGATTAAGGTGTCCGAATGAAGCGCACATTTCAGCCGAACGTACGTCACCGGAAGAAAACACACGGGTTCCGGAAACGGATGAAGACCCAGGATGGCCAGCAGGTGCTGGCGCGGCGCCGCGCGAAGGGGCGCAAGCGCCTGACCGTCTCGGACGAGTAGCCCGAGGGGCGGTCGTGACGCCCGGCCGGGGGGCGACCCCTGATCGCGCAGCGCCGTCGGGCCGAGACGAGCGGTTCCGTCCCCACGAGCGCATCCGGACGCGCGCGGAGTACGTCGCGGTGTACGACCGCGGGCGCCGCGTGTCCGGCCGCCTGATGACGGTGTTCCTGCTCGAGAACGGCCTGGGACGGCCGCGCCTGGGCATCGCGGCCACCCGGAAGTTCGGGTCGGCCGTGCAGCGGAACCGCGCGAAGCGCTTCGTCCGGGAGGCGTTCAGGCGGCACAAGCCCGGCGGCGGCCTCGACATCGTCGTCGTGCCGAAGCGGGAGATGAACGAGGCTGGCTTCGGCCTCGTGGAAGCCGAGTACGTGGGCGTGATCGAGCGCCGCGCCGGGAGGCCCCGTGGCGCCTAGCCCGGTGTCGCGCGGCGTGCTCGGGGCGTTGCGGGCCTACAAGGCGCTGGTGTCTCCGCTCTTTGCAGGATCGTGCCGCTACCTGCCGTCCTGTTCGGACTACATGGCGGAGGCGGTCGAGCGCCACGGGGCGGCGGCTGGAATTGCGCTGGGTCTGCGCCGGTTGGCCAGTTGCCAGCCCTTCGGCGGCAGCGGGTTCGACCCCGTGCCGAAACGCCGGCCGTGGCGCGCGCTGGTGTCGCGCCGGCCGCACCGAGACCCGGACGAGAGACCCTGATCGGGCCATATGGAAAAACGCGTCGTCCTCGCCGTCGTCCTGTCGTTCGTGGTGCTGTACCTCTACCAGGCGACGTTCGCGCCGAAACCGGTGCCGCGGCCGGCGCCGGCCGTGGTCGAGCAGGCCGGGGGATCGGCTGCGCCAGCTGCCGGGCAGGCCGCCGCGCCAGGGGCCTCCTCCCCCGCCGGGCCGGGCGCTCTGCAGGCGCCGGGTCTCACAGCGGCGCCCGCCGCAGCCGGGGCGCCCTTGACGGTCGTCGCGGTGGCGGACACCGAAGAGCGCGACGTCCTCATCGAAACCGACACCCTTCACGCCGTCTTCTCGAACCGCGGCGCCGTCCTGAAGAGCTGGAGGCTGAAGACCTACAAGGACAAGGCTGGCCACCCCGTCGACCTGGTGCCACAGAGCCTGAAGGACGACCCGAAACCGTTCGGCATCAAGACCGGCGACGCCGGGGCCGACGCGCGGGCCAGCGCGGCCCTGTTCCTCGTCGACGGCAACGCCGCCAGCCTCGACCCGAAGACCGGCGCCTACGTGGTTCGTTTCGACTACGCCGAGACCGACGGGCTGACCGTCCGCAAGGCCTTCACCGTCGATCCCAAGGCCTTCACGATCCGCGCCGTCATCGACGCCTCCATCGGCGGCGCCCCCGCCAACGTGGCCGTCGTGATGGGCCCGGGCCCGGGCGACGTCGAAACGAGCGAGAGCAGCCGCTACATCATGGGCGCCCGCGCCAACCTGTACCGCGAAGGCAAGGTCGAGCGCTACGACGCGTCCGCGCTGGACAAGCAGCCCGTCATGGAGGGGGCCCTGCGCTGGGCCGGCGTCGACGACCACTACTTCATGTCGGCCGTGCTGGCCCGCACCGGGAACGTCCGCGTCGAGTACGCGCCGCGGCGCACCCAGGACGCGCAGGGCAAGACGCTGCACACCTTCGTCGGCTACACCGCCAATCTGCCCGGCCAGGGCGTCGACGCCACGTTCTTCCTCGGCCCGAAGGCGTTCGACGTGCTGAAGGGGCTCGACGGGGAGCTCGTGCGGGCGATCGACTACGGCATCTTCGCGTGGCTCGTCGTGCCGCTCCTCAACGCGCTGAACTGGGTGAACGGGTACATCGGCAACTACGGCTGGTCGATCATCGCCCTGACCTTCCTCATCAACCTGGCGCTCCTCCCCCTCCGGCACAAGAGCGTCATGTCGATGAAGAAGATGCAGGAGCTCCAGCCCGAGATCAAGGCGATCCAGGACCGCTACGGCAAGCTCAAGGCCGCCGACCCCGCGCGCCAGAAGATGAACCAGGAGCTGATGGAGCTCTACAAGCAGCGCGGCGTGAACCCGGCCAGCGGCTGCGTCCCGATGCTCCTGACGATGCCGATCCTGTTCGCGTTCTACTCGATGCTGGCGTACTCGATCGAGCTGCGCGGGGCGCCGTTCGTGTTCTGGATCAAGGACCTCGCGGCGTACGATCCGTTCTACGTCACGCCGGTCCTGACGGGCGTCTCGATGCTCGTCCAGCAGAGGATGACGCCGCAGACGGGCACCGACCCGATGCAGCAGAAGATGTTCATGTTCATGCCGGTGATCTTCACCGTCATGTTCCTGTGGGCGCCGAGCGGCCTGAACCTCTACTGGCTCTTCAACAACGTTCTCGCCATCGCCCAGCAGTACGTCACGAACCGGCTGATCGGGCCTTCGCGCCCCCCGCAGCCGGCCGCCGAGCGCCGTCCGGCGAAGAAGGGCAGCCGTCCCGTATGAACAGCGACCACAGCACCCGCATCGTGGAGTTCGTCAGTGCCGTCACCGGGGCCATGGGCTTGACGCTTTCGGCGGCGGTGACCGAGACGCCGGAACTGCTGCGCGTGAACCTGGCCGGGGAGGGCGCCGAGTTCCTCGTGCGCCGCCGCGGCGAGACGCTGAACGCGCTGCAGCACGTCGTGTCGGCCGTCTTCCGGGACGGGATGCCGGAAGGCCAGCGCGTCGTGGTGGACTGCCTGGGCTTCCGCCAGGACAAGGACGCCGAGTTGCGGCGCATGGCGGCCTACATGGCCGAGAAGGCCGTCACCTCGGGGACGCCCCAGGAGATGGGGCCGCTCAACCCCTACGAGCGCCGCATCGTGCACCTTGCCGTGGCCGAGCGCGGGGACGCGACGTCCGAGAGCATCGGCGACGCGTTCGTGAAGACGGTCATCATCAGCGCGAAATAGGGGCCGGGGACCAGGGGCTAGGGGCTGG
>CAZBIP010000135.1:0-2494 GCA_964491885.1 uncultured Vicinamibacterales bacterium
TCAGGTGGTAGGTGCCCGGCGCCACGCGCTCGAACCGGAACCGCCCGTCCGATCCCGTGACGGTGTGACGCCCGTCCTCCTGGAACACGACGACGGCGCCCGCAAGGGGCTTGCCCGTCAGCGAGTGGAGCACTTCACCGCGGACGATCGCGCCATCCTGCTGCGCTCCCGCCGACGCCAGGCCCCGCCCGGCTGTTCCGAGCAGCAGGACCGCGAACACGGTTGAGACGGCCGAAAGCCGGAAAGCATGTCGAGCCATACGATGGACCTGCCCTCCATTGTAGCCTCCGGGCGGGACCGCCAGTTTGCCTCCCGCGCCGCCGGCTGCTAGGCTGGCTGCATGAGCAGTAGATGGCGAACCCCGGCGGGGGCTGCGGCCGCCGCGAGCCTGGCTTTCTGCCTCGGACTCGCGCTGGCGCCAGGCGGGCCGGCGTCGGCGCGTCAGGCGCCCCCGCAGGGCGGCGTCTTCCGCAGCGGCGCGAAGATGGTGCCGATCTACGCGACGGTCACCGACGCGAAGGGCTCGCTCGCGCCGGACCTCACGCGCGAGGAGTTCGAGATTCTCGACAACGGCGTCCGCCAGGATCTCGTCGTCTTCGAAAACCAGACGCAGCCCTTCACGGCGGTGGTCATGCTCGACAGCAGCGGCAGCATGACCAACTCGCTCAAGCTCGTGAAAGCCGGCGCCGAGCAGTTCCTGATCCGCCTGCTGCCCCAGGACAAGGCGCAGGTCGGCGCGTTCAACGACAAGATCCAGTTCAGCGGCACGTTCACGTCGGATCGTGACGCGCTGGTGGCCGCGCTCGCGGACCTGGATTTCGGGAACCCGACGCGCCTCTACGACGCGCTCGACCAGTCGCTCGACAGGCTGGCGTCAGTCGAGGGCCGCCGCGTCATCGTGGTGCTGACGGACGGTGAGGACACGTCGAGCCGGCGCGGCCGGGGTGACGTGCTCGCCCGCGCGGCGGCCGACGAGGTGATGATCTACGGCATCGGCCTCGAGTCGGACTACTTCAACGGCATGCGGCGGGTGCGGACCAGCCCCGACCGCGTGGTGCGGAGGCTCGCCGAGGACACCGGCGGCGGCTACTACCTGCTCAAGGAAACGTCCAACCTGAGCAGCACCTTCACCCGGATCGTCCAGGAGCTGCACAGCCAGTACGTGCTGGGCTTCACGCCTTCAGTGCTCGACGGCAAGGTCCATCAGTTGACCGTCAACGTGAAGCGCCCGGGCATGAAGGCCCGGGCGCGCAAGTCGTACGTGGCGGCATCCGAGACCGGCTCCAGCCTGCCGAAGTAGCCGCGCCTGCCCGCCGCGCGCACGGGGAAGCCTGGCGCGGCCCCCAGGCTCAGGCCAGGGCCGCGACGACCGCCACGATGAGCAGCAGGGCCACCAGCCATTCTGCATTGCTCGAGAAGTTCCATTCGAACATGGCGCCCTCCTTCCGGGCGGCGAAAACGGCTCTACTGACACCCGGCGGCGGCCGACGAGGGACAGCTCACGCAGGGGACCGGCGCCATCCGCGCCCGATCCGCGACGAGCGGTGTTCGACCTGGAAGCCCGGGGGCGTTCGAGCCCACCTACGCTGATTAGACGGAGAACAGGCCGGTGTGGTTTAGCGCCGCGCTCACCCGAGGCGTCCCGCGGTCCGCCGCCGCGTCCCTCGCGCCCAGCGGCCCAAGCCAACACCGGTCTGGTATCATCGGCGCATGCCGGACGGTCTGACCGACCAGGAGTTCGCCGCGAAAGCCGAGGAAGCCATCGAGGCGCTGCAGCGCGGCCTCTTCGACCTCGCGGACCGGGAGGGATTCGAGGTCGATCTGCAGGGCGGTGTGCTCAAGGTCGGCTTCGAAGAGCCGGCCGAGGCGACCTTCGTCGTCAGCCCGAACGCTCCGGTGCACCAAGTCTGGGTCTCGGCGCTCGTGCGCAGCTTCAAGCTGGCATGGTCCGACGAGGCCGGGGCCTTTACGCTCGACGGCGAGACGCTGGCGCAACTCGTCGAGCGGCTCGTTCACACCCACCTCGGCCGCTGAAGGGAACGCGCGCCGGCGGCCGGGCCCGCCGGTGCTACAATCCCGGCGGCGTTCACCAGCACAGGGAGGCTTCACATGCGGAAAGTCGGGATCTGCTGCCTGGCCGGGTTCGTGGCGTTCGCCGCCGCGGCGTGCGGCGGCGGCAAGTCGGAAGAGGCGAAGCAGGCGGCCGAGTCGGCGAAAGAGGCGGCCCAGGCCGTGCAGTCCGCAGCCGAGTCGGGCGGCGGCGAGGCCGACGTCGCCAAGGGCATGCAGGAATTCGCCAAGGCGATGGAGTCCATGCAGAAGTCGCCCGACGGCAAGGCGTACGAGCCCGTGAACTTCAGGTCGCTCGTCGAGATGCTGCCGGACGTCCCGGGTTGGGAGAAGGAGAAGCCCGAGGGCGAGAGCATGACGTCGCCGGTCCGCTTCTCCCAGGCCAGCACGGCCTACACCAAGGGCGACGCGCGCATCGAGCTGA
>CAZBIP010000135.1:2594-7290 GCA_964491885.1 uncultured Vicinamibacterales bacterium
CGCTTCTCCCAGGCCAGCACGGCCTACACCAAGGGCGACGCGCGCATCGAGCTGAAGATCGTGGACACGGCGATGTCCAAGCTCCTCACAATGCCTTACCAGATGTTCCTGGCGTCGGGCTACTCCAAGGAATCGATGGACGGCTACGAGAAGGCTGTCAAGGTGAACGGCCAGCCCGGCTGGGAGAAGTGGAACAGCGAGTCGAAGGACGCCGAACTCGGCACGATCGTCGGCGAGCGGTTCCTCGTGACCGTCGAGGGCTCGGGCGCGGACATCAAGGACGTGCAGGCCGTTGCCGGCCGGCTCGACATGGCGAAACTCGCGGCACTGAAGTAGCCGCCCGATCCGCTACAGCCTGAACCCGGCGCGGAGCGGGTCGTCGTCCTCGACCAGGAAGACGTGCTCGCCGGTAATCCAGGCCGACCCCTCGATCTCGGGCAGGATGGCGTCGAACCCGCCGACGCGCGTCCTGCCCGTGACGCTCCCCTTGAAGAGCGTCCCGATCAGGCTCTCGTGCCCGAACGGGCGGTCCCCCGGCAGCAGGTCCATCGCGTCGAGCACGGCCATGACGGCGCATGTCCCGGTCCCGCACGGGGACCGGTCGATCTCGGCATCGGCGAAGACGGTGACGTTCCGCAGGTCCGCGTCCTCCCGCTCGGGGGGCCCGGTGAAGATCGTGCCGTAGATGCCCTTGAGCTCCGCGTCCAGCGGGTGCACCACGGCGGCGGCGGCTTCGACGGCCCGCTTGATCTCCATGCCGACGCGGCGGAGGTCGGGCAGGCGGGGCGCCGCGATCGGCAAGCCGGCCGCTTCGGCATCCACGATCGCGTAGAAGGCGCCGCCGAACGCCACGTCCACGCGCAGACGCCGCCCGCCGGCGCTCACGTCGAGGCCCGGCGCGAACACGAAAGACGGCACGCTGTCGAACGCCACCCGCTCCACGCGGCTTCCAGCGCCGTCTGCCCGCTCCCTCACGCTGGCCCGCGCGCGCACGGGCCCGGCCGGCGTGTCGAACACGATCTCGCCGGCCCGCCGGGGCCGGATGAGCCCGCGCTCGATCGCGATCGTCGTCACGGCGACGATGCCGTGGCCGCACATCGTGCTGTAGCCCTCGTTGTGCATGAAGAGGACGCCGGCGTCCGCGCCCGCCGTCACGGGCTCGGTGAGGACCGCGCCGTACATGTCCGCGTGCCCCCTGGGCTCGAGCATCAGCGCCCGGCGGATGCCGTCCGCGTGGCGCTTCACCCACGCCCGCTTCTCGGTCATCGTCCGGCCGCCAGGAGCCGGGAATCCGTCGACAATGAGGCGCAGGGGCTCGCCGGCGGCGTGGGCGTCGATCGTCGCGTAGCGGCGGGTCGCGGAGGTTCGGGACACGGCACCTCACTCGAGTCGGGCGGACGGCCATTATATGCCGGTGGCCCGGGGCGCCGGGCGGTGTCGCACTGTTGCCGCACGCGGCGCGGCTGCGGTGTGCAACTTCTGCCGCCGATACGAATCCATGTAACTGGCAGCAGGCGCCCGGGCTGCCGGCTGCGCGTCGGCGCGGTGACCGGGGAGCCGGCTGACGGCGAAGCCAGCCTGGCCTCGTGTATGCTGCAACCCGTTGAGCCGGGAACATTTGCCGGTTCGGGTCGTCTGTGGGAGTAGATGGCGAAGAAGACTTCCTGGCCCGTGATCGTCTTTGGGATCGGCGCGTTCGTGCTGATCGTGGGGACGGGTCTGGTCGCCGTCGCCGGCTACTTCATCTACCAGCAGTTCGCGTTCCAGGCCACGTCAGCCAGCGAAGTGAAGGCCGACGAGGAATTCGCGCTGGCGGCAAGCAGGTTCGAAGGTCAGAAGCCGTATCTCGTCATCAAGGACGGCGAACCGCTCGTGAGCGACGAGCCGGCGGTGAACCCGGGGCGGCCGGTCGAGGCGATTCACATCCTGGTGTGGGACCCCGACGACCGGAAGGTGGTCAAGCTCAACATCCCGTTCTGGCTGCTTCGGATGTCCAAGGGCCACCCGATCAAGATCACGAACACGCCGGACGGCGATGCCGTCCACCTCAAGATCACCGCCGAGGACCTCGAGAAGCGCGGGCCCGGTCTGATCCTCGACCACAAGGGTGACGACGGAGAACGCGTGCTGGTCTGGGCGCAGTAACCGCCCGTTCCCGATCCAGCCTGGTCTGCCCGCCTACGGCACGCAGGTTCCGCTCCTCGAGGGTGCGATCCGGAGTTGTGTCACCGCCCGGCTCGCGGGATCGAGCACGAGCGACAGGTCCAGGTCGCCCTTCGTGCACGCGAGGCGGATCGTCGCGGCCCGCTCGCCGTCGCTGCCGAGCACCTCGCCCACCTGGCACGCGCCCCACGCTTCCGCGCTCTCGAGCAGGCGGCGCGCCTGCGCGGGATCCATGCCAGCGCCGAGCTTGACCGGCACCGGACCGCGGCGCCGCGACGAGATGCGGCCGGCGATGGCCGTCGCCGCGCGCTCGAGTCCCGGCCCGAGCGGCCGCACCGGCGCGATGATCCACTCCTGCACGAGCGGCGGCGCCGTCGGCGCCAGCGTGATCCCCACCCGCAGCCAGCCGCGCTCGCACGTCTGCGTCCACGTCCCTCGCAGCGCGTTCTCGACGTAGAACTCCGCGTTCGGCCGGCACGCCCCCTGCGCGGCCCGGATCGACTCGATCTGCGCCCGGCGGCGATCGGCCGGCTCGTCGAGGAACAGGTTGTCCGCCGCCACGGCCGCCGCCTCGCGATCGTCCCACCGATCGATCAGCCGGATGACGCGGGCCCGGGCGTCGAGGAGCGCGGCCGACGGCTGCGGCATCCTCGGCTGGAGCCCGCCGGTCCGGTCGAGCGCCTCGATGGCCTCGTCCATGACACGGCCCCAGCTCGTGTACGTGAGATTGCCCATCGCGGCGATCGCCACGCCGTGCTCGGGCAGCCACCGCATCTGCGATCCGAATCCCGGCAGGCCGCCGCTGTGCGCCACCACGTGCGGGAAGCCGCAGGTCTGCCACACGCGCAGTCCGAACCCGTAGCCGCCCGCGTTCAACTGGAGCGGCCCGTCCACCGAACCGCGATTGACGATGGCCGGCGAGGGCCTCCAGACCTGCTGCATCTCGCGCAACGACGCCCGGCGCACCGGACCCGTGTCCGGATCGTCGCGCGGCGGCCAGGCCGAGGACAGGAACGCGACGTAGGCCGCGAGGTCGCGCGTCGAGGTCAGCATCCCGCCCATCGCGCCGAAGGCGCCGTGCGGGAGCGGCGGCTCCTCGACCCACGCCCCGTGTTCGAGCCGGTACCCGTGGGCCAGGCGCGACGGCGGCACGCTGGCGGCTTCAAGCGTCGTGGCGGTCATCCCGAGCGGCTCCAGGATGGACGAGGCGACGTACTGCTCGTACGGCACGCCGGAGACGCGCGACACGACCCGGCCCAGGATCGCGAACCCGTAGTTCGAGTACTCGTACGCCGTGCCGGTCGCCGTCGAAAACGGGATGCCGCCCCGCATCATCCGGCCCATCCCGTCGTCCGTGACCGAGAGCTGACGGTCGCCCCACGGATTGTCTTCGGGGAAGCCCGCGGCGTGGGACAGGAGGTGGCGGATCGTGACGCGCGGGGAGTCGGCGGTCGGCGCGGCGAGAGTCGCCAGTTCGGGCAGGTGATGCTCGACCGGGTCATCGAGCCCGAGCTTCCCCTCGTCCCGCAGGCGCAGGATGCAGAGCGCCGTGAAGCTCTTCGTCATGGACGCGATGCGGAACACCGTGTCCAGGTCCACCGGATCTTTCGTGCGCGCGTCGCGGAGACCCGAGGCGCCGGCATGGGCGAGGCGGCCGTCGATCACGATGCCGTAAGCGATGCCCGGGACCCGCGACCGCTCGGCGAACGCCTTGAACAGGCGGTCGATCTCGGGGAAGGCCCGCTCGAGTTTGGCGGCGCGGTCCGGGTCCGCGAAGGACGGCGGCGGAACCCGGCCTGCCGGCGGCGCCGGCGCCTGGGCGTGGAGCGGCGCGGTGACGGCAACGAGCAGGCAGAGCGCGAAGGCCGCGGGCCGTGCGTGAACCGACATGAGACCCTCCACGCGCCGGCGGGACCGGCGGGACGCGGCCGGCGCCCGGTCAGTCGCCGAGCAGGTTCGGAAGGCGCAGAAACGCGTGGATCCGCGCCAGCAGGGACCGCTGGACCTCGGCCGGCGCGACGCGCCCGGCCGCCGCCTCGGCCTTCTGCCTGTCGAGGTCGGCCTGCCTCGCGGCCACGACCTCGCTGATGCGCCTGACGACGTCGGGGTTGGCGAGCGCGACCTCGCGAAGCGAGTCGGCCGTCAGTTCCACGACCTCGCAGTCGTCGATCGCCAGGACCGACGCCGACCTGGGCTGACCGGTCAGCATCGACATCTCGCCGAAGTAGCCGCCGGCCTGGAAGACCGCCAGTTCGCGCCCGGACGATTCGACCACCCGGACGCGGCCGCGGCGGATGACGAACATCGAGCCGCCGGCATCGCCCTGGCGGACGATCGCCTCGTTCGCGCCGAAGATGCGTTCCTCCGCCCTCGCCGCCAGGTCGTACCGCGCTTCGCTCGACAGGGGCGCAAAGAAATCGACCGTTTTCAGGACCTCGTGCACCCGATCGTTGCGCACGGACCCCGGTTCGAACTCCGGCTCGCGGTGGATCTCCGTCTGGATCGGGAACGGGATCTCGAGGCCGTGACGCCG
>CAZBIP010000135.1:7390-8916 GCA_964491885.1 uncultured Vicinamibacterales bacterium
GCTCGCGGTGGATCTCCGTCTGGATCGGGAACGGGATCTCGAGGCCGTGACGCCGGAGCGAGTAGTAGATCGCGGTGCGCACCTGGTCGCGGGCCACGCCGTCGCGGGCGAAATCGCTCACCCAGAACCGCACCCGGTAGATCACGGCGGAGGCCCCGAAGTCCACGACGATGACGTCCGGCGCGGGATCCTTCAGCGCCAGGGGCGCGTTGGGCATGGCCTCGAAGAGGGCCTGCTTCACCTCGTTCGGCGGCGAGCCGTAGCTCACGCCGACCTCGACTTCCAGCCGGGTCGGCGACGCGGGCTCCGAGTAGTTGGTGATCGCCTCCTTGGCCGTGAATGCGTTAGGCAGCACGACGAGGTTGCCGGCCTTGGTCCTGAGCTTGGTCGCGCGCCAGGTGACCTCGCTCACGAGGCCCTCGAACGACCCGACCGAGACCCAGTGCCCGACGCGGAACGGCTTCTCCACCTGTATGGCCAGCCCCGCGAACATGTTGCCCAGGGTGTCCTGCAGGGCGAAGCCAATCACGACCGCGCTCACGGCCGTCGTCGTCAGGAACTTCTCCTGCATGACGACCGTCGCCACGACCAGGAACAGGCCGATGACGATCGTGTCCTGCACGATGGCCGGGAAGGGGTCAGGCACGCGGTCGGCGCGAAGGGGGTTCACGGCGGTGACCACCATCAGGTTGATGATGGCGAGCGCCATGCAGAGCTGGGCGACCGAGAGCACGCGTGCGGCCATGTCCGCGGACATGGCGTACTGGCTCAGCACGACCCCGACGGCGGTGTAGACGAGGGCGAGCAGCAGTGACAGCCGCAGCTTCCGGCGCACGAGGCGGTTGACGCTCGCGGCGCGGATGGCGAGCGTCAGGAGGAGGACAATGACGCCGATGCCGATCCGGAGGGACGTGTCGCTCACGACGCGAGGTTCCCCGCCTTGCGGAAGGCCTCGAGGTCGGCGGCCGTCACTTTCACCGGGACGAGCGTCTTCACGGGCCCGCCCTTGGCGTTGCGCTCCGTATCGACGCCTCGCGACGCGCCCGACCCGACGACCTCGGCCGACTTCTTCTCGGTGCCCCCGGGCTTGACGAGCTTGCTCAGGCTGAACCCCTTCTTCGTGGGTTCGGCGGCGGGCTTCGAGGCCCCCGAACCGCCGCCCGCGAGACCGGCGGCGCCGTCCTCGACGGCGGCGATCTCGGTGACGGGCTTGGCGGTGAACGGGATCGACGCCTTGTAGCGATCCGCGAGCACGGCCGACGAGGCGAGCTTCCGCGCCTTGATCTCGCGGTCGAGCTTGTCCAGGCGTTCCTTCATTTCGGGATGCGACGCGAACAGTCCCTGCTTGCCCTGGGAGCTGCTGTTGCGGGCCTCGAGACGCTCGAGGAAGCCGCCGAGGCCGCCTGGCGCGTAGCCGGCGGCGTTCGCCACGACGAGGCCCTTGTCGTCGGACTCCAGTTCCTCGCCTCGTCCGAACCCGGCCATCACCATGTCCGACGTGACGTCCACCAGCTTGTTCCAGATCG
>CAZBIP010000136.1:0-3927 GCA_964491885.1 uncultured Vicinamibacterales bacterium
ATCATCGGGGAGAAGGGCTACCTCACCTGCGGCGGCTGGTCGGGCATGCCGCGGCTGCTGCCGCTCGATCTGCACCTGAGTTACAGGCGGCCCGTCAAGACGCTGCCGCGCGTGAAAGGCCACCACGCCGACTGGCTGCAGGCCTGCAAGGGCGGCACGCCGCCGTGCAGCAACTTCCAGTACGGCGCGCGGCTCACCGAGTTCATGCTGCTCGGCCCGCTGGCGCGGCGCGTGCGCAAGGTGATCGAGTGGGACCCGGTCGGGATGAAGGCGACCAACGTTCCAGACGCCCTGAAGTACATCGAGGGCAGCTATCGCAAGGGCTGGGAACTGCCGGTGTAGGGCTGACTCCAGATTCCCGCCGCCGGTACCGGACGGTGGTCGGGGCCGCGGACGGAGCCCATTCTCCGCAATCCCCGCCGTCAAGCGGGCGTCCGGCGGAGGCTGGTGCCCCTGGCGGCGCAGCCGCGCGTCCCTCGATCCGGCCTGTGGTAGGCTGCCGCCTGGTCGAGCGCACATGAAGCACACGATCCTCGCCGCGCTGCTGGCGGCGCCGCTCCTCGGGTCCCCTGGGGCCGACCCGCCACGCACCGCCACACCCGGCGTCCCCGCCGCCGACGCGGACGTCCCGGTCGCGAGGCCGCAGGACCGCCAGCGGCAATCCGTGGAGTTGCAAAGCCCGGACGGGAAGACGGTGCTCGTCGCCGGCGTGCTGGATCGCACGAACGGCAGCTGCGGCTACGCGCTCTCGCACGACGGCCGCGTGATCCTGCGGCCGTCGACCTTCGGCCTCACCTTCCGGGACGAGGCCCCGTTCGGCGAGCGCCTTCGCGTCACGAGCGCCACGCGCACGCGCTCGGCCGGGCAGTGGAACCCCGTGTATGGAGAGCGGAGCGTCGTTCCTGATGCCTACAACCAGGTGGTGCTCTCCCTGTCGGAGACGCGGCCTCCGCACCGCACGGTCGATATGACGTTTCGCGCCTACAACGAGGGCGTGGCCTTCCAGTACGTCGTCCGGCCGTCGGATCGCCGCCGCCAGGCGGTCCTGATCGAGGAGCGCAGCCGCTTTGTGTTCGAGCAGGACTTCCCCGCCTGGGTGGCGCCAACCGCCCAGGGCCGCTACGAGAGACTTCCTCTGTCGTCGATGGGCAGCGACCGCGAGCGGCCGCTGGTGGTGGACCTGGGCGCGGGACTGCTCGTCGCCCTCGGCGAGGCGGAGCTCGTCGATTTCGCGCGCATGAAGTTCTCGGCGGCGGATGGCCCCTCCCCGGCGGTCGAGTCGCGCCTGTCGGGCGACGTCCGCCTCGCGCTGCCCGCGGCCTCGCCCTGGCGCTATGTCATGATCGGCGCGACGCCTGCTCAGCTGCTCGAGCGCAACTACCTCGTGCTGAACCTGAATGACCCGCAGGCGCTCGGCGACGTCTCCTGGATCAGACCGGGGAAGGTGATCCGGGACGTCACGCTCACGACGCAGGGCGGGCTCGCGTGCGTCGACTTCGCCGCCGCGCGCGGCCTCCAGTACGTCGAGTTCGACGCGGGCTGGTACGGGCCGGAGGGCAGCGATTCGTCCAGCGCCCTCGCGGTCGACGTCGATCCACGACGATCTCCCGGCCCGCTCGATCTGCAGCGCGTCATCCGGTACGCGGAAAGCAGGCAGATCGGCGTCATCCTCTATGTGAACCGCCGCGCCCTGGAGCGCCAGATCGACGACATCCTCCCGCTCTACCGGTCATGGGGCGTCACAGGACTCAAGTTCGGGTTCGTGCAGGTGGGATCGCAGGCGTGGACGAACCGGCTGCACGAGGCGGTGCGCAAGGCGGCGGCCCACCGGCTCATGGTGGACGTCCACGACGAATACCGCCCGACGGGGTACGAGCGGACGTATCCGAACCTGATGACCGTCGAAGGCATCCGCGGCGACGAGGAGAGCCCGGACAACCGCCACACGCTGATCACGCTGTTCACCCGCATGCTCGCCGGCCCGGGCGACAACACGATCTGCTACTACGCGCCGAGGGTCCGGACCATGGGCTCGCATGCGTCGCAGCTGGCGAAGTCGGTGCTGCTGTACAGCCCGTGGCAGTTCCTCTACTGGTACGACCGTCCCGCGGCCTCGCCTCGCGGGACCGGCGGGGCCGGGAGCAGCGAAGGCGTGATTGGCGACGAGCCCGAGCTGGAGTTCTTCGACGCCCTGCCCGTGACCTGGGACGAGACACGCGTGCTCGACGGGCGGATCGGCGAGTACGCCACGATGGCAAGGCGCAAAGGGCCGGTATGGTTCGCCGCCTCCCTGACTGGCGAGCAGGGCCGGACCGTCGAGATCCCGCTGAGCTTCCTGGAGGAGGACCTCGAGTACACCGCCGTGCTGTACTTCGACGATCCGCAGGTCGCGACGCGAACCGGCGTCAGGAAAGAAGAACGGCGTGTCGCCGCGTCGACCGTGCTGCGGCACGCGCTGGGGAGGAACCAGGGCCTGGCCGTCGTGATTCGGCCGGACTGACGGCCGGCCCCGGCACGCAGGTTGGGTTCGCGAGACGCCACGGAGGAACGATGACTCCAAGAGCCTCGGCACTCACGCTTCTGCAGTTTGTGACGATCGCGCTCGCGGCAACGGGCGCCGCCGCCCAGGCTCCGCCGCCGTCCCGCCCCAACATTCTCTTCGTCATCGCCGACGATTGGTCCTTCCCCCACGCCGGCGTCTACGGAGACCGCACCGTCCGCACACCCAACTTCGATCGCATCGCTCGTGAGGGTACCCGGTTCACGTACGCCTTCACCGCGGCACCGTCGTGCACGCCGTCACGCGCCGCGCTCCTGACCGGCCAGGCCGTCCACGGCCTCGAGGAGGGCGGAAGCCTGCACGGCTACCTCCCGCAGCGGCACGTGGTGTATCCCGACCTGCTGGAGCAGGCCGGCTACGTCGTCGGGTTCACGGGCAAAGGGTGGGGGCCCGGGCGCTTCGAAGCCGGCGGCCGCTCGCGGAACCCGGCCGGCCCGTCGTTCAAGAGCTTCGAGGAGTTCCTGCGGGCGCGCGCGCCCGGCCGCCCATTCTGCTTCTGGTTCGGAAGCACCGACCCCCACCGCCCGTACGAGCCGGGAAGCGGCGGGAAGAGCGGCATGCAGACTGACACGGTGCGCGTGCCGCGATACCTGCCCGACACGGCTGACGTCCGCAACGACCTGCTCGATTACTACTTCGAGGTCCAGCGCTTCGACCGCGACATCGGCCGCCTGCTCGACCTGCTCGAAAAGACCGGCGAGCTCGCACGCACCATCGTCATCGTCACGTCGGATAACGGTTTGCCGTTCCCCAGGGCGAAGGCCACCGTCTACGACAGCGGCACGCACATGCCCCTGGCCATCCGCTGGCCCGGCGTCACCCGCCCCGATGCCGCCGTCGACTCGTTCGTCAGCCTCACGGACATCGCCCCGACGCTGCTCGAAGCCGCCGGCCTCCGTCCACCCGACACCATGACAGGCCGCACGCTCATTCCGCTTCTTCGCGGCCAACCGCAGCCGGGGCGCGACCGTGTCTTCCTCGAGCGCGAGCGCCACGCGGACGTCCGCGAGGGGCACCTGAGCTATCCCGTGCGCGCCATCCGGACCCGTGAGTTCCTCTACGTCCGCAACCTCCGGCCCGATCGGTGGCCGGCCGGCGATCCCGTCCTGTTCTTCGCGGTCGGGCCGTTCGGCGACATCGACGGGGGCCCCTCGAAGTCGCTGCTTCTCGACCGACACGACGACCCCTCCATCGCGCCGTTCTTCAGGCTCGCGACGGCCAAACGTCCCGCGGAAGAGTTGTACGACCTGAGGAAGGACCCGGACCAGATCGAGAACGTCGCCGGACGGTCCCAGTATCGCGACGCCCAGCGCCGATTGCGCGCCGAACTGGACGCCTGGCTGCGCGAGACCGGCGACCCTCGCGCC
>CAZBIP010000136.1:4027-8915 GCA_964491885.1 uncultured Vicinamibacterales bacterium
GGCTCGAACGCGGCGGCATTCGCCTGCACCCGCTCGGGCTGCGCCGTGTAGGGAATGTGCGGCGAGTTGTGCGCCAGGTACACGAGGAACGGCCGCTCGGCGTTGGCCGCCATGAACGCTTCGGCGGCGCGCGTCAGGTCGTACTCACCCTTGCCGCCCTCAGTGGCTGAGGGAACGGTATTCGCCGTCCCGGCGTGGTAGACGTCGAAGCCGTGCTCGATCGGGCCGAAGCCCTTCCCGCCGACGTGCCACTTCCCGAAGGCGCCGGTCACGTAGCCGGCCTCGCGGAAGTACCGCGGGAGCATCCTCTCTTCGAGCGGCACCTCCATGCGGATCTCGGGATGGAGCACCCGCTGCGACGGCGCATCCGCCCGCCCGGGCAGATACGTCGTCAGGTTCAGCCTGGCCGGGTTCTTGCCGGTGAGAATCGCCGCGCGCGAAGGCGAGCAGATCGGCTGCGCGCAATACGCCGAGGAGAAGCGCATGCCCTGAGAGGCCAGACGGTCGAGGTGTGGCGTGCGATGATCCTCGCGCCCGTAGCTGTGCAGGTCATTGATCCCGAGATCGTCCGCGAGGATGAAGACGACGTTCGGCGTGACCGCAGGCGGCGGCGCCACACCCTGCTGTTCCCCGCCAAGCGACGACGGGCAGAGGAGCGCAGCAGCGGCGGCGACAGCCGCAGGCCGCCACCACCCGCGACGAGACCGAGCGACTGTCATGGCGCTCTCCTCTCGCACGCCGGGCCGGCTTTCAGCACGTCACCCTCGACGGTAGTTCAGCCCCCAGGCGATCGTCTTCTGTTCGTCGGCCGGGGTCTCGCCCATGGGCCGCAGCGTGAGCGGCAGTGTTCCGCGGAACCCCGAGTGCTCGTAGCTCACGTGCACGTGCACGCGCCCCGCCTTGGAAGGCAGCGGCGCAACGTCGGCCGGCAGCGAGACGACGTTGCCGGGCCAGGGCTCGCCGAAAAAGTAGGGATCGATCTGCTCGTCGGCAACCATCAGCCAGGGGCCGCAGTAGAGGGCAGCCCGCACGGGTTTCTCGCCGAGCTGCGCAGGATCGAGTTCCCGGCCGTCAGGCACCAGCAGCCGGAGGCGGTACTTGAATCGGGCGCTGAGGACGTCGCCGGCAGCGAACCTGCGCGTCACGCGCAGCGCATCGGGATCGCGCCCGGCGTCGACGAGCTGCCGGTTCACATCCACATCGATCCGCTGCGCCCACGAGGGACGCCTGATCGCCAGGGTGCCCTCGAAGGACCGGTGGAACCGGCACTCGAGGCCGAACGGGGTCCTCCGCAACGACACGGCCGCCGCCGCCCCGTCGAAGTCCACGTCCTCGAAGAGCCGGACCTGCAGCGTGCCGTCCTGCTCGACGACGGCGTGCTCCAGGACGTCGCGGTAGGCGCGGTAGCCGTGCATCGTGCAGCACCACCACGCGCGATCCACGCTCTCGGTGGGCTTGATGCCCCGGTCGAAGAACACGCGCGACCCGAAGTCGCCGTTGGCGAACTGGTTGTGATCGAACCCGTTGACGAGACAGCGCTCGGCGCGCTCCAGGTACTCGGGCCGCCCGGTGGCGGCGTGCAACTGAAGCGACAGGCGGACGAAGTCGGCCAGCCCGCACCCCTCGTTCCTGGGCGCATGGCCGGACGCGCCTTGCGCGGGGGCGAGCAGCTTCAGCGTTTCCGGGTCGGACCAGCCGAAGTACTCCATGACGCCGCCATCCACGGTGTAGTCGCCGGACGCCACCAGGTCGCCATAGAGCCGCTCGGCGAACGCCAGCATCCCTCCCGGCGCACCCGCCTCGTGCAGCATCACGGCGCCGCGGAGCGTGCAGAGGTAGCCGTGGGAGTGTTGGACGCCGCGCGGCTGCAGGAGCGGCACGATGCCGGCGCCGGCCTCGAGGTACCGCCTGTCGCCCGTGGCACGCCCGAGCATGGCGAGACCTTCAGAGAGCTGCGTGAAGCAGATGAAGCCGAAGGCGCCCTGCCCTTCCACGCGTTTCATGACCTCCGGGGCGCGCGCGGCTTCCCGCACGCCGATCAGGAAGCCGGCGAGGCGCCTGGCCGACGCGAGCGTGTCCGCGTCCCCCGTCACCTGGTGGTGCGCCATGAGCCCGACGAGCAGGCGGCCGTTGCCCCACAGCAGCGCCATGTGCTCCGTGCCGGTGTCGGCCGCCGTGAACGCCAGGTCGTCGCGGCCGAAGCGGCCGTCCGCCTTCTGCGTCGCGAGGAGTCGCTTCACGAGCG
Source organism: uncultured Vicinamibacterales bacterium (assembly GCA_964491885.1). Classification (GTDB taxonomy): domain Bacteria; phylum Acidobacteriota; class Vicinamibacteria; order Vicinamibacterales; family JAKQTR01; genus JAKQTR01. The sequence goes on from CAZBIP010000136.1 coordinate 6,273, forward strand.
GCGCGAGCGCTGCCGGCTCACGCCCGGCCGGGGGCAGCACGGCCAGGGCCTCGATGTAGCGGCCGGACAGGTCGCCGCTGAAGTTCCAGAAGCGGCGCGCCCGGTCGAGCGTGACGTCGGCGAGAATGAACTCGTCGGTGTACGCCGGGATGCCCTCGCTGGTCAGGCGGCGCGCGGTCAGCTCAATCCGCCGCGCAAGGTCACCTGCCGCCCTGGCGGAAGCACCGTTCGGGGCGCCAGCGCCCGCGCCGGCAGGACCGGCGCACAGCGGACCGCTCTCCCCGGCCGCCGGTACGGCGCCAGCCTCACGCCCAAGTCCGGCCAACGCAGCGGCCCCGGCCGCAACCTGCCCGAGGAACTCCCGCCGCCCGGTCAGCCCATCGCGCTCCGCCATCTCCCTCCCCCATCTCTGTTGCCGGCCGGCACAGGCGCCTTCGGCGAGCCGGAGCACGCCTTCCGGCTCGAGAGGGCGACCGGAGCGGCGCGAGCGGCCGGCAGCCTACTTCCGGACGATCCGGATCCCCGCAGGCGCGTTGACCTCGGTCGTCAGCGTGCCGTCGGGGTTCTTCCTGCACGAGGCCGTGATGACGCCGCGAGGCGTCGGGAACGTCCCCTTGACCCACTCGAGGTCCCCGAGGTGGGGATCGAACTCCACCGTGCGGCAGCCCGGTTCCACGGGGCGCAGCCCGAGGACGTGCCACGTGAGCCACGGAGCGGGCCCCGAGGCCCAGCCGTGGGCGAAGCTGTGGCGCAGGCCCAGGTAGCAGTACTTCCCGCCGTCCTTGTGGATGTCGAACGCGCCCGCGGGCACGAACTCGTCGATGCGCGCCGCACGCCGGCCGTCCGCGTAGTCGAGGTCCTCCCAGAACGACGTCGCGCCGAGGTCGAGCATCAGCCCCCAATAGTCCGACATGATCCGCACGGCGCCCTGGTAGTCGCCGGCCTTCGCCAGGGCGTCGAGCATGTAGTACCCGTAGAAGGTGGAGAACCCCGCGGCTCCGCCCGCGGAGATGACCTTGCCGGCCTCGGCGGGCGTGATGATCCCGGCCAAGCCGAGCAGCGCGGCCGCCTGCTTGTTGCCGCCGTGCGCGGGCGTGTAGCGGCCGAGCTTGCCGAGCGCCTCCGAGCACACGGCGCCCAATTCGTCGTTGCCGGCCCACTTCGCCACCTGCGCGCCGCTCCGCATGGCGAGCGTCAGGAGCGCCTGGTATCCCGCATGCACGGCGGCGGGGTTCTCCGAGGTCGGCCAGTCGAGGAAGTGCCGGCCCTTGATGCCCTCGCTGCCGTCGGGGTTGATTTGCGACGCCAGGAGCTTCGCGAGCCCGAGCATGTACGCCTGCTGTCCGCGCAGGTAGTCGAGGTCGCCCGTGAACAGGTACCAGTTCTCCTGCAGGATCATCCACCACATCGAATACGAGGGGATGCCGTTGATCCAGTTCGGCAGGGGCGTCACGTCGCGCGCGTAATCCAGGCTCTGCGGCACGACCGGGTTCGCCCCGAAGACCGTGCCGATCGTCATCACCTCGGGATGCGCGTCGCCGAGCCAGACGAGCCGATCCCGCTTGATGCCGTCCCACAGGTACTCCTGCATGTTGAGGTGCACGGTGTAGGCCGCCGTCCGCCAGATCGCGTTCAGACGCGGGTCGCTGGACTCGAACGACCCGAGATACGCGAGGTCGCGGGTGCGGCTGGCCGCCTTGATGCACCGCACGGGCAGGGCCGTCTGATCGTCGAGCAGCACGATCCGCAGGAAGCGGAACCCGGTGTTGCCGATCTCGGTGTAGCCGAACCACGGGATCTCGCACACGAGATCGCGCATGGCGTGATCGTTGGTGGCCGTCGAGCCCGGCTCGGCGACGTCGCTCATCGCCTCCGACACCGATTCGCCGAAGACCAGCCGGACCTTCAGCGGCTGCTTGGACGGCCGCGCGGCCGCGGTGATCCTGACGCCGCCCTGCAGTTCGCGCCCGAAGTCGAGCAGGAGGCTGGCGCGGGTCTTCCCGTCCGGCTTGAACACCGCGGTGACGTCGGCGGGCGTGTGCGTGAGCTGGATCGGGATGTCCTCGAGCAGCCGCTCGGCGTGCTCGACGGCCTCGGCGGCCATGATCCGCTGCGGCGCGAGGTACCCGGTGGTGATGAGACCGGTCCGGGCAGGTCCTGCGGGCGCCGATCCGCCACCGCACGACGCCACGAGCGCGGCCGACGCCAGGAGCGCTGCGACGCGGGAAACGCGCTTCTTCATCACGGACCTCCGTCCCGGCGGCGCACGAGGGGCCGCGCGGCTAGTCCACCTCGACCTGCCCCGCGACACGCGCGCGGACCAGCGACCACGACAACCCGATCCCGAGCACGACGCCGGCAATCGCCAATCCAATCCAGACGAGGGCCGTCCGCCCGACCGAGTCGATCACGTTGTAGTCGATCAGCATCCACACGACGCTCGCAAGCAGCGCCGTCAGCAGCACCGCGCCCAGGAGTCCGAGCGACACCGCGGCGGCGCGCAGGCACACGATCCACCCGATGAGCAGCAGGACGCCCGCAAAGGCCTTCACGGCCATGCCGCCGACCGCGCCCTTGACCACCCAGTGATAGAACGACCAGCCGCTCGGGTTGAACGTGAGCAGCACGAGCGCCAGCGCGAAC
>CAZBIP010000137.1:0-7634 GCA_964491885.1 uncultured Vicinamibacterales bacterium
CGATCCGCGAAGGCGGCCGGACGGTGGGCGCGGGGACGGTGACGGAGATTCTGGCGTAGGGGCTAGGGACGAGGCGCTGGGCGCTAGTCAGCTGGGCGCTAGTTGGACTAGCCCCGAGCGCCTAGCCCCTAGCGCCTGAGGACATACAGCAATGCGCGACATCATCACGCTGGCCTGCACGACGTGCAAGCGCCGGAACTACAACACGACGAAGAACAAGAAGAAGACGACCGAGCGCCTGGAGATGAAGAAGTTCTGTCCCTTCTGCCGGACGCACACGCCGCACCGGGAGACGAAGTGAACACAGGCCAATAGCTCAACTGGTAGAGCACCGGTCTCCAAAACCGGGGGTTGGGGGTTCGAGTCCCTCTTGGCCTGCCAGATTCGGCGAATGGCCGGGGCATCCGGCCGGGGCCGCAGACGCGAGAGAACCGCATGGTCGACAACGTGAAGGAGGCGCCCGCCAAGGCGCTCGGCGGCGTGAAGGGGTGGTACGAGGGCCTGCGCACCTTCCTCAGCGAGGTGCGCAACGAGCTGAAGCGCGTCACCTGGCCGTCGCGCAAGGAAGTCTACGGCACCACCGTGGTCGTCATCCTCACGTCGATCTTCTTCGGCGTGTATCTCTGGGGCCTGGACCAGGTCTTCGAGGCGAGCGTCCTGACACTGTTCAGGTCCTTCGGGGCGAAATGACCGACGTCATGACGAAGCAGTGGTACATCGTGCAGACGTACTCGGGGTTCGAGCGCAAGGTCGCCGAGTCGCTGCGCCAGCGCGTCCAGGCCTACGGGCTGCAGGACGACATCGGCGAGGTGCTGATTCCCACCGAGGACACCGTCGAGATGCGCGGCGGGCGCAAGGTGGTGACGCCGAAGCGCTTCTTCCCCGGCTACATCCTCGTCGAGATGGCGATGACCGACAACGCGTGGCACGTCGTCAAGAACACGCCGAAGGTCACCGGCTTCGTCGGCGCGGGCACGAAGCCCACGCCGCTCACGAAGGACGAAGTCGATCAGATCCTGCTCCAGGTCTCGGCGGCGGCCGAGAAGCCGAAGCCCAAGTACTCGTTCGACAAGGGCGACCAGGTGCGGATCAACGAGGGGCCGTTCACGAGCTTCAACGGCGTCGTCGACGACGTCAACGTCGATCGGAACACCCTGAAGGTGATGGTGACCATCTTCGGGCGGTCCACTCCCGTGGAGCTGGACTTCCTGCAGGTGGAGAAGATCTAGGGACTAGGGGCTAGGCGCTAGTCAGCCTGCTGACTACTGGCTACTGAGATTCGAAAGTCACAGATATGGCGAAGAAGGTTCAGGCGGTCGTGAAACTGCAGATTCCCGCCGGCAAGGCGACGCCGGCCCCCCCGGTGGGCACGGCCCTCGGCCCGCACGGCGTGAACATCATGGGGTTCTGCAAGGAGTTCAACGCGAAGACGGCGAGCCAGGAGGGATTGATCATCCCGGTGCTGGTGACGATCTACGCCGATCGCACGTTCAGCTTCGTGACGAAGACGCCGCCGGCGGCCGTGCTGCTGAAACGCGCGGCCAACATCGCCAAGGGGTCGGCCGAGCCGAACAAGACCAAGGTGGGCACGGTCACGGCCAAGCAGGTCGAGGAGATCGCGAAGTCGAAGATGCCGGACCTGAACGCCGACACGATCGACGCGGCGGTCCGGATCGTGGCCGGCACGGCGCGGTCGATGGGCCTTGACGTCATCGAGTAAACCCGAGCGCCGCCCGAGCGGCGGCGCGTCCGGTGGGAGGGCCCGCGTGGCGGGCCCGATGGGACCACGGAGGAGTCCATGCGCAAAGTAGGCAAGAAGTTCGCCGCCGCCCGGGAGCAGGTGCCCGACCGGCCCCTGACGCTCGAGGAGGCGGTCCCGCTCGTCCAGAAGCTCAAGTTCGCCAAGTTCGACGAGACGGTGGAACTGGCGTTCCGCCTCGGCGTCGATCCCAAGCACGCCGACCAGATGGTGCGCGGCACCGTGGTGCTCCCGCACGGCCTGGGCAAGACGAAGAAGGTCCTGGTCATCGCCGGCAGCGACCGGCAGAAGGAAGCCCAGGACGCCGGCGCCGACACGGTGGGCGGCGAGGAACTGGTGGAGAAGATCCAGGGCGGCTGGATGGATTTCGAGGCCGTCGTGGCCACGCCCGACATGATGCGGGCGGTGGGCAAGCTGGGGAAGGTGCTGGGGCCGAGGGGCCTCATGCCGAACCCGAAGACCGGCACGGTGACGCCCGACGTCGCGAAGGCCGTCCGCGAGATCAAGGCCGGCAAGGTCGAGTTCCGCGTGGACAAGACGGGCATCGTGCACGTGCCGGTGGGGAAGGTGTCGTTCGCGACGGACCGGCTGCTCGAGAACGCGCGGGCGCTCATCGAGAGCATCGTCCGGGCGAAGCCCGCGGCGGCGAAGGGCAAGTACGTGAAGAGCGTCACCATCTGCTCGACGATGGGCCCCGGGATCAGGGTCGACACCGCGAGCCTCGAGGCGGCGCGTCGCTAGCCGCGGAAACAGGATCACAGGGTCATGGCACTCACGAGAGCTGAAAAGCAGACCGAGCTGGCGGCGCTGGAGACCGAGCTGCGCGCCGCCCAGAGCGCAATCCTGCTCGACTTCAAGGGACTCAACGTGCCGCAGGTCACCGAACTGCGGCGCCAGGTGCGGGCGGCCAAGGGCCGGTACCGCGTCGTGAAGAACACCCTCGTCAAGCGCGCCCTGGCGGGCACCGCGTTCGCCTCGCTGACCGAGCAGTGCGCCGGCGCGACGGCGCTGGCGTACACCGGCGCCGATCCGGTGGCGCTGGCGAAGGTGCTCACCACGTTCATCAAGACCGCGCCGGCGCTCAGCATCAAGGCCGCGGTCGTCCAGGGCCAGGCGATCCGGGCGGCCGACGTGGCCGAGCTGGCGAGCCTCCCGGGCAAGCCCGAACTCTACGCGAAACTGCTCTTCGTGCTGCAGGCCCCGATGGTGCAGCTCGTGAGCGTCCTGAGCGCCGTGCCGCGCGACCTGGTGGGCGTGCTGGCGGCGGCTGAGAAGCAGCGATCCGAGTAACGTTCACTGGCAGAGGAGAGAGCGAGCAATGGCCGAACTGACGCAGTCGCAGGTCGTGGAGTACATCAAGAACATCTCGGTGCTGGAGCTGTCGCAGCTCGTCAAGGCGCTCGAGCAGGAACTGGGCGTGACGGCCGCCGCGGCCATGCCGATGGCGATGCCGGTGGGCGGGGCGGCGGCGGGCGCGGCGGCGCCGGTCGAGGAGAAGACCGAGTTCGACGTCGTGCTGACGGACTTCGGGGCCAAGAAGATCGAGGTCATCAAGGCCGTCCGCGAGGTCACCAGCCTCGGCCTCAAGGAAGCCAAGGACCTGGTCGAGGGCGTGCCGAAGGTGGTCAAGGAAGGCGTGCCGAAGGCCGAGGCCGAGGCGATCAAGAAGAAGTTCGAGGACGCCGGCGCCAAGGCCGAGATCAAGTAGCCGCCGTTCCGGTGACGGGGCGCGCACCCGGCTGCGGGTGCGCGCCGCCGACGTGCCCGAAGCGTGGTTGACACGCGTGGCGTTCGCCCGTGCCCGCGTGTCGGTTGGCCCCCAGGCCCAAGTCCCGAGAGCAGCATGTACAGCCTTCCGAAGAACGTCTACCGCGAGCGCATCGACTTTTCCAAGATCAAGGCGACGGTGCCGATCCCGAACCTGATCGAGATCCAGCGGAAGTCGTACGAGCGGTTCCTGCAGATGGACAAGCTCCCGAGCGAGCGGGAGGACATCGGCCTGCAGTCGGTGTTCAAGTCCGTGTTCCCGATCAGCGACTTCCGCGAGAACTCGTCGCTGGAGTTCATCGAGTACTCCATCGGGAACTGGGAGTGCAAGTGCGGCAAGCTCCAGGGCCTGCAGCACATGCGCAAGCCCTGCACGAACTGCGGCCACGTGCTGGTGGCGGACCCCTACGGCGAGCGCGACGTCTTGTGCCCGCGCTGCGGCCGGGCCAACGAGGCCCGCGGCGACGTCTGCGACATCTGCGGCACGACGGTGTTCCTCAAGGACAAGTACGACGTGGCCGAGTGCCAGGAGCGCGGCATGACCTACGCCGTGCCCCTCAAGGTCACCATCCGCCTCGTCGTCTGGAACAAGGACCCCGAGACGGGCGCCAAGACCATCCGCGACATCAAGGAGCAGGAGGTCTACTTCGGCGACATCCCGCTGATGACGGACAACGGGACGTTCATCATCAACGGGACCGAGCGCGTCATCGTCTCGCAGCTGCACCGCTCGCCGGGCGCGTTCTTCCACTCCGAGGACAAGGCCCTCTACGTGGCCCAGGTCATCCCGTACCGCGGGTCCTGGGTCGAGTTCGAGTACGACGCGAAGAACCTGCTTTACGTCCGGATCGACCGCAAGCGGAAGTTCCTGGCGACCGTCTTCCTGCGGGCCCTCGGCCTGCGGGGCGCCGACGAGGTGCTGCGGACGTTCTACGGCATCGACCGGATCCACCTCGGCCAGGGCGGGGCCTATTGGGACCTCGCCGACTCGCTCATCGGCCTCCGCGCCGGCGAGGACATCGCCGTCCCCGGCAGCGAGACCGTGATCGTCAAGGGCCGCAAGCTCGCCGCCTCGCACCTCAGGGCCCTGCGCCAGGCGGGCGTCGCGCGCGTCAGGATCGACGAGGCGGAGCGCGAGGGCGCTTTCGCGGCGGCCGACGTCGTCGACCCGGAGTCGGGCGAGATCATCCTCGAGGCGGGCGAGGAGGTCACGCACCGCGTGATCGCCATCGCCCAGGAGAAGGGCGTCGAGCGCATCGAGGTCTTCTTCCCGGAGCGGGACGAGGTCGGCCCGACCATCGCCGCGACGCTCAAGAAGGACCCGGTCCACACCCACGAAGAGGCGCTCATCGAGATCTACCGGCGCCTCCGCCCGGGCGACCCGCCCACGCTCGACAGCTCGCGGTCGCTCTTCGAGAACATGTTCTTCAACCCGCAGAAGTACGACTTCTCGCGGGTCGGCCGGCTCAAGCTCAACACCAAGCTCGGCCTCACGACGCCCCTCGAGGAGAAGATCCTGCACCCGCAGGACTTCTACGAGGTGATCCGCTACCTGCTCCGCCTGCGGAAGAACCCGCTGCTGGTGGACGACATCGACCACCTCGGGAACCGGCGCGTCCGGTCGGTGGGCGAACTGCTGGAGAACCAGTTCCGCATCGGCCTGGTCCGGATGGAGCGTGCGATCAAGGAGAAGATGTCGGTCTACCAGGAAATGGCGACCGCCATGCCGCACGACCTGGTGAACGCCAAGCCGGTTATGGCGGCCATCCGCGAGTTCTTCGGCTCCAGCCAGCTCTCGCAGTTCATGGACCAGACGAACCCGCTGTCGGAGGTCACCCACAAGCGCCGCCTCTCGGCGCTCGGGCCGGGCGGCCTCTCGCGGGAGCGCGCGGGCTTCGAGGTCCGCGACGTGCACACGACGCACTACGGCCGGATCTGCCCCATCGAGACGCCGGAAGGCCCGAACATCGGCCTGATCTCGTCGCTCGCGTCGTACGCCCGCATCAACGAGTTCGGCTTCATCGAGACGCCCTACCGCAAGGTCAAGGACGGCCAGATCGTCGACTACGCCCTCATCACCAACGCCGGCACCAGCAAGCACAAGGTGGGCGACGTGGTGCTCCTCTCCGACATCGTCGAGGAGTCGGGCGGCAAGCGCCGCGTGAAGAAGGGCATCGAGTACGAGCCGCACCCCTTCTACCTGTCGGCCTGGGAGGAGGACCAGTACATCGTCGCGCAGGCCAACGTGGCCGTCGGCGAGGACGGCCGCCTGGTCGAGGACCGCGTCAACGCCCGGCAGGCGGGCAACTTCATCCTCGCGCAGCGCGACGCGGTCCAGTACGTGGACGTGTCGCCGAAGCAGCTGGTGTCGGTCGCGGCGTCCCTCATCCCCTTCCTCGAGCACGACGACGCGAACCGCGCGCTGATGGGGTCGAACATGCAGCGCCAGGCCGTGCCGCTGCTCCGCGCCCGGGCGCCCTTCGTCGGCACCGGCATGGAGTACAAGACGGCCACCGACTCCGGCGCGTGCATCGTGGCGAAGCGCTCCGGCACGGTCGACTACGTGGACTCGCAGCGCCTCGTCGTGCGCGTGGCCGGCGAGGAGGACAACGTCAGCCGCGAGATGGGGGCCGACATCTACCCCCTCACCAAGTTCAAGCGCTCGAACCAGAACACCTGCATCAACCAGAAGCCCATCATCCGCGTCGGGCAGAAGGTCGAGAAGGGGCAGGTGCTCGCCGACGGCCCGTGCACCGACCTGGGCGAGCTGGCCCTCGGCCGGAACGTCCTCGTGGCCTTCATGCCGTGGCGCGGCTACAACTTCGAGGACGCGATCCTGGTCTCCGAGCGGATGGTGAAGGACGACTACTACACCTCCATCCACATCGAGGAGTTCGAGATCGAGTCCCGCGACACCAAGCTCGGGCCCGAGGAGATCACGCGGGACATCCCGAACGTGTCCGAGACGTTCCTGCGCGACCTCGACGAGAGCGGCATCATCCGGCTGGGCGCCTCCGTCAAGGCGGGCGACCTGCTGGTGGGCAAGGTCACGCCGAAGGGCGAGACGCAGCTCACCCCGGAGGAGAAGCTGCTGCGCGCGATCTTCGGCGAGAAGGCCGGCGACGTGCGCGACGCGTCCCTCATCTGCCCGCCGGGCGTCGAGGGGATCGTGGTCGGCGTCAAGATCTTCTCGCGCAAGGGCATCGAGAAGGACGACCGGGCGAAGGCCATCGAGGCCGAAGAGCTCGAGCTGATGGAGAAGAACCTGCAGGACGAGGTCCGCATCCTCCACGACGAGGTGAAGAAGCGGGCCACGCAGATCGTGCTGGGCCAGACGCTCCGCTCGGACCTCTTCGACGACGACGGCCGGGAGCGGATCCTGCGGAAGGGCACCGTGCTGACCGCGGAGATCCTCGCCGGGCTGTCGTACCCGGCGATGTCGCGCATCCGGCTGGCGGGCGACGACCCGCGCCTCGAGAGCGACCTGCGCGACCTCGACGAGCGCACCGCGCGCCAGGTCGAGGTGATCGGGCAGCTCTTCGAGGAGAAGAAGGAGAAGGTCCGCCGGGGCGACGAGCTGCCGCCGGGCGTGATCAAGCTCGTGAAGGTCTACGTCGCGATGAAGCGCAAGCTGTCGGTCGGCGACAAGATGGCCGGCCGGCACGGCAACAAGGGCGTCATCGCGCGCATCCTCGCCGAAGAGGACATGCCGTACATGCCGGACGGCACGCCGGTGGAGATCGTGCTCAACCCGCTGGGCGTCCCGTCGCGCATGAACGTCGGCCAGATCCTGGAGACCCACCTCGGCTGGGCGGCGCGGGCGCTCGGGCTCTACTTCGCCACGCCGGTCTTCGACGGCGCGACCGAGCCGGAGATCAAGGAGTGGCTGGAGCGGGCGGGGCTGGCGCACTCCGGCAAGACGCGGCTTCACGACGGGATGACGGGCGAGGCGTTCGAGCAGGACGTGACGGTGGGCTACATCTACATGCTCAAGCTGTCGCACCTCGTCGACGACAAGATCCACGCCCGCTCGATCGGGCCGTACTCGCTGATCACGCAGCAGCCGCTCGGGGGCAAGGCCCAGTTCGGCGGCCAGCGCTTCGGCGAG
>CAZBIP010000137.1:7644-8890 GCA_964491885.1 uncultured Vicinamibacterales bacterium
GTGTGGGCGCTCGAGGCGTACGGGGCGGCGCACATCCTCCAGGAGCTCCTCACCGCGAAGTCGGACGACGTGACGGGGCGCGCCAAGGTCTACGAGTCCATCGTCAAGGGCGACGCGTCCTTCACGGCGGGCCTGCCCGAGTCGTTCAACGTGCTCATCCGCGAGCTCCAGTCGCTGTGCCTCGACGTGGAGCTGAGGAAGACCAAGAAGAAGCCCGAGCCCGCCGAGGAGATCGCGCCCCCGGACGAGCCGGTATTGCAGGAAGCGTAGACGCCCATGAGACCAAGCTTCGACGCGAAGGGCTCGTTGATGCCCGATTTCGACGCCATCCGCATCAGCCTGGCGTCGCCGGACCGGATCCTGTCGTGGTCGCACGGCGAGGTCAAGAAGCCGGAAACCATCAACTACCGCACCTTCAAGCCCGAGCGCGACGGCCTGTTCTGCGCGAAGATCTTCGGGCCGATCGCGGACTGGGAGTGCCTCTGCGGCAAGTACAAGCGGATGAAGCACCGCGGCGTCATCTGCGACAAGTGCGGCGTCGAGGTGACCCAGGCGAAGGTCCGGCGCGAGCGCCTGGGCCACATCACCCTGGCGACGCCCGTCAGCCACGTGTGGTTCTTCAAGGGGCTGCCGAGCCGCATCGGCCACCTCCTCGACATCGCCCTGCGCGACCTCGAGCGCGTCCTCTACTTCGAGGCCTACGTCGTCGTCGACGCCGGGGACACCGACCTCAAGCCGAACCAGCTGCTGAACGAGGAGCAGTACCGGAAGGCCAAGGAGGACTACGGGCACCGCTTCCGGGCGCAGATGGGCGCCGAGGCGATCAAGGAGCTGCTCAAGCGGATCGACGTCGAGCAGCTGTCGCAGGAGCTCCGCGACCGGATGAAGGGCGAGCCCTCCGCCCAGAAGAAGCTCAAGTACGCGAAGCGGCTCAAGGTCGTCGACGCCTTCCGCAAGTCCAACAACCGCCCCGAGTGGATGATCCTGGACGTCATCCCGGTCATCCCGCCGGAGCTGCGCCCGCTCGTCCCGCTCGACGGCGGCCGGTTCGCCACCTCGGACCTGAACGACCTGTACCGCCGCGTCATCAACCGGAACAACCGGCTGAAGAAGCTCATCGAGCTGAAGGCGCCGGACGTCATCATCCGCAACGAGAAGCGCATCCTGCAGGAGGCCGTCGACGCGCTGTTCGACAACGGCCGCCGCGGGCGCGTGCTGCGCGGGGCCAACAACCGGCCCCTGAAGT
>CAZBIP010000138.1:0-6300 GCA_964491885.1 uncultured Vicinamibacterales bacterium
GGTCTTCGCGGTCTTCTTGGCCATCTTTGCTATGACTCCGTCTGTGGTTGTGACTCCGCCGCTGGGACGATCTCCGAGATGTCCGCCAGTCCGAGCAGGAGGTCGTGCAGGCGTCCGAGCAGCGACAGCCGCTGGCGCCTCAAGGGTTCGTCGTCCACCATCACGAACACGTCCGTGAAGAACGCGTCCACCGCCGGCCGGAATCCGGATGCGATCCGGAAGGCCTGGCCGTATTGGCGCTCCGCCGCCGCCTGGCGGATCGCCGCCCCGCGCTCGGCGAGATCGGCGAGCAGCGCCCGCTCGGCCGGCTCCGTCAGCCGGTCCGCCGCCGCAGTCGGGGGGCCCTGCAACTCCCGGGACAGGTTCTTGACGCGCCTGAACGCCACGGCCAGCGCCTCGAAGTCGGCCGACCGCCTGACCGCCTGGAGCGCCTCGAGCCGGCGCCTGGCGTCGAGCGGGTCCGGCACGTCCGCGACGCCGCCGAGCACCGCGTTGAGTTCGTCGTAGGCGAAGCCGCGCTGTTCGAAGAGGTAGCGCAGCCGGTCGAGCAGGAACGCCACCACGGCCGTGCGCCACGCGCCGTCGTCCGCGCCCGCGACACCGCCAGCCAGGCTCCCCACGCCCGACCGCGCCTGCACCAGCAGCCGGGCGAAGGGGATCGGCACCTCCAACCCGGTCAGCTCCGGCAGGTCCACGAGCGTCCGCAGCAGCCCCTGCGCCTGGCGCCTCAGGCCGAAGGGGTCGCGCGTCCCCGTCGGGCGCTCGCCCGCCGCGAAGAGCGCGACGATCGTGTCGAGCTTGTCCGCCATCGACACGGCCGCCCACGTGGTGGCGGCGCCTCCCAGGTCGGCCCGGGACGGCGGCGCGGACGGCTCGACGCCCACCGGCAGGTACTGGAAGGAAATCGCGCGCCAGACCTCTTCGGGCAGTCCCTGCTCGCGAGCGTAGATCCCGCCCATGGTGCCCTGGAGTTCGGTCAGCTCGCGGACCATGTCCGTGGCGAGGTCGGCCTTGGCGATCCTGCCGGCATGCGCCGCGTGCGCCGCGGCCTCCGGGGCCCCGAGGATCTCGCCCGCCAGCCACGCCGCCAGCGCCTCGATCCTCCGCGCCTTCGCGAGGTAGCTGCCGGCGCGCTTGTGGAAGAGCACGGTGTCGAGGCGCGGCAGGTGATCGGCGAGCGGCGTGCGGCAGTCGGCGTCCCAGAAGAACCGCGCGTCGCGCAGACGGGCCACGAGCGTGCGCTCGAGATTGCGCGCGATCGCGCGCGGGTCGTCGGGCTCGGTGTTGACGACCGCCAGGAAGGCGGGCATCAGTCGCCCCTGCTCGTTGACCACCGGGAAGAAGTGCTGGTGATGGATCATCGTCGTCGTCAGCACCTCCTCCGGCAGTTGGAGGAACTCGGCGCCGAACGTGCCGGCGACCACCGACGGGTACTCGACGAGATCCGGCACTTCCTGGAGGAGCCGCGATTCCCTGGCCGCCGCGCCGCTCACCCGGCCGCCGAGGCGGCGGGCGTGGGCGTCGAGTTCGCGCGCGATCTTGGCGTGGCGGGCCTCGCGGTCGAGGACGACGAAGTTCTCGGCCAGCTTCGCGCGGTACTCGTCGAACGACCGGACCTTGATCGCGCGGCCCGCGCGGCCGCTCGTCGCGAGGAAGCGGTGCCCGTAGGTTACCGCCCCCGAGCGCACGTCCTGGACGACGCCGCTCCGGGCCGCGTCCAGGCGCCCGATGACGAACGGCACGACGCGGCCGCCGTACAGGAACAGCACCCACCGGATTGGGCGGCCGAACAGCAGTTCGCCGCGGCCGTCGTCCAGCTGCGCGTCCCAGTGCATCTGCTTGGGGAAGGCCAGGTCCCGCAGGATCCCGGCCAGGACGTCCGGCAGCACGTCGGCGGCCGGCCTGCCGCGCACCTGGTTGCGGAAGGCGAGATACTCGCCCTTCGCGGTGGCCACGCGCTCGAGCCCCGCTGGGTCGGTGCCGTGCTTCCTGGCGAATCCCGCTGCCGCCGGCGTCGGCGAGCCGTCGGGCTTGAAGGCCGCCGACACGGGCGGCCCCATGAGCACTTCCTCGAGGTCCGCCTGGCGCTCGGCCAGCCTGGCGACGCGGACGACGAGGCGCCGGGGCGTGCTGAAGGTCTCGACCGGCGACTCGGCTTCCAAACGCGCCGCCTCGAGGCGCGCCGCCGCGGCCTCTCCGATCTGGCGCGTCAGCGCCGGCAGCCAGCTCGCGGGGATCTCCTCGCAGCCGAGTTCGACGAGCAACTCGCGGTCCATGATCGCCTCACGCCCCCGCGGCCGGGGGCGGCGCCGGCTGCCCGGACTCGGACTCCGCGTACGCCCGGGCCAGCGCCACGGCCAGCTGCCGCACGCGCAGGATGTACGCGGTCCGCTCGGTCACGCCGATGCCCCCGCTGGAGTCGAGCAGGTTGAAGAGATGCGAGCACTTGAGCGCGTGCTCGAGCGCCGGGAGCACGAGCCCGCTCCGCAAGAGCACCTCCGCGAACCCGTAGTACTTGTCGAAGAGATCCCGGTGCAGCGCGACGAACGCCTCGCGCGGCATGTCCACCTGCCCGAAGGCGTACCGGGACTGCTCCACCTCGTCCCTCAGGCGGACGTCGCGGTACGACACGCCCGGCGCCCACTGCAGGTCGTAGACGTTGTCGACGCGCTGCAGGAACATGGCGATCCGCTCGAGGCCGTACGTGATCTCGACGGAGATCGGCCGCAGGTCGAGGCCGCCGACCTGCTGGAAGTACGTGAACTGCGTGATCTCGAGGCCGTCGAGCATCACCTGCCAGCCGATGCCCCAGGCGCCGAGCGTCGGCGACTCCCAGTTGTCCTCTTCGAACCGCACGTCGTGCCGGCGCGGCTCGATGCCGCACGCCTCGAGGCTCTGCAGGTAGAGCGCCTGGATCTCGTCGGGCGCCGGCTTCATGATGACCTGGAACTGGTGATGCTTGAAGAGGCGGTTCGGGTTCTCGCCGAAGCGGCCGTCGTCCGGCCGCCGGGAGGGCTGCACGTAGGCGACGTTCCAGTGCCGCGGCCCGAGGACCCGCAGCGTCGTCTCCGGATGGGAGGTGCCGGCCCCGACCTCGAGGTCGAGCGGCTGCTGGATCAGGCAACCCTGAGACGCCCAGAAGCGCGAGAGCGTGAAGATCAGGTCTTGAAACGTCACGGTGATGCTGTCACCCTCACCAGCCCTGCGCCGGCCCGCGCATCTCCCGGAGCACGCGGGCCGACCTGATGTCCTTCTCCAGGTGCGCCGCGATGAGCGCGCGGTGCACCGCTTCCAGTTCCCGGAGCGCCCGGGCGGACACCGGCGTCCCGTCCAGGCGCGACGGCCCGATGGCCGCCGCCGATCGGAGGAACGCGACGGCCTCGCCCGAGAGCACCACCGCCCCGCCGCCCGATCCGGCCGCGCACGCCGCGCAGCGGTAGACGCGCTCGCCCGGCAGGAGCGCCGCCGTCGAACCGGGTCCGACGCCGAGCGCGTGCCCGCACGCCGCGCACGTCAACTGGGCCGGGTACACGCCCTGCAGCCGCAGCAGCCAGTACTCGAAGTACCGCGCGAGCGGCTCCACGGACGCCCCTCCGCCCAGCGCGTCGATGACCGACGCGCCCAGCCGGTAGAGCCGCTCGTCCGCGTCCCCTTCCGGCGCGCACTCGTCGAGCAGCTCCGCGAAGTAGCCCGTGTGCCCCAGCGCCTCGCCCCGGACGGACCAGAGCGGCGAGCTCAGCGGCTCGGCGTGGTTCAGCGAGACCAGCTCGCGGTTCTCCCGCTCGAAGTACGTGACCTCGATCCGGGTCAGCGGCTCGAGCGCTCCGCCGAAGCACGAGCGCAGGCGCCTGGCCCCCTTGGCGACCCCGCGGCGCTTCCCGCGGTCCCGCGTCAGGAACACCACGATGCGATCCGCCTCCCCCAGCTTGTACGTGCGAAGGACGATCGCGTCGGTGGTATAGAGCGGCATCACACACGCGCGGCGCCCGGCGCACGCGCGTTCAGCATTCTACCTTGCTTTGCCCGGGCGCCCGCTAGGAGTCTTCCCGGAGCCCGATCTCGTCGAGCAGGCGCGGGTCCTCGCGCCAGCCGGCCCGGGCCTTCACCCGGAGGTCCAGGAAGACGCGGGCGCCGAAGAACCGCTCCAGCTCCTCCCGCGCCTCCGTGCCGATCCGCTTGATCATCGAGCCGCCGCGGCCGATCACGATCGCCTTCTGGGACTCGCGCTCGACCAGGATCGTGCAGAACAGCCGAAGCAGCTTGCGCTCGCCCGGCTCCTCGAACCGGTCCACCAGCACCGCCGACGAGAACGGCAGTTCGTCCCGCGTGTGCCGGAGGACCTTCTCGCGGACCAGCTCGGCCACGTACGTCCGCTCGGGCTGGTCGGTGAGATAGTCGTCCGGGTAGAGCGCCTCGCCCTCCGGCAGGTGCCGCAGGAGGGTCTCCACCAGCAGGTCCGCCTGCTCGCCCGTGAGGGCCGACACGGGCACGAGGTCCTCGAAGCGGGCGACGCGGCTCCAGCGCGCGATGACGGGCAGCAGCGCGGGGCGGACGACGCGGTCGATCTTGTTCAGCGCGAGCACGACGGGGTGCTCGACCCTGGCCAGCAGCGTCCCCAGGTACTCGTCGCCGGCGCCCACCTCTTCCGTCGCGTCCGCCACGGCGCAGACGACGTCGGCCTGGCTCATGCTCTGCACGGCAGCATCGACCATCCGGACGTTGAGGCGGTGGAGCGGCCGGTGGATGCCGGGGGTGTCGATGAACACGATCTGGCCGCCGCCGCCGTTGCGCACGCCCAGGATGCGCGTGCGGGTGGTCTGCGGCTTGTCCGAGACGATGGCCACCTTCTGGCCGACGAGGCGGTTCAGGAGCGTCGACTTGCCGGCGTTCGGCCGGCCGATCAGGGCGACGAACCCGGCCTTCACGGCGCCGCCGCCCCGCTGCCGCCCGGCTCCTGGGCCGGGGTGTCCTCGCGGCGCGTCACCCGCAGCCGGTGTACCCGCCTCCGCTCGGCATCGAGCACTTCCACGACGAGGCCGTCCACGCTCAGCACCTCGCCCTTCGCCGGCACGCGGCCCAGGCGCGCCATCAGGTAGCCGCCGAATGTCTCGAAGCCCTCCCGTTCGACGGCGATCCCCATCCGCCCGCAGACGGCGTCGACGCCCGCCTTGCCGGACACGATGAAGCGCCCGCCGCCATCGTCCACGATCGTCTCGGTCTCGACGTCGTACTCGTCGCGGATTTCGCCGACGATCTCCTCGATGAGATCTTCGAGGCTCACGAGGCCGGCGGTCCCGCCGTACTCGTCCACGACGATGGCGATCTGCCACTGCTGCCGCTGGAACTCGCGCAGCAGGTCCGACACCCGCTTCGTCTCCGGCACGACGTACGCGGGGCGGACGAGCGTCGAGACCAGCCGGTCAGCCGGCTCGTCCGGGGGCAGGCGGATGAGGTCCTTGATGAAAACGAACCCCGCGATGTTGTCGAGGGAGTCCACGTAGACCGGGATCCGGGAGTACTCCTGCTCCCGGAAAAAGGCCTTGAGTTCATCCAAAGTGGCGTCGGCCCGGATGGCGACGATGTCCGGCCTCGGCGTCATCACCTCTCGCACGAGCGTGTCGCCGAAGTCGACGACCGACTGCAGCAGCTGGCGCTCGTCCCGCTCGATCAGCCCCTCCTGCTCGCCGGCGTTCAAGTAGGCCGCCGTGGCCTCCTCGTGGTCCTCCTCGGCCGCCTCGGGGTCGACGGGTGCCTGCCGCTGGCGCCGCCACGACACGATGGCGCGGATCGGCGCGACGATCGGCCAGACGAGGCGCGCCACGACGTCGAACGACGGCAGCAGGACCTCGAGGACGCGCTCCGGGTCGCGGCGGATCAGGAAGTACGGCACGAGATGCTCGAACACCAGCACGAAGGCGCCGGCGCCGGCCCCCACGAGGGCCCACGACGCCGCGTCCGTCAGCCCGACGAGCCGCGCCAGGCACAGCGTGGCGGCGATGTGGACGCCGCCGAGCATCGCGCGCACGGGCAGGAACAGCTGGATGGGGTCGTCGAGGTAGTAGCCGAGGCGGCTCGCGCCGCTGCCGCGCTCGGCGAGGAGCCGCAGCGACAGGCGCATCAGCGCGGCGAACGCGCCGGCCACGACGCCGAGGTAGACGGCCGCACCCGCGAGCACGGCCAGACAGACGCCTGTCATCGCTCCACGCTCCCTCGCTCGATCAGCCCTTCTCGCAGTCCGCCCGCCCGGCGGAGCCGGCGTTCCGCCCGGCGCATGCGCCCGCCGTCGGTCTCGTGGTCGTA
>CAZBIP010000138.1:6310-8841 GCA_964491885.1 uncultured Vicinamibacterales bacterium
TACTTGGTGTATTCCCATTGGTAACAGCAAGCGGAGCAGGTGCAGCAAGCCGTGCAGCGCGAGCACCCTCGCCTCGACGCCGAAGGGGTGGCCGGCCGCGGCGGCCTGCCGCGTGGCGACGCCGACGGCGATGGCGATGTCGCCGAGCGACCCCGCGTCGCCCGAGGGGAACGAGAGCACGTCCGTGGCGGCGTCCTTGCCCCGATACCGCGCGTTGAGCGTCCGGATGGCGGCGTCGCTGACGAACGCGACGCACACCTCGCCCCGGGCCGATCTCGGGGCGGCCGACGCGAGCCAGGCGCCGAGGCCCGGTACGCGCACCCGCTTCCCCGGCCGGCTCGTGACCGTCACGCGGAGGCCCGGGCGGCCCGCCTGCGCGCGCGCCCGACTGGTCATCGCGGCCCCGCCGCCGCCCGCCCGCCGGGCGCGCCGGGTCCGCCGGCCGAATAGGCGTCGTACGCCTTGACGATCAACCGCACGACCCGGTGGCGCACGACGTCCCGGTCGTCGAAGTACACGAACTCGACGCCCTCGATGCCGCCGACGACGCCGATGGCTTCGACGAGGCCCGACGTCTTGCCCGCGGGCAGATCGATCTGCGTGATGTCTCCGGTGACCACGGCCTTCGAGCCGAAGCCGAGGCGCGTCAGGAACATCTTCATCTGCTCGCTGCTGGTGTTCTGCGCCTCGTCGAGAATCACGAACGCGTCGTTCAGCGTGCGGCCGCGCATGAACGCCAGCGGCGCGATCTCGATCGTCCCGCGCTCGAGGAGGCGGTCGGCCCGCTCGCCGTCCATCATGTCGTAGAGCGCGTCGTACAAGGGACGCAGGTACGGGTTCACCTTCTCCTGGAGATCCCCGGGCAGGAACCCGAGCTTCTCTCCCGCCTCCACGGCCGGCCGCGCGAGCACGATCCGGTTGACGCGCTTCGCCAGCAGGTACGACACGGCCTGCGCCATCGCCAGGTAGGTCTTCCCGGTGCCTGCCGGCCCGATGCCGAAGACGACGTCGACGCGGTCGATGGCCTCGATGTACCGGCGCTGGTTGAGGCTCCGCGCGTTCACCGTGCGCCGCCCGCCGCCCGGGCGCAGGGCCGACTTCAGGAAGTAGTCGCGCAGGTCGGCCGACGGGTCCTGCATGAGCAGATCGGCCGCCGTCTTGACGTCCCCGTTCGTGAGCCGGTAGCCGTCTTTCTGCAGCGCCAGCAGCCGCCCGACCAGGTGCTCGGCGCGCGCCACCGCCAGCGGGTCGCCGGTCACCAGGAGGTCGGCTCCCTGCGTCGCGAGCCGGACGTTCGCCGCCGATTCGATGAACCGCAGGTTCTCGTCGTACGCGCCGACGAGCGCCTCGACGCCGTCGTCGGGCAGCGAGAGGGTGCGGGTCGTCTCGGGCGGAGCCTTCGGGTCCATCCCTCAGTCCTCGACGCGAAGCCGCAGCTCGCGCAGCTGCCGCGCGTCGACGGGCGTCGGCGCCGAGGACATCAGGTCCACCGCCTGCGCGGTCTTCGGGAACGCGATCACGTCGCGGATCGAGGGCTCGCCGGCGAGGATGGCCACGATCCGGTCGAGGCCCAGGGCGATCCCGCCATGCGGCGGGGTCCCGTACTCGAGGGCCTCCAGGAAGAACCCGAACCGCAGCTTCGCCTGCTCCTCGCTGATGCCCAGCAGGGCGAACATGCGCCGCTGGAGGTCCGTGTCGTGGATCCGGATGCTCCCGCCTCCGATCTCGCTGCCGTTCAGCACCAGGTCGTACGCCTGCGCGAGGACCGAACGGGGGTCGGCCTCCAGCCGGTCCATGTGGGCTTCGACGGGCGACGTGAACGGGTGGTGCATCGCCACCCACCGCTGCTCCTCGGCGTCCCACTCGAGGAGCGGGAAGTCGGTCACCCACGTGAAGACGAACTCGTCGGGCTTCAACCAGCCCTTCGCCCGGGCCACGGACACTCGCAGCAGGCCGAGCACCTGCGACGTGGCGTCCGCCGGGCCGCACGCGAGGAGCAGGAGGTCGGGTTCACCGGCGCCGGCGCCCGCCAGCGCGGCCCGCAGCGTGTCCTCGCCCGCGGCCTTCAGGGCCGAGCTCTGGACGACGCCGCCGGGCTGCCGGACCCAGACGAGCCCCCCGGCGCCCGCCGCCCTGGCTTCGGCCGCCAGCGCGTCGAGATCCTTGCGCGACGCGCCGCCGCCTCCGGGGACGACAAACCCGCGCACGACGCCGCCGCCCCCGACGGCGTCCCGGAAGACGCTGAACGTCGAACCCGCGAAGACCTCCGACAAGTCGACGATCGCCATGCCGACGCGCAGGTCCGGCTTGTCCGAGCCGTAGCGCGCCATGGCCTCGAAGTAATCGAGCCGCGGGATGGGGAGTTCCAGTTCATGGCCGATGGTGTCGTGCAGCAGCTGCCGCGCGAATCCCTCGATGAGGGTGTAGATGTCCTCGGCAGTGATGAATGACATCTCCAGATCGATCTGCGTGAATTCGGGCTGACGGTCGGCGCGGAGGTCCTCGTCGCGAAAGCACTTGACGATCTGCAT
>CAZBIP010000139.1:0-8794 GCA_964491885.1 uncultured Vicinamibacterales bacterium
ACGCATATTGGGAGGTTGCAGCCCTTTGTGTGTACGGCCTGGCCCCGCAGGCCGACGACCTCTCCGCTGCCGTTCCCGATTCCTATGCACGCAGCCGTCCTGCAGGCCCTTGAGTTCACGCGCATCCTCGACGTCCTGAAAGGGTGCGCCGTCACCCCGCTCGGCGCCGAGCGGCTGGCGAATCTCCGGCCCGTCGCGGACCCCAGGAAGGCCGCCCAGCAGCTCGCCGCCACCTCCGAAGGCGTCCGGTTCAACGAACTCGCCGGCGGCTTCGCCCTGTCGGCCCCCCCGGACCTGGCGTCGATTCTCGCCAGCCTCGCGGTCGAAGGCCGGCCGCTCGAGGCCCTGCGGCTCCTCGCGCTGGCCGACTACCTCGAGTCCATCGACCTGACGAGGGGCGCCATCCGGCGGACCGAACACGCGTTCCCGATCCTGAAGACCCTGGCCGAAAGCGGCGCGTCCTTCCGCGGCGAGATCGCCGACACCCGGCACAAGATCGAGCCGTCGGGCGAAGTCGCGGACGGCGCAAGCCCGGAGCTCAAGGCGGTGCGCGAGCGACTGCGGCGCCAGCGCACCCGCCTCAAGGGCACCCTCGAGTCCTTTCTCCGCAACCGGGACACCGCCAAGTACCTCCAGGACCAGGTGGTCACCGACCGGAACGGCCGGTTCGTGCTCGTCGTGCGCGCCGAACACCGCGCGTCGATCCCGGGCATCGTCCACGGGAGTTCGTCGAGCGGCGCGAGCCTCTTCCTGGAACCCCTGAGCACGGTCGAGATCAACAACGAGATCGTGGCCCTGGAGCAGCAGGAGGCGGAGGAGGTCCGCCGCATCCTACTCGGCCTGACGGACCAGTACCGGCGCCGCGCGCTGGACCTGCAGCGGACGATCGAAGCCGCGACGGAACTCGACGTCATCCAGGCCAAGGCCAGGCTGTCGGCCATCGTGAGCGGCGTCGAGCCGGCACTCGCGGCGGACGGGGCCCTCGAACTGCTGGCGGCCCGGCACCCGTTGCTCATTCCGGCAGTCATCGCCCGCCTCGGCGCCGGACGCGAGCCGGCGGCGCAGGACGGCGGCGACGCCGCGGGCGAAACCGCCGCGGCGGCCCCGGTGCGCGTCGAGGGGCCGGTGCCGGTGGACGTCAAGCTGGTGCCGGGCACGACGGTCCTGGTCGTCACCGGCCCGAACACCGGCGGCAAGACCGTGGCCCTGAAGACCGCCGGGCTGCTGGCGCTCATGGCGCAGGCCGGCCTGCACGTGCCGGCCGAGGCGGGCTCGCGCGTGCCCGTCTTCCGGTCCGTCTTCGCCGACATCGGCGACGAACAGTCGATCGCGGCGAACCTCAGCACGTTCTCGTGGCACGTCGCCAACATCGTGCAGACCGACCGGTCGCTGGCGCTGCCGGCGCTCGTGCTCCTGGACGAGCCGGGCGCGGGAACCGACCCGGTCGAGGGAGGCGCGCTCGGCCTGGCCATCGTCGAGCATTTCCGGGCGCGGGGGGCGCACGTGGTGGCGACGACGCACTACGAGCCGCTCAAGTCCTACGCCTCGACGACGCCCGGCGTCGTGTGCGCCGCGTTCGGGTTCGACCCCGAGTCGTTCGCGCCGACCTACCGGCTGCAGTACGGCACGCCCGGACGGAGCCTCGCGCTCGAAATCGCCGGCCGGCTCGGCCTGAACCAGGCCATCCTCGACAACGCGCGCGGCAACGTCTCGGCGCGCGAGGCGCAGCTGGCCGAGCACCTGGCGAAGATCGACGCCGACCTGCGCAATCTCGACCACGAGCGCCGGCTGGTGGCCCGCGAGCGCGAGTCCATCACCGAGACCGACACGCGCCTGAGGGCTCGCGAACAGGCCGTCAAGGACCGCGAGGAGCGGGTGCGCCAGCGCGCCGACGACGAGGTCGCCTCCCGGGTCCGGGCTGCGCGCGAGGACATCGACAAGGTGGTCGAGGGCCTGCGCCGGGAGATCGAGCGGCTGACGGCCGAGGCCGGCCGGCGCGCGCTCCACGGCCGCCCGCTCTCGACGGCCGACGCGGGGACGGCGAGGAGCCAGGCGCGGGCCGCGCTCGACGAGGTGGCGGCGCGCCTGAACGAAGGCCGCGGCGAGCCCGCCGCGCCGCCCCAGGCCCCGGCCGGGCCGGCTGCGCGCGTGGGCGACCGGGTGCTGCTGCGCGGCCTGGGCGTGGAGGGGCGCGTCCTGGCCATCCAGGCCGGCGAGGCCGACGTGGACGTGCGCGGCAAGCGGCTGCGCGCGCGGGTGGCCGAACTCCAGGTCGTGGGCGGGCCGGCGCCGGCGGGCCCCGCGCGCGTGAACGTCAACGTCGTGGTCGGCCCCCGCGACGCCACCGCGACCGAGATCAACCTCATCGGCTGCTCCGTGGACGAGGCGCTGACCCGCCTCGACCGCTTCCTCGACGACCTGCTGCTCAGCGACGAGCGCGAGGTCCGGATCATCCACGGGTTCGGGACCGGTCAGCTGCGCCGGTCGATCGGCGAGTACCTCGAGCGGCACCCCCTCATCGCGGCGCACCGTGCTGCGCCCCAGGATCACGGGGGCGGCGGCGTGACGATCGCGGAGTTGAAGGACTAGTGGGCCTGTTCCCGGCGGCCTTCGTGGACGACCTGCGCGCCCGCGCGGACATCGTGCAGGTGGTCCAGGAGTACGTCTCGCTCCGGAAGGCCGGGGCGAGCTACAAGGGCCTGTGCCCGTTCCACGCCGAGAAGACCCCGTCCTTCCACGTGAACCAGGACAAGGGCTTCTTCCACTGCTTCGGCTGCGGCGTCGGCGGGGACGTCATCAAGTTCGTCGAACTCCAGGAGAAGCTCGGCTTCCAGGACGCGGTCCGCCTGCTGGCCCGCAAGTTCGGCCTGACGGTCCCGGAAACCGGGCCGGACGCGAACGAGGCCGACGCGCGCGAGCGCGAGACCCTGCTGAAGATCCACGAGGTGGCGTCGGAGTACTTCCGGGGCCACCTGGGCACGCCGGCCGGGGCGAGGGCGCGGCAGCAGCTCGCCGCCCGGGGCATCACGGCCGAGACCATCGAGGCGCTGGGCCTCGGCTACGCGAGCGCGTCGCGGAACGCGCTGCTCTCGCACCTGCTGGCCAAGGGCTTCCCGCGGCCGACCGTGCTCCGCAGCGGGCTCGTCGCGGAGCGCGACAACGGGCAGGTGGTCGACCGGTTCCGGAGCCGGCTGATCGTCCCGATCGCGCGCGACTCGGGGTCGATCGTGGCGTTCGCGGGCCGCGCCATGGACCCCGACCAGGTGCCCAAGTACCTGAACTCGCCCGAAACCCCGATCTACTCGAAGAGCCGGACGCTCTACGGCCTGAACCACACCAAGCCGCTCCTCCGGAAGACGGGCTTCGTGGTGCTCGTGGAAGGCTACTTCGACTTCGCCCAGGTGCTGCAGGAGTGCCGGCTGCCCGTCGTGGCGACGTGCGGCACGGCGCTGACGCCGCAGCAGGCGCAGGTGCTCAGACGCTTCGTGACGAAGATCGTGCTGAGCTTCGACCCCGACGCGGCCGGGCAGACCGCGGCGGCGCGGTCGTGCGACCTGCTGGTGGCGGAGGGGTTCCAGGTCAACGTGGCGGTGCTCCCTGGAGGCGACGACCCGGACACGTTCATCCGCCGCCATACGGGGCAACAGTACGCGGCGCAGCTGCAGCAGTCGAAACCGTACCTCGAGTACCTCCTCGAGCGGACGGCGGCGGCCCACGACCTGCGGCGCGACGACAGCCGCCGGGTCTTCCTCCAGGAGATGCTCGCGGTGGCGGCGCGGGTCCCCGACGCGGCGGCCCGCGACCAGTTCGCGGACCGCATCGCCCACCGGGCGCGGATCACCGAGTCGGTGGTGCGGGACGAGATCCGGAAGGCGGCGGTGGAGCGCCGGACCGAGGTCGGGGCGCGGGAGATGCCCGCGCTCGGCCAGCTCAAGCCGGCCGAGCGCGGCCTCGTCTGGGCCCTGCTGAACGATCCCGAGGCGGCGGCCGACTCGCTGGCCGCCCTCGAGGAAGAGGACCTGGACGGCCTGGCGGCCGGCCCGATCCTCGCGCAGGCGCTCGCCTGGCAGGCCGGGGAGGGCTCCCGTTCACCGGCAGCCTTTCTCGCGCGTCTAAGCAAGGAGGAGGCGGAGCTCGTGACCGGCATCGCGTCGGCCCCGGCGTCGCCGGCCCCGGCGCACGAGTGCGCGCTGGCGATCAAGCGGCTCAGGTTCGAGCGGGAGGGCGCGGCCGTGCAGCGGGAAATCGACCGCCTGCAGCAGGCCGGCCAGGGCGGGGACATCGATCGGTTGTGGCAGCGGAAACACGAACTGCTCCGGCGCCTGGCGGCGCTGGAGGTCACGGGCACCTGAGGGAGGCTTCCTTGTCAATCGAAGACAAGTTCGACGAAGTGCAGCAGCTCATCATCATCGGCAAGGAGAAGGGCTACCTGCTGTACGACGAGGTCAACGACCTCCTGCGCGCCGACATCACGTCGTCGGACGAGCTGGACGACCTGTTCAGCACGTTCGGCAGCGCGGGGATCGAGGTCGTCGACTCCGACCAGAAGTTCCGCGAGGAGAAGCAGGAGGGCGACGAGCTCGAGCTGGACCTCTCCCCGGGCACCCTCGACAAGACGAACGATCCCGTCCGCATGTACCTGCGCGAGATGGGGACGGTGCCGCTGCTGACACGGGAGGGCGAGGTCGAGATCGCCAAGCGCATCGAGCGCGGCAAGCTCGCGGTCATCAAGTCGATCACGCGGACGCCGACGGTCGCGGAGAAGATCATCGCGATGGGCGACGCCCTGAAGGCGGGCCAGCGCTCCATCCGCGAGCTGGTGATCTTCAACGACGAGGAGATCACCGACGACCGGCTGGCCGAGCGGTCGCGCGAGGTGCTGAAGCAGGTCGAGGCGGTCCGCAAGGCCCGGGCGGTGTACGAGAAGGCCGAAGAGAAGCTGGAGGCGACGCCCAGGAAGGACAAGCGGAAGTACCGCCGCGCGCGGTGGAAGGCCATGCGCGCCCGCATCGCGGTGTCGCGGCACATCCGGGAGATCGAGTTCACGGAACCGGTCAAGCGCCGGCTGATCGACGACATCAAGGAGGCCGTCGAGCGGATGGGCCGCGTGCAGCGCGAGGCCGACACGCTCGACCGCCAGCTCGGGACCGGCACGAGGCGCCCGAAGCTGAAGGAGGACGAGCGCAAGGTCCTGTCGGGCCGGATGAAGGAGCTGCGGGGCGAGGTGAAGAGGCAGGCCGAGGTGCTCGGCGAGACGCCCGACTACCTGCGCCGCACCCTCGAGACCATCCGCCGCGGCGAGGCCCAGGCCGAGCAGGCGAAGAAGGAGCTGGTCGAGGCGAACCTGCGCCTCGTGGTCTCCATCGCGAAGAAGTACACGAACCGCGGCCTCCAGTTCCTCGACCTCATCCAGGAGGGCAACATCGGCCTCATGAAGGCCGTCGACAAGTTCGAGTACCGCCGGGGCTACAAGTTCTCGACCTACGCCACGTGGTGGATCCGCCAGGCGATCACCCGGGCCATCGCCGACCAGGCCCGCACGATCCGCATCCCGGTCCACATGATCGAGACCATCAACAAGCTGATCCGCACCTCCCGTTCGCTCGTCCAGGAGCTGGGGCGCGAGCCGACGGCGGAGGAGATCGCGGTCCGCATGGACATCCCGGTGTCGAAGGTCCGGAAGGTCCTGAAGATCGCAAAGGAGCACGGGATTGCCGTGCTGGAAGATGCTGCGGAAGGTCCTGAAGATCGCCCAGGAGCCGATCTCGCTGGAGACCCCCATCGGCGAGGAAGAGGACTCGCACCTCGGCGACTTCATCGAGGACCGGAACGTCGTGTCGCCGTCGGACGCGGTCATCAACCTGAACCTGAAGGAGCAGACCGACTCGGTCCTGAAGACGCTCACGCCCCGCGAGGAGAAGGTCATCAAGATGCGGTTCGGCGTCGGCGACGGATCCGAGCACACCCTCGAGGAGGTGGGCCAGAGCTTCGCCGTCACCCGCGAGCGCATCCGCCAGATCGAGGCGAAGGCGCTGCGCAAGCTGAGGCACCCGTCGCGCAGCCGGAAGCTGCGGGCGTTTCTCGAGGGGCGGTCTTCGCAGTAAGCTTATGCGGGCCCATAGCTCAGCGGTGAGAGCCGCCGGCTCATAACCGGCCCGTCCCAGGTTCGAATCCTGGTGGGCCCACCACACATGATGCATCCTGATCTCGAGCGGGTCGTTCGCCTCCAGCAGATTGAAGACGCGATAGAGCGGGCGCGGCGCGCGATCGCGGACGAGCCGGCCCGCCAGGCGGAGCTGGCGGCCGGTCTCGAAGCCGCCCGCCAGGCCCTCGAGACCGAGCGCGGCCGCCTCGCGGCCAACCAGGCCAGCAGGCGGGAGATCGAGAAGGAACTGACCATGCAGCAGGCCCGGCTGTCGAAGTACCGGGACCAGCTCATGGAGGTGAAGACGAACCGCGAATACCAGGCGATGCAGAAGGAAATCGAGGTCGCCCAGCACGAGATCCGGAAGCAGGAGGACCGCCTGCTCGAGCAGATGATCGCCTTCGACGAGATCACGCTGCAGGTCAAGGGCACCGAGGAAGCCTTCCGGCAGAACCAGGCCGCCAACGAGGCGGAGCGCGTCGCGCTCGCGGCGCAGCTCGTGGAGGCCCATGCCGCGACGGTATCGCTCGCCGCCGACCGCGCGGCGCTCGCCGCCGAGCTCAGCCCTCCCGTCCTCGCCCTCTTCGACCGCGTGCTCCGCCACCGGAAAGCGTCCGCCGTGGTGCCCATCCGGGACGGCCGGTGCTCGGCCTGCCAGGTCCGCATCCGGCCGCAGACCGTCCAGGAAATCCGCCGGAACGACAGCGTGCACCAGTGCGACAGCTGCCAGCGCATCCTCTACTTCGAGGGCCCCGCCGCGCCGGCGGACTCTCCGGCTCCAGCCGCCGAGTAGCCCTGTGATCGTCGCGAACATCGACGGAGGGTCCCGCGGCAACCCGGGCCCCGCGGGCTACGGCGTGCGGGTGGCGCGCGACGACGGCGCCCTGGTCGCCGAGTTCGGCGAGGCCATCGGCGTCGCCACGAACAACGTGGCCGAGTACCGGGGCCTGCTGGCCGCCCTGCGCTACGCCCTCGAGCAGGGGTACCGCGACCTGACGATCCGGTCGGACTCGCTGCTGCTCGTCTGCCAGATGCGGGGCGAGTACAAGGTCAAGAACGCCGGCCTGCAGCCGCTGCACGCCGAGGCGCGGCTGCTCGCCGCCAGGCTGGGCCGCGTGCGCTACGAGCACGTGCCGCGCGAGCGCAACACCGAGGCGGACCGGCTCGCGAACGAGGCGATGGACGGGAAGAAGAAGTCAGGAGACAGAAGTCAGAAGTCAGAATTCAGAAGCCAGAAGCCAGAAGCGAGAAGCCGGAAGCTGGAGTTCTGAGTCCCGAAGGCCAGACAGGACACGACCGACAACGCGCGCCGGCGTCGCGTCCCGCCAGCATTGACACCGAGGAGCCTCTCGATGAACCCGTTCATGTACTACATGCCGACCCGCCTCATCTTCGGACCCGGCAAGCTGGCCGAGCTGGCCACCACCCCGCATTTCCCCTGGAAGAAGGCCCTGCTGGTCATCGGTCAGGGAGGGTCGGCGCGGCGATCCGGCAGCCTGGAACGCGTGCGCGGCCTGCTGGCCTCCCGGGGCGTCGATGTCGTCGTCTACGACGGCATCCGGCCGAACCCGGAGGCCGCCCAGGTCGAGGAAGCGGCCCGGATCGCCCGGGAGGTCGGGTGCGACGTGGTCGTCGGCCTCGGCGGAGGCTCGGCCATCGACTCGGCCAAGAGCATCGCCATGCTCGCCAGGAACCCGGGCCGGTACTGGGACTACATGATGTCGGGCACGGGCGGGCGGCAGATCCCGCAGCACGGCGCGCTGCCGATCGTCGCCATCACGACCACGGCGGGCACCGGGACCGAGTCGGACCCCTGGACCGTCCAGAGCAACCCCGAGACGCGCGAGAAGATCGGATGGGGGAACGACAGCACGTTCCCGGCCCTGGCGATCGTCGACCCCGAGTTGATGGTCACGCTCCCGCCCAGGCAGACGGCGTACACGGGGATGGACGCGCTCTTCCACTCCGTCGAGGCGTACCTGGCCACGTGCCACCAGCCGGCGAGTGACCTGATGGCGCTCGAGGCCGTGTCGCTCATCGCGAAATGGCTG
Source organism: uncultured Vicinamibacterales bacterium (assembly GCA_964491885.1). Taxonomy (GTDB): domain Bacteria; phylum Acidobacteriota; class Vicinamibacteria; order Vicinamibacterales; family JAKQTR01; genus JAKQTR01. The sequence goes on from CAZBIP010000139.1 coordinate 8,197, forward strand.
CCTGTCGCGGTGGCCGACGGGGCGAACCTCGAGGCGAGGACGGCCCTGGCCTGGGCGAACACCGAGGCGGGGATCTGCGAATCGCTGTCGTCGTGCATCTCCCACCACTCGCTGGAGCACGCGGTGAGCGCGTTCTACCCGAACGTCCCCCACGGCGCGGGGCTCACCATGCTGTCGGTGGCGTATTTCAGCGACGTGGCGGAGCGGAACCCGGCGCGGTTCGCCGATCTCGCGGCGGCCATGGGCGAGGACGCCGGCGCCCTGCCGGAGGCGACGCGGCCCTTCGCCTTCATCACCGCGCTCGAGACGCTCATCGCTGCGGCCGGGCTCGCCGGCGAGAAGCTCTCCGCTTACGGCGTGAAGGGCGACGACATCCCCGCGCTCGCGGCCAACGCCTTGTCGGCGATGGGCGGCCTCTTCGCCGTCACGCCTGTGAAACAGGCGCAGCAGGACGTCGAGCGGATCTTCCGCCGCGCGTACCGGTAGCGGCAGCCGAGGGCCGGCGGCCGCCCTACCGCGGCAGCCCGTCTTCGGACAGCAGGTACGCCATCATCGCCATGCCGACGGCGCCCAGCTCGAGTTCCCTGGCGTTGACCTT
>CAZBIP010000140.1:0-8739 GCA_964491885.1 uncultured Vicinamibacterales bacterium
GCCCCGGAGTGGACGGCCAGGCTGCTCGATCGCATCCCCGGCACCGTCTTCACGACCGGCGACAACTCGCAGGGCGACGGCTCCATGTCGGACTACCTCGGCAGCTACGGCCCGACGTGGGGCCGGCACAAGTCGCGGACGTTCGCGACCATCGGCAACCACGACTGGGACGGAACGGGCGGCCTGCCGTACTTCGAGTATTTCGGCGCCAGCGCGGGACCGCCGGGCCGCGGCTACTACAGCTTCGACCTGGGTGCCTGGCACATCGTGTCGCTCAACAGCAACATGTCCGCCGGCCCAGGGTCGCGGCAGTACGCATGGCTGAAGGCTGACCTCGCTCGATCGGACGCGCCCTGCACGATCGCCATCTGGCACCATCCGCTCTTCAGTTCGGGGCCGCACGGAGGCTCCCCGCAGATGCGCGACATCTGGCGCCTGCTGCACCGTGCGGGAGCCGAGATTGTCCTGAACGGCCACGACCACATCTACGAGCGGTTCGCCCCGCAGGACGCGGACGGCCGCGCGGCTCCTGACGGCCTCCGCCAGTTCATCGTCGGCACGGGCGGCGACACGCTCTACGAGGAGGTCACGCGGCGCAGGAACACCGAGGTGCTCCAGAAGACGACCTGGGGCGTGCTCAAGCTGACGCTGCGGCCGGAGAGCTACGACTGGGAGTTCGTCCCCATCGACGGCATGAACTTCCGCGACGCCGGGACGGCGGCGTGCAACCCGGTGCGTTCACGCTGACGGGCGCAGACGCCCGCTACCGGGACCTCGTCGCATCGACGGGCGAGAGGCGCGCGACGGCCTCGTCCAGGCGCCGAGTGAGGGCCGCGTCCGGGCCTCCCGGAGGCAAATCGCCCACGCCGCGCAGCGCCTCGGCGTACCACTTGCGCCAAGCCTCCAGGACCTCGGCTTCGACGGCTTCGGCAGCCGCCCGGTCTGACGCGCCGCGGACGAGTTCCGCGCCCTGACGCCGCTCGAGGGCCACGCGATCCGTGGCGGCCCGCTCGAGCAGCGACACTACCTGCTGCGCGTCGCGCGAGGTGGCGCCTGCCAGGAACAGGGCAGCGGCTCCCGCGCTCACACCGACATTGGCCATCTCGGCCGGACTCGTCATCCCGGGCCGGTCGAGGTTCGTGTGATAGAAGCGGTCGGGGAAGTGCCAGGCGAGGAGCGCCGGCACGCCGGCGTTCACGAACACGGTGTGATCGCTCCCGCCCTCGTACGGATTGGTGCGAACGATCCACCCGGTCCGCTTCGCGCGGATCTGGCAGATGGACAGGAAGAGGTCGTTGAGCAGCGTGCCCCGCAGCGAGCCGGCCTTCACATGGCCGCCGCCCCAGTCGGTGTGCGGATCCGACGGCCGGTCCCACACGGCCGACGGGTCCGGCGCTTTCTCGATCAGGAACGACCCGCCGGTCTTCGTCACGTCCTCGCCGGTCATGTCCAGCGAGACCATGTAGCGCACCTGCTTCGCCTCGGCGGGGTGGTCCACGACCCACTGGCGGCTGACCCGGATCTCGTCACCCCAGATGAAGGTCAGGGTGCGCCCGGGCGGGCGGATCGACTGGTCCCGGATGCCGCTCATGACGGCCCGCGCCAGTTCCTGCATCGTCGCGCACCCGCTCGCGTTGTCGTTGGCGCCGGGTTCCTGGATGTGCGCCACGAGGACCACGCGCTCGGCCGGCGCGACCGTGCCGGGGATCTCCGCGACGAGCGCCCGGATGGGGCCCGGCGAGAACGTGGACGCCACGTCGACGCGCACGCGCGCCGGACCGTCTTTCAGGCGTTCCCTGATCCTCGCCGCCGCGCGAGGCGTCGCCTTGAAGCCGAACGCGCGCCGCGCCTCGTCGTACGGCACGCTCCCCCACTGGAGCACGTCCCACTCGCGGCGCGGCTTCGCGAGATCGGCCGCCGACGGCCCCGGACCGACGTAGTCGTCGATCGCCGTCGACACGATGCCGATCGCGCCCCGCCGGACGACGGCCGCCTGCCAGAGGCGGAAGGCGCCCGAGTCGCCGAGCACGACGGCGCCGCGGACGTCCTTGCCCTCGTAGTCCGCGTCGGACATCCCCTCGCCGACGTCGATGATGGGAGCCACCACGCCTCCCGGAGGCGTGGAGAACGAGTTGATGCACAGCGCGACCCGGTGGCGATCGCGCGACAGCAGCACCTCTTCCGGCCGCGCGTCCTCCGCCGCCAGCGCCAGCGTCCCGACCGAATGGTCCCATCCGTTGGCCCGGCCGTACGACTCGACGTGGACCGTCGGGGCGCTCGCCGGCGCACTCTCGCGAGGCGCGAACCCCGACGCCTCGAGCCGACCCTCGATGCGATCGAGGGTAGCGTCGAATCCTTCGTTGGCGGCCTCACGCCAGTAGCGGTCCATGAACTCGACGAGGTCCATGGCCGCACGCTCGTCGAAGCGCGCCGACAGGGCGTCGAGTGACGCGCCGGCCGCGGCCGGAGCGAGTGCCGACAGATCCGCGGGACTCGATTGTCCGTACTGCTGGGCCGCCCGCGCCAGTCCGCCGTGCAGGCCGGCTGCCGCCATCAGAGCGGCGCACGCGAAGCCAGCCCCCATCCGCCGTGAGACGCGCATCAGAAGCCGCCTCCCCCGCCGCCGCCGAAGCCGCCCCCGGAGAACCCGCCACCGCCGGTGCCGGACCCGCCCGAGCTCCGCGGCGCCGACGACATGGCCGTCCCCGCGCTGCTCGACATGTCGGCCAGCGACGCGGCGAGCACCTGCGTGCGGAACATCCCCGGCGTGCCGCCGACGTACCACTCCGGCTGGCTGGTGTAGATGCCCTCGAAGGCCTTCGACCAGTTGCGCTCCACGCCGAACGCCATCGCGTACGGCAGGAAGCGCTCGAACATGTCCGGCGTGCGGGCGACGCGCTCGAACTTGTCCGACTCCACGCGGTCGAGGAACTCCTCGAATCCCAGCGCGCCCTCGCGCGCGCGGGCGCCGCTCACGGTCCTCGCGGGCATGATGAAGCCGAACGCGAACACGATGATCGCGGACAGGATCGTGGCGATCCACCCGGCCGCGCCGGCGTCGGTGGCCGCGCACAGGAAGAAGCCGCCGAAGAGCACCACGGCCCCGCCGACGAAGAACGGGACGATCGCGTGGTCCGGCCTGCGGCGGTAGAACCCGCGATCGATCAGCTGGCTGAAGATGCGCTCGCGGATTTCCGGGAGGTCCTTGTAGAACCTGTTCTTCAGCTCCGAGACCGCGACGTCGTCGACCACGCCGGCCGCGTCCGGCGCTTCGCCCGTCGTGCGGGACGTGCGGCCGAAGAGCGCGCGCAGCAGCTTCTCCTCGTGGCGGCGGAGGTCCTTCCACTCCGAATCGGGCTTGAGCAGCTGGAACCGGTGCTCGGTCTTCGATCCGAGGCCCAGGAAGCGCGACTCTTCGAATTCCTGGATGCGGATGAAGCGCCGCACGGCAAGATCGACGATGGACGCGGTGATGTCGCGCATGTCCGGCTTGTTGTCCACGAGGGTGCCGACCTCGGCGGGCGACATCCCGCCGGGCGGCTCGTACTGCACGGCCACCGGCAGCTTCTTCGGATCCTTGCCGATGCGCCGCCACAGGCTGAACATCAGGCCGAACACGCCGACGGGAATGAGCAGGGGCAGGTTCGCGACGGTGAAATCCGCCGCCTTGTCCGCCGCGGTCGGACGGGCCACCACGCCCGGGTTCCACGCGATGGCGACGGTGACGCCCTCGCGGAAGTTCAGCGCGCGCGTCGTTTCGACGGTGATGTTCGTGCCGACGATCGTGGTCTGCGCCGCGGTGTCCTGCGAGCCGTAGCCGCCGGTGAACGCGTAGGCGCGGAGGCCCGTCACCGCCGGCGGCAGGTACACGACGCCCCGGGCGCGCTCGATGGGCACCTCCCACTCGTCGCCCGTGACGTTCCAGTAGAGCTCGTCGTGCTCCTCGAAGAACTTGAGGCCGTTCCGCACGCGGTACCTCACCACGACCGTCTTCACGGCGTCCTGGGCGCCCGGCACCCAGATCTTCAGCTTCCGGTAGTGCCGGTCCCGGCTGGATTCGTAACGGAGGCCCGCGCCGTCGCCGTCGGTGACCGACTCGACGTCGAGATCCAGGTCGTACGAGAACCCCTGCGGCGTGCGGTACTCGACGGGAATGGTGCGGTAGATCCCGTTCCAGGAGCCGGTGAAACGGGGCTGGATGGTCTCGGTGACACGGATCGTGCCGTCGGTCGCGACCTCGATGCCGGCGGCGAACTCCTGTATCACCAGCGTCCGCTGCGCCGTGGCGGGCGCAGCCAGCGCGAGCAGGCACGCCGCCGCGAGCGCGGCCCTCAAGCGGTGCATGGCAGCCTCCGGCCTAGTCGAACGTGACGGACGGCACCGCCCGCTCGTTCTCGTCGGTCAGCTGGAAGAACTCGCGCTTCGAGAAGCTGAAGAGCGACGCGAGGATGTTCCACGGGACCTGGGCGATCTTCGTGTTGAAGTCCCGCACGACGGCGTTGTAGTAGCGCCGCGCCGACTGGACGGCTTCCTCGATCTGCGCGAGCGTGGACTGGAGCTGCGTGAAGCTCTCGACGGCGCGCAGCTGGGGATAGGCCTCCGCGAGGGCGAACAACTTGCCCAGAGCGGCGCTCAGGCCCAGTTCGGCCTGGCCGCGCGCGTCCGGCGTCTGGGCGGACATGGCCTTCGCCCGCGCCGCGACGACCTCCTCGAACGTGCTCTTCTCGTGGGCAGCGTAGCCCTTCACGGTCTCGACGAGGTTGGGGATGAGGTCGTGGCGCCGCTTGAGCTGCACGTCGATGTCGGCCCAGGCGTTGTCGACGAGCACCCTCAGCCGGACGAGGGCGTTGTACATCCCGGCAATCACGATCGCGAGGACGACGAGGACGGCGAGTGTGATGAGCATGTGCGCACTCCAGTGCTGAGCGGAGAAGGTCACCGATCAGGATACACCCGCAGCGAGTCGGGTACAATGCGCGTGCGCGAGAGCGGCTTCGGGCCGCGCGGCGCGGCCGGAGGGGAGACATGGCTGGATTGAAGGCGCGGTTCGGGCGCCGGTTGAGGATGGGGATGATCGGGGGCGGGCCCGATTCCTGGATCGGCCGCATGCACCAGGGCGGGGCGACCCTCGACGGGTGGTGGGACGTGGTGGCGGGCGTCTGGTCGAGCGATCCGGAGCGGTCGCGCGCAGCGGGCCCGGAGCTCGGCGTGGACGCCGGCCGGTCGTACGGCGGCGTGGCCGAGATGATCGCGCAGGAGCACGCGCGGCCCGACGGCATCGAGGCGGTCGCCATCATGACGCCGAACGACACGCACTACCCGTACGCGGCGGCCGCGCTCGACGCGGGGCTGGACGTCATCTGCGACAAGCCCGTCACGCACGACTTCGCCCAGGCCCGCGATCTCGTGTCGCGCGTCCGCGCGACCGGGCGGCTGTTCGCCATCACGCACGGCTACTCCGCGTATCCCATGATCCGGTACGCGGCACGGATCGTGCGGGAGGGCGGCCTCGGAGCGCTGCGCCTCGTGCAGGTCGAATACATCCAGGCGGGCCTGGCCACCCGTCTCGAGGACGCGCCGCCGTCCAACCGGCTGCGCTGGCTGCTCGACTCGCGCCGCAGCGGCCTGGCGCAGGTCATGAGCGCCATCGGCTGCCACGCCCAGCACCTCGCCTGCTTCGTGACGGGACGGGACGTCGCGCGCGTGTCGGCGGAGGCCGGCACGGCGGTGCCGAACCGGACGCTCATCGATCATGTCTCCGCCCTGGTTCAGTTCGATGGCGGGTGCTACGGGACGTTCACCGCGTTCCAGGCGGCGGCGGGCAGCGAGAACGACATCCGACTGCGCGTCTACGGCGAGCGCGGCATGATCGACTGGTCGCACCGGGAATGCAGCTACCTGCGCGTGGCGATGCAGGGCGAGTCGGCACGGGTCGTGTCCCGCGGCGACGCAGGCCTGCCGCCCGAGATCATCGCGGCGGGCCGGTCGCCGAAAGGGCACCCGGAGGGCCTGCTGCAGGCGTTCGCCAACCTCTACGGCGAAGTGGCCCGGGAACGCATGGCCATCGCCCTTGGCGACGCGCGGCCGGCGTTCCCGTACCCGCGCATCGAGGACGGCGCGCACTCGATGGCGTTCATCGAGGCCTGCCTGGCATCGAAGGCCGCGGGCGCCTGGGCCGACGTCGCCCGTCTGTGAGCGAAGAAGGGGTCGGAGGGACATGATGGCAACGTGTGACCGGCGCAAGTTCCTGTCGTGCGTGGCGGCGGGCGTGGCCGCATCGGCCGTGCCGGCCGGCGCGGCGGCCTCGGCAACGGCCCGGGCCGGACAGTCCGCCCGCGCCTCTGGGGCGGCCTCGACGCTCTCGTCCCCCGCGTTCACCCCGCTTCCCCTCGGCTCGATCCGGCCGGCCGGCTGGCTCCTCCGTCAGCTCCGCATCCAGGCCGACGGGCTCTCGGGCCACCTCGACGAGTTCTGGCCGGACGTCGGCCAGAGCCAGTGGTTCGGCGGCAAGGCCGAGGGCTGGGAGCGCGCCCCGTACTGGCTCGACGGCGCCATTCCCCTCGCGTGGCTCCTGGACGACGAGCCCCTGAAGTCCCGCATCACCCGCTACGTCGACTTCATCGTCTCGCACCAGCGTCCCGACGGGTGGTACGGCCCGTACCCGGAAGACGCGGTCGCGAAGCGGTACGACATGTGGGCGATCCTGCTCGCCAACAAGGTGCTCGCGCAGTACCACGAGGCCACGGGCGACGCGCGCGTCCTCGACGCGGTGGTGAAGAGCCTGCGCGCGATGCTCGCCGGCCTGGATCGCACGCCGCTCTACGCCTGGGGCAAGTTCCGCTGGTTCGAGGGCCTCATCCCCGCGTACTACGCGTACGCGCACACGCGGGAGCCATGGCTGCTCGACCTCGCGCTGAAGCTGCGCGCGCAGGGCGTGGACTTCGAGGCGCTCTACAGGACCGACGACCTCACCCGCCCGACGCCGCGCCGGGGCCTCTGGAAGTGGACGAAGCACGTCGTCAACACGGGCATGGCGGCGAAGGCCGCTGCGCTCAACTGGCGCCTCGACCACCGGCCGTCCGACCAGGCGTTCGCGAAGGCGATGATCGAATTGCTCGACCGGCATCACGGCCAGGTGACGGGGATGTTCAGCGGCGACGAGTGCCTGGCAGGCGCGAACCCGCTCCAGGGCACGGAACTCTGCGCCGTCGTCGAGTTCATGTACTCGCTCGAGCACCTGTTCTCGGTGTTCGGCGATTCGTGGTTCGCGGACCGGCTGGAGCGCGTGGCGTTCAACGCCCTGCCGGCCACGTTCGCGCCCGACATGTGGTCGCACCAGTACGACCAGCAGGTCAACCAGGTCCAGTGCACCATCAATCCCGACCACTTGTGGACGACGAACGGGCCCGAGTCCAATCTGTACGGGCTCGAGCCGAACTTCGGCTGTTGCACGGCCAACATGCACCAGGGGTGGCCGAAGTTCGCCGCGCACCTGTGGATGCAGACGCCCGACGAGGGGCTCGTCGCGGCGGCCTACGCGCCGAGTCGCGTCACGTTCACGCCGAAGGGCGTGCCGGTGACGGCGTCGCTGGACACGGACTACCCGTTCAGGGAGACCCTGACGCTCACCGTCGAGGCGGGCGGCCCGGTGTCCTTCCCGCTTCTGCTCCGGGTCCCGCAGTGGGCCGAGGGGGCGACCGTCCGCGTGGGGAGCCTTCCCGAGCGCCGAATGGCGCCGGGCACGCTGCACCGGATCGAGCGCGAGTGGCGCGGCCGGTCGGACGTCGCCATCCGGTTCCCGATGCGCGCCAAGGTCACCACGCGCTACAACGAGGCCGTCGCCGTCGAGCGCGGCCCGCTCGTCTACGCGCTGAAGATCGACGAGACCTGGACGCGCGTCAACGCCGACAAGCCGCATCGCGAGCTGCCGCACGGCGACTTCGAGGTCCGGCCGTCGGGCGCCTGGAACTACGGCCTCGTGCTCGGCGACGATCGTCCCGAATCGGCGGTGCGCTTCGAGGAACGCCCCGTCGGCGCGCAGCCGTTCTCGCCTGAAGGCGCCGGCGTCGTCGCCCGGGCGACCGGGCGCCGGATGCCATCATGGAAGCTCAGCCACGGATGGGCGGCCGAGATCTCGCCGCCGGATGTCGCCTGGTCGGACCCGTCGCGGAGCCCCTCGGACGAGCCGGACGAGGAGGTGACGCTGCTCCCCTACGGATGCACGAACATCCGGGTCACGGAGTTCCCGAGGCTGCGCCCGAAAGCCCGGCCGTAGCTGCGCTATCATGCGGGGGATGCCCGCTCGCTCGTTCCTCCCGCCGCTGGGGCTGGCCGTCGCCGTCGCGCTGGCGGCCGCCTCGTGCGGCGACGACACCACCATCCCCACGGCGCCCTCGCCTCAGCTGTCGATTGCGTGCCCGGCGGCGCAGACGGCGGTTGCCAGCCAGGGCCAGTCGGCGGCGGTGTCGTGGCCCACGCCCGTCACGGCCGGCGGCACGGCGCCCATCCAGACGACGTGTACCCCGGCGTCGGGGTCGTCGTTCGCCGTCGGCCAGACGACGGTGGCGTGCGCGGCAACTGGGGCCGCGAGCGGCCAGACAGCCACCTGCACGTTCACCGTCACCGTCACTGGCGCGCCCCGCCTCTCGGTGACGACGTTCATGGCCTACGGCGACAGCATCACCTGGGGCAAGAAGTCCGATCCGGCGGCGTTCATCGCCTACTGGGAGCCGGAGAATC
>CAZBIP010000141.1:0-8655 GCA_964491885.1 uncultured Vicinamibacterales bacterium
CGCCGTTCAATCCCGATCGGTGCCCAACCATGATCTTCGACACCGTCTGTCGCGTGGCAGACGATCCCGAAGCGGAGGCGCGGAAGATTCTCCTGAGCCAGGGACGTTGAGGACGGAAGGGAAGCCCGACTCCCTGGCCTGGACCGGGCCGATCGATGGCGGGGGCCCGAATGAGCGACGACGAAAGGAAGCGGCCGACTCGGCTCAGCCACGATCGAGCCCAGAGCACGCCGCTGCACCAGGCCGTGTGAGGCAGCTCCCGCACGACCCCCGAGAGCAGCGTCTGGTACTCTCGCGGATCCATCCCGTCCGTGAGCGTCTCGACCCGGACCGGCGTCAGGCCTTCTTCTTCCAGTACTCCAGCGTGGTTCCGGTGTAGACCCCCTGGCCGGTGATGGCGCGCTTCCGAACCGCCGCGCACTCCTCGGCCGTCATCTTCCGGAAGTTCTGCACGGCCCGGACGTTGTCCGCCATCTGTCCAACCGTGCCGCAGCCGCAGATGGCGACTGTCACGCCCGGCTGGCTCAGCGCGTAGCGGAGGCAGGTGCCGGGATTCAGCGATCGCAACAGGTTGGCTTTCGCGAAGACCTTGATCGCCTGGCACGGGACCCCGCGCGCGGCCGCCACGGGCAGGGCGATCTGCTCGAAGCTCAGGTAGGCGTGGTCCGCCGCGTGCACGGGCATCATCACCGTGTCCCACCGGTCGTACGCCTTCAGCATGGCCGCGTGGGCGGCGGGATCGAAGTGCCCAGTGAACCCGATCAACCGGCACTTCCCGGCCTTCTTCGCCGCCTCGAAGGCTTCCATGGCGCCGCCGGGCTTCAAGACATCCTGCACGTCCTCCAGCGTCCTGATGTCGTGCATCTGCCAGAGATCGACGTAGTCGGTCTTCAACAGGCGCAGGGACGTCTCCAGGTCGCTGGCGGCGGCGCTGGCCGTCCGGCCGGCTGACTTGGTCGTCAGGAACACGTCCCTGCGCACGCCCTGCAATCCCAGGCCGTACGCCTCTTCGGATTGGCCGTTCCAGTACATCCGCGCGCAGTCGAAGTACCTCACGCCCAGCTCGTAGACCTGGCGGACATGGTCCGCCGCCGTGGGAATGTCCGGGTGCAGGTCCATCCTGGCCCCGCCCTGCGCGATGATCTGCACCTCGACGCCGGTCTTCCCGAGCGTCGTAGTGGGAATATCCACATCCTTCGGCTTCGGCTGCGCCGCGAAAACACCCGTCAGCGGGAGGCCCGCCAGGGCCGTCCCGAGAAACACCCGCCGCTTCATGAATGGCCTCCTTCGGGCACAGGTTCCGCGACTACTTGCCCAACGACCTCGTCATCGCCGTCATCGCCTTCGTGGCCTTGCCCCATCCCGCGTAGAAGCCAACGTGCGTCACCGCTTCGGCGATCTCCGTGCGCGTCAGGCCGCTCTCGAGCCCCCGTCGCACGTAGGCATCGAGCTGGTCGTCGTCACCGAGCGCAGCCAGGGCGGCGATGGTGACCAGGCTGCGATCCCTCGGATTGAGATCCGGCCGGCGCCAGAGGTCGTCGAAGACCACCTCGTTTGTGAGCTGCACGAACTTCGGCGCGATCTCTCCCAACGCCGACGCGACCGCTTTGGCCCGTGCCGCGTCCGAGGCGTGAGCTGGAAGGCGCGGGCTCGAGGCGCCGAGCGCGGCGGTGTCGATCTTCCGCGCGGTGTACACCTGCTGGTAGACCTCGAGTGCCGAGACTGCGCTCGGCCAGCCGCCGTACACCGCCATGTGCGCCAGAAGTCCGGACGCCTCACTCGGCAGGACGCCGTTGTCGAGCGCGCGGCCCAGGTGGCCCGCCAGTTGCGCCGTCTTCCCGGTCGCGATCAACACCGACATGGTCACCAGACTGCGGTCGCGTGGTGAGAGGTCGGACCGCCTCCACACGTCTCCGTACAGCACATCGTCGGTGAGCGCCGCCATGCCGGGCGCGAGCCTCTGCTGCAGCGGTCCCGAAGGCCGGCCGGTGCCCGCCCGCGCAGCCGGCGGTTGAGGCTGAGCGGCGGTCGGCCTCTGTGGCGGCGATGTCGATGCGCCGGCCGGCACGCCGTTGTACTGCCCGTCGTTCACCTGTTCCATCCATTGCACGCTCGCGCCCTCGCGGGGCTCCGAGATCGTGACGTGCGTCATCGCGGCGCGGGGCGACGCGCCATGCCAGTGCTTCTGACCGGCCGGGATCCTCACCACGTCTCCGGCTCGCACCTCCTCGACGAGATCGCCCCATCGTTGGACCCGGCCGACGCCGGCCGTGATGATCAAGATCTGTTCCCAGGGATGCGAGTGCCACGCCGTGCGCGCGGTGGGCTCGAACGTGACCCATGCGCCGCTGGCGCGCGAGCCGTCGAGCGGCTCGAACAGCCTGTCGACACGGGCGTCACCGGTGAAGTTCTGCACCGGCGCGGCCACGACCGGACGCGAGCCGCCGCGCGTGATGACCAGCGTCTGAGCGTCCGCGGACGCGGCGGCGAGCAGCGCCACGACCACTGTTGCGTGTACTCTCATCGTGACGCGCTCCCATGCTTTGTCCGAGTGACTCGACGCACGGCGATGGGGCAGAAGCGCCTACTTGATCTGCTGCGCCACCTGCACGCACTTCATCTGCTTCTGGTCGCGAATCAGCAGCCGGCCGTCGACGAGGGCGATCGGGGCCCAGTTGTTCGCCGGCTCGAGAAGATCGGCGCTCGCCAGCGGTTTGAAGCCCGCCGGATCCGGGTCGATGAGATAGAGCTTCGCGTTGCCGTCGGTCGCGAGCAACAGCCCGTCCACGAGCACGGCGCCTCCCTTGTTGAACGGCGGCTCCTCGCCTGTCTTCCACGTCACCTGGCCGTTCATCGTCATGCAGACGAGGCCGTCGCTTCGCTCGTTGGTCGTGTACTGCACGTAGAAGTGGTCCTTGTAGAGGATCGGCGGCTGCGTGTGGGAACCGTAATCGGGGTTCTTGAACAGTTCAGCCACCTCGTAGGCGCCGTCGGCCTTCTTCTGGACTTGGATCATGGCCGACCCGGCACGATAGCCGCCTGTCACGAGCACGCGCCCTTCACCAGCGTCGACGGCATGGGGAACCGGGATCACGCACTGGAAGTTGCCGTAGGTCCACAGCACCTTGCCGGTCAGCGGGTCGAGACCGTTGACGCTGCCGCCACTGGCGTTTCGGCCGAAGCCCCTCGCGGCGGTCACCGCCACCAGGTGATCCTCACCGCCGACCTTCACGAGCGAGGGGCTGACGAAGCCGGTGCCTCCCAGTGAGGCCGTCTGCCACTTCAGTTCCCCCGTGAGCTTGTCGTAAGCGACCACGCCCGCCGCCGGAGCCTGCGAGGCCAGGATCACGAGGCTGCGGTACACGAACGGGTTCTGGGTGATGCCCCACATGGGCAGCGTCGTGCGGCCTCCGCTGAAGCCATCCGGGCCGAAAGGCGAACCTTGAGCGCCGCGCTGTCCGCCTGGCGCCCCTGGAGGCGTTCCGCCCGGTGCACCCGGGGGCACCGCAGGAGGTCCGGCCTGCCCCGGCGGCGGAGCGGCCTGCCCCGGCGGCGGACCTGCCGGTCGTGCCGGCGGCGCCGGAGGCGCACCCCCCGAAGCCGCGGGCTGCGGCGCCCGCTGTCCGCCCCGAGGCGGCCCGACAGCGATGAACGCCGTGCCGCCGCCGAAGTCCGTCCACACGTTCTTGTGCCAGACCGGCTTGTGGGTGTTGATGTTGATGGCGTACAGGTCGCCCAGCGGGCCGCAGGTATAGACCAGGTCACCATCCACTGTCGGGACGGTGCGCGAGCCCGGGAACTCGAAACTGCCGGGCGCGTCGTAGGCGAAGGTCCACAGCTCCTTGCCGGTCGCCAGGTCGTACACCCGGAGGGTGTCCCCGACCTTCTGGTCCCGGTCGAGCAGGTAGACCTTGCCGCGGCTGACGGCCGGTCCGCCGAAGCCGGCACCCAGGGGAACCGTCCACAGGACCTTCGGCCCCTCCTTCGGCCAGGTCCGCAGGATCCCCTTCTCGGTCGAGGTGCCGTCCCGCCTGGGGCCCATGTAGTGTGGCCAGTCGGCGGCGTAAGCCGTGGCGATCGAGACCGTGGCCAGCAGCGCGACGATCTGCGCTCTTGCGTGCATGCGTTTGACTCCTCGTTGACCAGGAAGGACCATCGTAGCCCCGGGACATTTGGCCCGATCTTGCCGTCGGCGTCACCGGAATCCTGGCGACCGCACCGCCACGGCTGGCGAACGGTTGTTCCCCCAGGGCTGGCGAACCGTCGCTCCTGTCCCAGGAGCCGACTCGCCGGCAGTGGAAGGACAACGTCCGACGCCCGGTCTCAGTAGTCGGACCGCTTCCCCGAATCGGTGTTCAGCTGAGTCACGTCGAGCCGCGCCTTCCGGGGATCAGGGCCGGCGCCCGCGGAGCCATCTGGCCGGAAGTCGAAGATCAGGTCCTTCCCGGGCTCGTGACGCGGCCAATTCGGCAGGCCCGCGCCATTCGGGTCACCGGTCCTGGCGAAGTTGACCCAGTAGCCCTGCGCCATCCGGGCGACGGCGTGATCCTCGGGCGTCGGCGCGCCGCCGCGGCCTGCCGACAGCGTGCCGAACACGTAGGCGATTTCGCCGCCGTGCGGGGCCCCCGACCGCATCTGCTCTCGCATCGACGTCTGAACGTAGGAGAACCGGTAGAGATAGACGGGCGAACCGTTGGCTGCGAACGCATTGGCGGCAAAGCGGGCCGGCTCGGCCTGGCCGAAGTCGTCGTTCGCTCTGGACACCAGTGCGGCCAGGTCCGTCGATCCGTCGGGATCGTAGGCGGCCTTCGCCTGGGCGCTCCACTGGCCGAACCGGGCGAAGAACTGCTCCTTGGTTGTCGCCCGTATCCGGTTCCCGGCCGTATCGGAGCTGTTGCTTCCGACCAGGAGCGGAACACGCGGCTGGCGTCGGGCCTTGTAGGCAGTCTCGGCCGTCTCCGTCACCAACTTGCCGTCGAGGACGGGCGTCGTTTCGTAGGACGGCACGCTGACCCCCGGCTGGGCCGGAGCGCCGCGAAGGACCTCGTCGGCGCTGAGGGCGCGGAGACTGACCAGCGCGGCCTGGTCCGTGCCCTCGATCCCCATCGAGCGAGCGAAGTTGACCCCGATCGTCTCGGCCGACACCGGGTAGTTCGGATCGACGCCGTCCTCGCGCATCGGCCGCGCGGTGAGCACGCTGTCGCGCGACCCGCCCGACTGGGCGATCGCCTTGTGGAACAGGCCGCGCGCCATCGGCGACGCCAGGAGGCTGTGCACCGAGACGCCGCCCGCGGAGAACCCGAAGATCGTGACGCTGTCCGGATCGCCTCCGAACGCGGCGATGTTCCGCTTGACCCACTGCAGGGCCGCGATCTGGTCCATGTACGCGTAGTTGCCCTTGGCCTCCTCAGGCCGCTCGCGGCTCAACGCGGGGAAGGCGAAGAAACCGAAGCGCCCCAGGCGGTAGTTCATGCTGACGAGCAGAACGCCTTGCTTGGCGAACTGCGCCCCCGACGTGTTCGGCGAGGCGCCCGAGCCGCCCGTGAACCCGCCGCCGTGAATCCAGACCATCACGGGCAGCTTCGCCCCTGGCGCGGCGTTCGCCGGGCGCCAGACGTTCAGGAAGAGGCAATCTTCCGACGGCGCCTGCGCGGGAGGCGCGCTTGGGGCCGCCGGCGCACCCGGGGCCGGAGGAGCACCCGGGGCCGGAGGAGCGCCCGGCGGCCGGGTCGGGGGCGGACCGAACCGCCCCTGCATGCAGTTCGCTCCGAACTCCGCCGCCTGGCGCACGCCGGTCCATCGGGTCACCGGCTGCGGCGGCCGCCACCTCAGGTCGCCCACGGGGGGCGCCGCGAAGGGGATGCCCTTGAAGGAGTCAACGCCGTCGGCGAGCACCCCCTGCAACTCGCCGCTCTCCACCCTCACCACAGGGGCTGTCTGCGCAGGCGCCTGCGACGACGCGACGGCGCCGAACGCCATCGCCCCCGCCAGTGCGACCAGCGAACCCACGGAGAGCCTGGTCCCCCACGACGCCGCCCTGGCCCTGTCGCCACGTTCTGCACGCATGTTTCACCCCTTCTCGCTCAAGCTCCCTCAACGACACGTGCGATGCCCCTTGTCACGAGGGGAGAAAGATCCAACGACGCGATCGCGCGCCTCGGCGCTCTCGAGCCCCCCATCCCCTCAGCGCTTCGGCGGGGCCTCCACGCCGGACATGGCCAGCACGCCGGCCGGGAGGCGGGCGCCCTGAATCTCGATCGCCGAGACCGCGGCATTCAGCTCGGAGAGTTCGGCCGGCGTGAACCGAACGGCGCTGGCGCCCGTGTTCTCGATCATGTGGGCCATCTGCGTCGTCCCCGGAATGGGGACGATCCAGGGCTTCTGTGCCATCAGCCACGCGAGGGCAATCTGGGCGCGAGAGGCGTGCTTCCGCTCGGCCCACGTCTTCAGGAGATCGACGAGCGCCAGGTTGTGAGTCAGGTTCTCCGGCGAGAACCGGGACTCCGTCTTGCGGATGTCACCGTCGGCGTATCGCGTGCGCGCGTCGATCGCCCCGGTCAGGAAGCCGACCCCGAGCGGGCTCCAGGGCACGAAGCCGATGCCCAGTTCCTGGCAGATCGGGAGGACCTGCTGCTCCGGGCCGCGCCACAGCATCGAGTACTCACTCTGCACGGCACTGACGGGCAACGCCGCATGGGCGCGACGCAACGTGTCGGGGCCCATCTCCGACAGGCCCCAGTGCAGGACCTTGCACTGCGCCATCAGGTCCTTGATGGCTCCCGCGACATCCTCGATGGGCACCTGCGGGTCGACCCGGTGCTGGTAGAGCAAGTCGATGCGATCGGTGCGCAGCCGCTTGAGCATGGCCTCGACCACCAGCTTGACGTGGTCGGGACGGCTGTTCAGGCCCCCGCGCCTGGCGCCCGATTCGAAGTCGATGTCGAACCCGAACTTGGTGGCGATGACGACCTTGTTCCGGAAAGGCGCCACGCCTTCGCCGAGAATCCGCTCCACCTCGTGGGGACCGTACGCCTCGGCCGCGTCGAAGAACGTGACGCCTCGATCGAACGCGGTCCGGATGATGTTCAGCATCTCGGGCCGGCTCGGCACGGTGGTCTGATACGTGCGACTCATGTTCTGGACGCCGAGACCGACGCTGGAGACGTCCAGACGGCCCAGCTTCCGCCTCCCGGCCACCTGGGCCGCGGCGGGACCGCTTGCGGCCTGTCCGGAGGCCCGAGCGCCCGTGCCGCCCAGGAGCGAGATTGCCGCGAGACCCCCCGCTGCGCCGAGAAAACGACGCCGCCCGTGCTCGATGCTGCGCTCGTTCGCCATGTTCGACCATCCTTCTCGCGACGCCTACTTCTTCGCGCGCGACGGGAGTGTGACCTTGTCATCGATCCACCGCAGGATCAGGTCGGCGACCTGCAGGTGGTTCTTGTCCTGCATGAGCATGTGGCTGTTGCCGTGGATGCCGGTCTCGGCGGGGCTGAGCATCTGCGCGTCACCGCCCGCTGCCTTCACGCGACCGATCAACGCCTGGCAACTCTCGAACGAGAGCTGCCACGAGGGGCGGGTCGAGATGCCGGTCGGCGTGTCGCGGTGGTCGCCGAAGACGACCAGAATGGGCACCGTCGCCAGCACCGTGATCTGCTCGTTAGTATAGGTGTCCGGACAACGCCCCGGCTCGACCAGCACCAGTGCCTTCGTCGCGGCGGGGTTGAGCAGGGCCGCCGCCAGGGGGAAGGGCCCCGACTGCGAGTGGCCCATGACCACGGCGCCGTTCAGCTGCGTGGCGAGATCCGACAACGCCTTGAACGTCGGATTGGGCGTGGGGAGCAGGCGGCTGACGTCCGGCACGCCCTGTTTCGCCAGTTCGTCGACCGCAGCCACCGGGAACTGGCTGTCCGGGTACGGAGCGCCCGGCTTCGAACCGAAGCGGAAGTTCGGCCACACCACCTCGTCGCTGAATCGAAACAGGGCGGGCTGGTCGGAGAGTGCGGACTTGCCGGCGCGCACGTTGTTGAAGACGGCCTGGTTGAAGCCCGAGCGGCCGCGCCCCACCTGGTCGGGGACGTAGACAGGATGGCGCCTGCGCACGAAGTACTCGTCCCATCCCATGCGGCCGTCCGGCGTAGTCTCCCACGACTTGCCGGTCAGGGTTGCGCCATGGACCATGATCACCGGGACGTTCCCGGCCCCGTCCTGAGGCACCATGAACCGCACGTACATCTGGTTCACGCTGATGTGGCCGCCAGGACCGAGATTGCCCAGTTCCACGTCGGTCTGCTCAGACTTCTCACCACCGACGAAGAAGCTGCCCTGGGCCTTCAGTACCAGCGGCGTGTCAGGGGGCCGCAGGTCCGTGATGGCCTGCGCCGTGGCGCCGACGGGCGCGGCGAGGACGCTCGCCAGCAACGCAACGAGAAGCAGGGTCGACCGGCACGCCAATGCATTTCGCTGAGGTCGCACGTGCTGCCTCCTCTCCCGACGACGCCACCCCGGGGCGGCCCATTCTTGTCCCGCCCGACAGGTCGGCCCGGCAGCCGGGCGTTCGCCGTCTGGAGCGAGAATACGTCGGCCCGGCCCCGCCGCGTTGCCCGGTTGCGCCGAAAGCTTGCCTGATTCTCCGAACCGGCAGCGTCTGGCCCGACG
>CAZBIP010000142.1:0-8610 GCA_964491885.1 uncultured Vicinamibacterales bacterium
GGGCGGCGGTCTGCGTCCCGGCGCGCGCGTGGTACTATGCCGCAACTCGGGCCGACGCGTGGCCCGTCATGCACATCACAGGACCTCAGACATGCGCAGACTCGCCCGTTCCATCGCCCCGGTGGCCGCCACGGCGGCCTTGCTCGCACTCGCGTTCGCGGCCACGCCGGCCGCGCAGACCCCGACACCGGCCGCGCCGGCCAAGCGGGCCGTCACGCTCGACGACATGGCGAAGATCAAGACCGTCGGCGATCCGCAGCGCTCGCCCGACGGCAAATGGATTGCCTACGTCGTCGGGTCGATCGACGTCGAGAAGGACAAGCGTGACAGCGACCTCTGGATGGTGAGCTGGGACGGCGCGCAGACGGTCCGGCTCACGTCGGGGCCGGAGAGCGAGAGTTCGCCGCGCTGGAGCCCGGACGGCCGCTACCTGGCGTTCCTCGCCAGCCGCGGCACGGAAGAGGAGAAGAAGAAGGGCGCGCAGATCTGGCTGCTCGACCGCCTCGGCGGCGAGGCGCAGAAGTTGACTGAGGTCGAGGGCGGCGTCAGCGGCTACTCCTGGTCGCCCGACAGCAAGAAGTTCGTGTTCACGAAGAGCGACAAGGATCCCGCCGACGAGCCCGAGAAGATGGAGGGATGGAAGCGCAAGACGGCGCCGCCCATCGTGCTCGATCGGTACCACTTCAAGCAGGACCGCGAGGGCTACCTGAAGCGGTACTACACCCACGTCTACGTCTACGACATCGCGTCGAAGAAGACCGAGCAGATCACCACCGGCCAGTTCGAAGACGCCTCGCCGGTCTGGTCGCCGGACGGGACGAAGATCGCGTTCGTGAGCACGCGGGTCGGGCCAGACCCCGACCGCCATCAGAACTCGGACATCTACGTCGTGGACGCGAAGCCAGGGGCCGAGCCGAAGCCGGTGACGACGTCGGCGGCGGCGGACGGCGGACGCCCGGCGTGGAGCCCTGACGGACAGTGGATTGCCTACCTCCAGGGCGACGAGACGAAGTATCTCGCCTACGAGATCAACAAGCTGACCATCGTGCCTGCGTCCGGAGGGCCGGCGAAGGTGCTGACGGCCGCGCTCGACCGCCCCGTGTCGGGGCCGATCTGGTGGTCGCCGGACGGCAAGACGCTCACGTTCACGGTCGGCGACGATCGCGCCGAGTACGTGGGCCGGACGACGGTGGCCGGCGGCGCGGTCGAGAAGCTGACGACCGGGCGGCGGACCGTGTCGAACGTGTCGCTCGGCGCGGACGGCAGCCTGACGCTGCTCGCCGGCTCGACCAGCGAGACGCCCGAGGTGCACGCGCTCGAGAGCGGGAAACTGCGGAAGATCACGAAGGTGAACGACGAATGGCTGGCGCAGCTCCAGCTGGCGACGACCGAGGACTTCACGTCGAAGAGCAAGGACGGGACGGTCGTGAACGGGCTCATCGTGAAGCCCGCGTCCTACACGGCCGGCACGAAGTACCCGACGCTGCTCATCATCCACGGCGGGCCGAACGGCCAGGACGACTACTCGTTCACGTTCGACAACGAGTTCTACGCGGCGAACGGCTACGTGGTGCTGAACATCAACTACCGCGGCAGCTCGGGCCGCGGGGAGGCTTACCAGAAGGCCATCTTCGCGGACTGGGGCAACAAGGAGGTCGTCGACCTGCTCGGGGCCGTCGATCAGGCCGTCGCGTCGGGCATCGCCGATCCGAGCCGCCTGGGCCTCGGCGGCTGGAGCTACGGCGGCCTGCTGACCGATTACACGATCGCGTCCGACACGCGTTTCAAAGCCGCGGTGAGCGGCGCGGGCAGCGCGCTCCAGTCCAGCATGTACGGCCACGACCAGTACATCGTCCAGTGGGACATCGAGATCGGGCAGCCCTGGAAGGCGCAGGACATGTACACGAAGGTGTCCTACCCCTTCTGGCACGCGGACCGCATCAAGACGCCGACGCTCTTCATGTGCGGCGAGAAGGACTTCAATGTGCCGCTGGCCGGCAGCGAGCAGATGTACCAGGCGCTCAGGAGCCTCGGCATCGACACGCAACTCGTGATCTACCCCGGGCAGTTCCACGGGCTGACGAACCCGAGCTACCAGCGGGACCGCCTCGAGCGCTACGTGGCGTGGTTCGACAAGTACCTGAAGCGCTGAACCGCCGACACGGGACACAGGCGGATGGTGAGCTAGGACCCGGCCGTCTCGCGCTGCGCCTGTGCGGATTGGCCGAGCGACAACTGGCCCCGCGTGTCCTCTTCGACCAGGGTGACCTGACCGGCTTGTTCGCCGGCGAGCGACAACTGGCCTGGCGACGCCCCGCGGACCCGGCTCTGGATTTCGGCGACGGCCTGGCGCGCGGCGCGCCGGAGCGCGGGGTCGAGGCGATGCGCTGACGCAGCCTCCCTCAGCGGCACCACCGACAGCGGGGTGCCGACGCGGGCCAGCGCCTCTGCCGACGCCACTCGCACCTCGCCCGACTCATGCCCGAGGGCCGCGATGAGCGGCGACTCGACGGCGGCGTTCCCCATCCTGCCGAGCGCCCGCGCGGCAGCGGCCGCCAGAGATTCCCCGGCCGAGACCAGCATCCCGATCAGTTCATCCACGGCCGGCGCGGTGCCCGAGGCGCCAAGCCTGTCGATGCAGGCCATCGCCGTCGCCGCCTGGCCCGCATCACGCGCCTGCCGGAGCCGCGCGATCGCGCGGTCCACCGGGCAGGCCGGTCCCAGGGCGGCAATCGCCTGCGCGGCGACGTCATCGGGCGCGCGCTCGAAGGCCAGGCCCGCCAGCGCCTCCTGTCCCCCCGGCCCCAGCGCGATCGCCGCGTGCAGGCGCACCGCCATGCTGTCGTCCTCGAGCGCCGCCAGCAGCGCATCGCGCGTGGCCTCATGGCTCGCGAACTCCGACGTCAGCGTCCTGAGGCTCGCCAGCCTCACTTCCTCCAGCGCCTCGCCGCGGATGTTCGCGCCAATGCGAGCCGCGAGGTCGTCCGGCCGTCGCAGGCGGGACCCGAGAGCCAGAAGCCGCGGCAGGATGGCCGGCAGCCACGCCTCCGTGCCGTCGAAGAGGGACGACCTGATGTCGACGCGCAACTCATCGTCCGACAGCGACACGCGGAGGTTCTCGAGCATCTTCGAGCCCATGGGCCCTTCGACGCGCAGCGTCCCGCTGAGCAGCGTCCGCGTGAGGCGCCGGGTCTCGGCGTCGAAGATCGCCCGGATGAGGGCCGGCGCCCCCCTCACGAATGCGGCCTCGTCGAACGCTGGGTCGCCCAGTTCAATCTCCCGCTCGCCCAGGGTCTTCTCGATGGACGAGGTCACTCCCTCGGGACGAATGGAGAGGGCGTAGGCGCCGTGGCGGAGGCCGCCAACGACAATCCGCGTCCCGTACTCCTGCTTGCCGCGATGGTAGGCGCGGATCGTTACCGCGAGGGGCCCGGCGGCTCCAGTGAGCTCGGACTCGATGCCGAGGAGCGTCGACACCCGAATATTGGCGAGGCCGCCCGCCTTCGCCGCCTCCCTCCAGTACCCGGCCCGCCCTTGCGAGCGCATCCAGAACACCAGGTAGCCGACCGAACCGGCGACGGCAAGAGCCAGCAGGCGGACGATCCCTTCCACGGCCTCACCTCAGAGAAGGCGGACGACCGGTTCTTCGTGCATGAGCACCCGGCGGGTCAGCAGGTCGTGCACGGTCGCGACGAGCCACCGGTCCGCGTTGACGCCAAACGCGATCTCGAGCCTGGGCCGGCGATCGCCGGGTTCGTGAACCGGGTCCAAGTACCCAAGCGTGGGACTGGCCGCATTCAGCGGCACGACTACCTCGGACTTCCCGCTCGCGCCTCCGATCATCTGCAGGTCGCCCGACGCGTCCCACACGTATTTCCGCTCGCCGCCTTCCGCACGCGCCACCTCGCAAATCACCAGCCTGAAGACGTTCTCGGGTTCTCCCAGCGCGCACGTCGGCACGACCTGACGCTTCCAGAAGCCGGGCGGGGTCGGAAACCGCGTTCCCCGCGGCACCACGATCGTGTACTGGGGATTCCCGGTTCCCGCCTCGTGGGTCACGAAGGCGTAATCGTGCACGATGAAGTCGGCGGTGCCGACCTTGTCCGCGGCGTAGCACGCCGCGCCGTAGGCCACGGCTTCGAAGGGCTGCCAGGCGCGCACGCGCCGGCGCTCGAAGCGGCGCTCGAGCAGGGGGAAGACCCCTGGCAGGAGCGTCGATCCCCCGACCACCAGCACGTGGTCGAGATCGGCCGCCGAGACCTTTCCCGTCGCGAACATCTCCTCGAAGCACTCTTCGAGGCCGCGATAGAACCCCTGCTGCTCGAGAATCTCGACCAGGCGCGCGCGGGTCAGCGTGACCATCGACGTCCCCGGGCGCCGTGCAGACCCTGGCCCCATCGAGCCCGGAGGGACCATCAAGAAGGTGGCGTCGTCCCTGAAGAAGACCTCTTCCTTCACGCGGCACGCCTCGGCGAGCATCAATCGCCGCCAGAAGCGTGATTCGTCGTCCTCGGCCCACTCGTCGGACGGGTAACCCATGCGGGCCGAGACGTCACTCAGAATCCAGCTGTCCACGGCGCTGCCGCCGAGGGGCCTGCCGCGTTTTCCGAGCACCTGGACGTGCCCGCCTTCGGCACCCCGAGGCGTCAGGCGGACGACCTCGGTGTGCATCGTTCCCCCCCCGATGTCGACGACGAGCACGAGGCAGTCGCCGGTGAGACCCAGGCCGTAGCCGAGCGCGACGGCGAGCGGTTCGTCGACGAAGCGCACCCGGTTGACGCCGAGGTCCCGCAGGCAGCCCTGCACCTCGGCGCGGTAGGTTTCGAAAGCCGCGACCGGCGCGGCCACCACCAGGTCCCGCACGCGCTGGCCCGTTGTGCGCTTCGTCTCTGCCAGCAGCTCGCGCAGGAAAACGTGAGCGGCCATCCGGGCGCTGACCGGGTGTCGTCCGAGCCTGGCCACGGGTCGCGCCGCCTCGGTGCCCAGGGCGGACTTGAAGGCTGGCACGAACGCCGGGCACGGCGTCGTGCGATTCCGATCGAGGGCCTGCCGGCCGATGTACGCCGTGCGCCCGAGGAAGACGCGCCGCGCCAGAGGCCGCCACGATCCCAGGCGATCGAGCAGGCCCGGGTCCTGGACGAAGTGCACGGCCGACGGGATCATCCGGGGAGCCTCGAGCGGATCGTCGGCCTCGGGCAACCGGCACACCGCCGGAAGGTCGACCAGGGCGGGCTGGCCGGACGCCTCGTCCCAGCGCGCGATGGCCGAGTTCGTCGTGCCGAGGTCGATCGCCCAGCCGTCCATGACCGCACACTGTAGGGCCAACGGGGCGCGAGTTCAAACGCTTCAGTCAGCCGGCTCTGTGCACCGTCACGGTCTCATGCCGGCGAGGTGGTCCGGGATCGCCCGCAGGCGGTCGAAGACGACTTCCCCGCTCTTGCGGACCTGTCCGAACGCCAGCGCGGCCGCCGGGCACTGCTCCACGCACGCCGAGCACCGCACGCACTGCGGGTCGCGCATCGGCTGATCCTTGTTGGCGAAATTCATCACGTCCACGCCGGCGTGGCAGACCGCCGTGCACAGGCCGCACGAGATGCACTTCGACTTGTCCGGCAGGATCCGGAAGCGCGATGTGCGCGCGTGGACGTGTGACAGCGCGCCCAGCGGGCACGCGAAGCGGCACCAGACGCGGCCGCTGAAGAAGAACGTCGCGCCGAGCCCGACCGCGCCGGCCGCGAACAGGACGACGAACCACGAGTAGTTGAAGAACGGCAGGCCCGTGAACGCCTCGCGGAAGACCGTCTGGGCCCACGATCTCGGTCCCAGCGACCAGGCGAGGAACCGCAGCGCCAGCAGCGCCAGCACCAGCGCGAGCACGCCCTGGCCGATCATGTTCAGCTGGTTCGCCCTCGGGCCGTGCGGCATCTTCTCGCGATGGGCGTCGCCCATCGTTTCGGCCAGGGCGCCGGCCGGACAGAGCCAGCCGCAGAACCCGCCCTTCCCCCAGCGCCGCACCATCAGCGGGATGCCCACGAGCGCCTGGAGCAGGGCGATCGCCATCCACAACCACATCGGGCGGTCGGTGAACACGTTGAAGACGTTCAAGGGGAACGGGAGAATAAGGCCGTAGGCCCGCCAGTACGCTCGCTCGTGCCCGATGAAGCCGTCGCTGCGCTCGAAGAGCTGGTCCGCGATCCAGCGCAGCGACTGGCGAGGCTCGAAGTAGCCGTTCCTCCCAGCCCACGGCAGCGCCAGGTGCGGGATCACGATCAGGAAGATCCACTGCGCCGCGATCAGTGTCAGCGTCTGCCAGACGACGTACGGCGTCCGCCGCCGGCTGATGCGCCGGGCGCCGAAGATGGTCACCGCCAGGCACCACGCCAGCGACAGGTGGAACAGCGGGCTGCCGAGGCTCACCTTCACCGTGTAGAGCAGGTGCGTCTCGCGGTTCGCCAGGTCCGCCAGCGCGCCGCCCGCCGAGTCGACGAGGCCCGGCAGGTCGTAGGGGAACGCGCGGTACGAAGCGACGGCTTGCTGAATGGGCAGCTCAGGCCGATTGAACGCCCAGTGGAACAAGAGCACGAAGGCGAACACGGACACGGCCAGGCCGATCCACGCGGCGGCGTCCCGCGTGCCGCGCATGCGCATCCCTGAGCGCCGGAGGAATCCCGCCGGCTCCGCGCGGCCGATCATCGAGAACACGGCGTCGTTGGGCACGGCCTGCTCCACCCCGTCCGCGCCCACGAGTGTGACGGCCGCAGGACCGACGCGCTCCACCGTCGTGGCCATGAGGACGCGCAGGGATCCCGGCCCCTCGGCGCTCTTCATGTTCCGCATGGTCGCCGTCGTCACGCGCTCGGCGCTCGGCGACTCGATGTGGACCTGAGCCTCGGGCTGCTCGGCAATCCGGCGGAGCTTGGCGAGATTCTCCGCCCGCGGGTGGTCGAAAGCGGCGCCGCGACAGGCGAGCGTGACCTTCGCGCCGCAGGTGGCCAGCGCGACGGCCGTCTCGATGGCGTGATCGCCATCGCCGACGACGAGGGCGCGCCTTCCGGCGTACTCCGTCGGGTCGAGGATCCGCGTGCGGATCTTGTCGAGATCGTCGCCAGGGCATCCGAGCCGCGGGAAGACCCCGCTCCGTCCGATCGCGACGATGGCGCGCTGCGCCAGGGTGACGCGGCCCCCGGCATGGTGCAGCGCCACCGATTCCTTGCGGGATTCGACGCGCTCGACGAGGCTGACTTCGGTCCCGATGCCCGCCTCGGCGCGCTGACGCTCCAGGCCGGCGAGCACGTCTTCCTTGCGCCCGGCGGTGACCGCCAAGCCGGCGACAGCCGCCCCGGCATCCGCCCCCGCAGCCGGGTCGGAGGCTGGATCGGAGGCCTGCGGCGTGACGATGGACCGGCCGCGCGCCAGCGCCGAAATCGATGCGAACGGCGCGGCAGCCTCGTAGACGACGACCGAGAGGCCCGCGCGCCGGGCTTCGATCGCGGCCGCGATGCCGGCCGCGCCGGCACCGATGACGGCGATGTCAGGGATGGCGGGGTCCGATGACGGCACGAACCCGCGCTCGGCGGCGATGGCGCGCACGGCCCTGGCGCCCGACTCCGCGGCCTCACGGAGGAGCAGGTGCCCGGCGAGTTCGCCGGCCACGCGGACGCCGCGGACGGACGTCTGGCCGTCTCGGCCCGTTTCAGGGCGAGGCTCGACCC
This sequence comes from uncultured Vicinamibacterales bacterium, assembly GCA_964491885.1. GTDB lineage: Bacteria > Acidobacteriota > Vicinamibacteria > Vicinamibacterales > JAKQTR01 > JAKQTR01. The sequence continues at coordinate 7,713 of CAZBIP010000142.1, forward strand.
TGCCCGCGGGCCACTGGGTGTGCAGCCAGTGCGTGTAGGACTGGCGCATGGGTACGCTCTCCGTTGCGCGCTATCTTCGTCTGTCCGTGAGGGGCGGCGCAACTCCCCGCGGCTGAAACCCCCGGCCGGGTCTGCGCATCATACAGGTGGGGTCGGACTATTCGAAGGAGCCTGTCGATGCGCTTCATCCTGCTGGCGTTCGTGGTGGTGGTCGTCCTGGCCGCCGGCCTCTGGGCGAGATCCAGGTTCTTCTCGCCGGCGGTGGAGTTTGCGACACCAGCCGGCAGCGGGTCGTTGTACGACCTCACCGTGAACACGCTGACGGGGCAGCCGGCCGACCTGGGCGCCTGGCGGGGCAAGGTGACGCTGGTCGTCAACGTCGCCAGCAAGTGCGGCTTCACGCCGCAGTACGCCGGCCTCGAGAAGCTCTACCGGGAGATGGAGCCGAAGGGGTTCGCCATCCTCGGCTTCCCCAGCAACGACTTCGGCGACCAGGAGCCGGGGTCCGCGGAAGAGATCCAGCAGTTCTGCAAGCGGACCTACGACGTCACGTTCCCGCTCCATGAGAAGGTCGTCACGAAGAAGGGCCCCGGCCAGTCGCCGGTCTACGCGTTCCTCGGCGAGACGGGCAGCCTGCCGGGCTGGAACTTCGCGAAATACGTGATCGACAAGAACGGAAAGGTGACGGCGTTCTTCCCGAGCCGCGTCGCGCCGGACGCGCCTGAGCTGCGCGCGGCCATCGAGAAGGCGCTGGCGCAGTGAGCGGAACCCCGGGCCTGACGCCCCGGGGTTCCACATCGAGTTGGAGGCCGACTCTTCGGTTCCGGTAGGCCAGTCAAGCGGGAGGCCGGGTCCTCGGTTCGGGTCGGTCCACAAGGATGGAGGCCGGGTCTTCAGA
>CAZBIP010000143.1:0-8404 GCA_964491885.1 uncultured Vicinamibacterales bacterium
TACGTCCCGCGGTTCGTGGCGGCGTCGCCCCTGGTGCTGCTGGGCTACGCCGCGCGCAGTTGGGGCGAGTTCTCCGGGTACGTGAGGGGCCGGGTCTAGCGGCGTCCTGTCAGACGTCGGAGACGACGGTGCGGAGCGATTCGAAGGCCGCGCGGCCGACGCCGCGTTCCTCCGCCATGCGCAAGTAGCGCAGCCGCGGCAGGTCGAGATCCCACCAGGCCTTCGCGGCATACGCGTCCAGCGCCACCGGGTCGGTGCTCGCGAGGATGGTCCCCTTCGCTTCGACGTCGTCCACGTTGCCGCCGGTCGGCCCGTTCCGGATCAGCACGCGATAGGCGTCCAGGACGGTGAGCGTGGGCTTCGCGAAATCGGTGAGGTCCACCAGGCTGTCGTGGATCCGCTGGTGCAGGCGGTTGCGGTCGCCGCCAATCAAGCCGTACCAGTTCTTCATGCCGAGCGTGACGCCCGTCAGGCTGTGGTGCTTGGCGATGGGCACGTTGATGAGCGTGTCCGCCTCGAGGAACGGTTCGAGCACGAGCCACTCGCGGAGCACCTGGCCGCCCAGGTCCACCCGCTTGAAGAACCGCGTCTGGGGCAGCACCACCTCGGCGCCGGCGGCGCGCGCGGCGGCGGCAATCCCGCTGCGGTCGAAGCAGGCCTCGGCTTCGTTGCAGCTCACGTCGGTCACGATCACCGACCCTGCGCCCGCCGCCCGGCAGAGCCGGACGAGTTCGGCGACCACCTCGGGGTTGGTGGTGGCGGCATGCTCGGGCAAACGGTCCCAGGCGATGTTCGGCTTGATGACGACGGTCTTGCCGCGGGCGACGAAGCGGCCCATGCCTCCCATGTCCTCGATGACCTTGCGCACGAGCGCCGCGGGCGCCGCGGACTCGCCCCGCGCGACGGCGAGTTCGGGCAGATCGGGCCGGTCCGCGACACGGTGATCGAGGGTGACCTGCGAGGCCGCTTCCTCGCCGGGGCGTGCGCTGCGCCCGGACAGGTAGGCGCCGAGGCCGAGGGTGGCCGCGCTGGCGCCGCCGAGGCGGAGCACGCGGAGCAGGAAGGCCCGCCGGTCCGACGGGGAAGCAGTGACGGCCATACCGATATGATAGTGCAGGCCGGCATCGACGGGCGCGCGCCCCCGGGGCGCGCCGGGCTCCGCGCGACTGCCCGGCCCGTCGCGCCCTTCCTGGAGTGAGGCTGATGCCCGCCCGCAGCCCGCTCGCCGGCTGGTTCCGCCGAGGGGGGCCGGCGCGCGACATGAGATAGACTCGGCTGCGCCCTCACGCGCGGGGACGCAGGAGGCGACCGGATGAGCGCTGGCCACGAACGCCTGTCCACGAGCGAACTGCCGCAGAACGCCTACACGACGCTGGGGCCCGGCGAGACGTACGCGCCGATCGTGCCGGCGCCGGCCCGCCTGCCGGAAGTGACCTGGCGGTCGGTGGGCTGGGGCCTCCTGCTCTGCGTGCTCTTCACGGTGGCCTCCGCGTACTCGGGCCTGAAGGTCGGCCAGGTGATGGAAGCGGCCATCCCCATTTCGATCCTCGCCATCGGCCTGGCGCGCGTCTACCGGCGCCGGTCGACGCTGCTCGAGAACGTCATCATCACGAGCATCGGCGGCACCTCGGGCGCCGTGGTGGCGGGCGCCATCTTCACGCTGCCCGCGCTCTACAGCCTGCAGTTGAGCCCGCACCCGGTGCAGACGATCTTCATCTGCCTCGCGGGCGGGTGCCTGGGCGTCCTGTTCCTCATCCCGCTGCGGCGCTACTTCGTGCGCGAGATGCACGGCGTGTTCCCGTACCCCGAGGCGACGGCCATCACCGAAGTCCTCGTCACGGGCGAGAAGGGCGGGTCGCAGGCCAAGCTGCTCCTGCAGGCGACGGCGATCGCCGGCGTCTACGACTTCTTCGTCACGACGTTCCACGTCTGGAAGGAATATGTCGACTTCCAGTTCGTGCCGGTGGTGAAGACGCTGGCGGAGAAGGCGAAGATCGCCACGAGCTTCGACGCGGTGGCGTTCATCCTCGGCCTCGGCTACGTGATGGGCCTGCGCTCGTCGATGGTGCTCGTGGCCGGCGGCGTGCTCGCCAACTTCGTGCTCGTGCCGGTCATCTGGATGATCGGGCAGCACGTGCCGGGCGGGATCGTGCCGCCGGGCACCGAGCCCATCGCGGGCATGACGGCGAGCCAGATCTTCCGCGGCTACGTCCGCTTCGTCGGCGTCGGCGCGATCGCGACCGCCGGCATCTTCGGCATCATCAAGTCGCTGCGCATCGTGGCGGGGTCGTTCGGCATCGCCGTCAAGGCGTTCCGGGCGGGGACGGGCGCCGCCGAGGCGCGCACGGATCGCGACATCCCCGTGATGGCCATCCTCGCCGGCGTCGTCGTCGCCGCGATCGCGGTGGCGGTGTTCTTCGGGAGCCTCGCGCCCTCGATCGAGATCGTGCTCCTGGGCCTGGCGCTCACGCTGGTGTTCTCGTTCTTCTTCGCCTCGGTGGCCGCGAACGCGATCGCCACCGTCGCGCGCAACCCGGTGTCGGGCATGACGATGCTGACGATCATCTTCTCGTCGGTCGTCCTGCTGCGGTTCGGGCTGTCGGGCGCGACGGGCATGTTCTTCGTGATGGCGATCGCCGGGATGGTGTGCACGGCCCTGGCGGTGTCGGGGCAGACGATCACCGACCTGAAGACGGGCTACTGGCTCGGCTCCACGCCGTCGGCGCAGGAGAAGGTGAAGTTCCTCGGCGTCATCGCGGCGGCCGCGGCGGCGGGCCTGGCCATCGTGATGCTGGCCCAGACGTACCAGTTCGGCGAGGCGGTGGCCGGCGACGTGCGCCCGGTGCTGGCCGCGCCGCAGGCGTCGATCATGCAGGCGCTCGTCGAAGGCTTCATGAGCCGGCAGCCCGTGGCCTATCTGCTCTTCGGCTCGGGGATGATGATCGCGGTGATGATGGAGATGCTGGGCGTGCCCGCGCTGGTCTTCGCGCTCGGGATGTACCTGCCGCTCGAGCTGAACCTGCCGGCGCTCGCCGGGGGCGTGCTGGCGCACTATATCGGGAAGCGATCGGCGGCGGCCGGCGAGCCGCGCGGGCGGATCATGCGCGAGCGGGCGGTCATCATCGCGTCCGGCTTCATGGCGGGCGGCGCGCTCGGCGGCGTGATCGGCGCCGCGCTGCGGCTGTTCCCGTGGTTCTCGGAAGACCTCGTGAAGACGCCCTTCTTCGACTACGACCCGGTGTCGCAGATCGTGTCGGCGCTGATGTTCGCGGGCGTCTGCGCGTACCTGTGGTGGGATTCGACCAGGAAGGTGGAGGCGTGAGCACGCACGGCACGGGCGGCATCGCCCCGGCGGGGCCGCGGACAACGGCGCAGGTGACGCTCCCGGACGGACGGATCTTCGAGGCCCCGCTCGGCACGAGCGTCGGCGCAGTGCTGCGCGCCGCGCACGGCGCGCCGGCGCGGCCGTTCATGGCGGCCATCGTCAACGGGCACTTGCGGGAACTCACGTTCCCGCTCCAGGCCGACGCGGACGTCACGCCCCTCGACGCCTCGACCTCGGACGGGGTGCGGGTGTACCGCCGCTCGCTGTCGTTCCTGCTGCTGGTGGCGGTCGACGAGGTGTTCCCTGGCGCGGAGGTCTTCATCGAGCACTCGGCGGCCACGGCCGCGGGCTACTACTGCGAGGTGCGCGGACGCTCCCGGTTCACGCAGGCCGACCTGCAGCAGATCCAGCGCCGCATGCAGGAGATCGTCGCCGAGGACGCGCCCATCGTCCGTGAGCGCGTGTCGCGCGACGAGGCGATGGCCGTCTATCGGTCGCGGGGCGAAACGGACAAGGCCCGCCTTCTGGCCCACGGCGACCGCGACCGCCTCGTGCTCTACAGGCTGCACGACCGGCGCGACTACTTCCAGGGCTACATGGCCCCGTCCACCGGGAGCCTCGCCCACTTCGCGCTGCACGCGCTGCCGGCCGGGTTCACGCTGCAGTTTCCGCACCAGAGCCGGCCCACGGAGATCGGAGCGGTCAATCCGTACCCGAAACTCTTCGCCGTGTTCGAGCAGGCGAGCGACTGGCTGGACCGCCTCGGCATCAGGAGCGCCGGCGTCCTGAACGACGCCATCGCCGGCGACCGGCTGAGCGAGATCTCGCTCGTGGCCGAGGCGCTGCACGAGGCGGGGCTGGCGCAGATCGCCGGCCGGATCGCGCAGAGCGGCGGCCGCGTCCGCGTCGTGTTCATCGCCGGGCCCAGTTCGTCGGGCAAGACCACGTTCTCGAAGCGGCTGGCCGTCCAACTGCTGGCCAACGGCATCCGCCCGATGCCCCTCGCCCTCGACGACTACTTCGTGGATCGCGAGCGCACGCCGCGCGACGCGAAGGGGGAGTTCGATTACGAGTCGCTGCACGCGCTGGATCTCGAGTTGTTCGAGGCGCAACTGCGGTCGCTCATCGAGGGCCGGACGACGGCGCTGCCGCGCTACAACTTCCTGACGGGGCAGCGCGAGGAGGGCCAGACGGTCACGCTCGGGCCCGGGCACGTCGTCATCGTGGAGGGCATCCACGGGCTGAACCCCGTGCTGGCGCACGGCCTGGCGCCCGAGTCGGTCTTCAGGGTGTACGTGTCGGCGCTGACGCAGTTGAACCTCGACCGGCACAACCGGGTCTCGACGTCGGATTGCCGGCTGCTGCGGCGGATCGTGCGCGATGCGGCCACGCGCGGCTACTCGGCGTCCGAGACGCTGCACCGGTGGGAGTCGGTGCTTCGAGGCGAGAAGCAGCACATCTTTCCGTTCCAGGAGAACGCCGACGCGATCTTCAACTCGGCGCTGGTGCACGAGCTGGCCGTGCTGCGCCCGTTCGCCGAGCCGCTGCTGCTGCAGGTCAGGCCGGAGGAGCCGGAGTACCTCGAGTCGAACCGGCTGCTGAAGTTCCTGACGTGGTTCCGGCCCGCGCGGCCCGACCACGTGCCCGACAATTCGATCCTGCGCGAGTTCATCGGCGGGTCCATCCTGTCGAACCTCCGGCTCTGGCCCGACGCCCCGGCATGACGGTTGCCCGTGGGGTCAGGTCTCGATTTCCGACATAATGTCGGGAATCGGGGTCTGACCCCATTTGCTGGTGAGGGGACGAGTTGGCGACGTGCGCGCGAGGCATGCAGGGGCAGGTGGCCGCGGCCGCGGTGATCGCCGCGGCCGCGCTTCTCGCTTACGGCGCGTCACGTACGCCAGTGGCGGCTGCCGGCGCGCAGGCGGTGCCGGCCTACGATCTCGTGATCCGCGGCGGGCGAGTGCTCGACGGGGCCGGCAGCCCGTGGTCGATGGCCGACGTCGCGATCCGGGGCGACGCGATTGCCGCAGTCGGACCGGCGCTCCCGGGCGCCGGGCGTCGCGAGATCGACGCCCGTGGCCTGGTCGTGTCGCCCGGCTTCATCGACATCCACACGCACGCCAGGCGCGGCATCTTCCAGGTCCCGACAGCCGAGAACTACGTCCGGCAGGGCGTCACGACGATCTTCGAGGGGCAGGACGGCAGCTCGCCGCTGCCCCTCCGGCCGTTCCTGGAGAAGATCGCCGCCCTCGGCACGTCTCCGAACTGGGGCATGTTCGTCGGCCAGGGCTCCGTCAGAGAGGCGGTGATCGGGAGGGCCGACCGGAGGGCGACGCCGGGCGAACTCGCGCGCATGCAGGATCTCGTCCGTGCGGCGATGCGCGACGGCGCGTTCGGCCTCAGCACGGGACTGTTCTACGTGCCCGGCATCTTCACGCCGACCGAGGAGGTGGTCGCGCTCGCTGCCGTCGCGGGCGAGATGGGCGGGCTGCACATCTCGCACATGCGGAACGAGTCGGCCGGCATTCTCGAAAGCGTGAAGGAGACGATTGCCGTCGGTGAGCAGGGCCGCTTGCCCACGCAGATCACCCATCACAAGGTCATCGGCCCGAGGAACTGGGGCCTTGGCGAGAAGACCCTCGCGCTGGTGGCGGAGGCGCGCGCCCGCGGCGTCGACGTGACGATCGACCAGTATCCGTACACGGCGTCGAGCACCGGCATCAACGCGCTCCTCCCGCCGTGGGCGCTCGAGGGGGCCCACGCGGACGTCGTCGCCCGGCTCCGCGGCCCGGCCGAGCGCGCGCGGATCAAGCTGGCCATCGTCGAGTCCCTCACCTACGACCGCGGCGGCGGGGACGCGAAGAACGTCCAGATCGCGGCGTGCGAATGGGACCCGTCGCTGGCGGGCAGAAACCTCGCCGAAATCACCCGCCCCCTGGGCGCCGGCGTGACGATGGAGAGCGCCGCCGAGACCGTGATGTGGATGGTCGAGCGCGGGGGCGCGCAGGCGGTGTACCACGCCATCGCCGAGGCCGACCTGGAGCGGATCCTGCGGGACCCGGCGACGATGGTCGCGTCGGACGGGGAGGTGCCGATCTTCGGCCAGGCGTCGCCGCACCCGCGCAGTTACGGGACGTTCGCGCGCGTGCTCGGCCGCTACGTCCGCGAGCGTCGGGTGCTGACGTTGGAAGAGGCCGTGCGCAAGATGACCTCGTTCCCCGCGCGGCGCGCCGGGCTGATGGACCGCGGCCTTCTGCGGCCTGGCATGAAGGCGGATATCGCCGTCTGGAACGCGGAGACGATCGCCGATACGGCCACCTTCGATCGGCCGCACCAGTACGCCGTTGGCGTGCAGGCCGTGATCGTCAACGGCGCGATCGTCTTCGAAAGCGGGACGATGACGAAGGCCAGGCCCGGCCGGGTGCTCTACGGGCCGGCGTACCGCCCCGGTCCGTAGCTCGGGGCTTCGTGCAGGCGCCCCGGCGGCCCTCGAGAGGTTCACTCATGATGCGCAGGTTCGCCCTTTTCGCGGTGCTCCTGGCTGCCGCCGGGTCGGCGGCGTCCACCTCCTCCGAGCCCTACCGCGCGACGCACGGGATGGTGGTGTCGGAGAACGGCATCGCTTCCGAGGTCGGGGTCGCGGTTCTGAAGGCCGGCGGCAGCGCGATCGACGCAGCCGTGGCGACGGCGTTCGCCCTCGCGGTCGTGCACCCTTCGGCCGGCAACATCGGCGGCGGCGGCTTCATCGTGTACCGGCCGGACGCGGGTGAGCCCGTCGCGTACGATTTCCGCGAGATGGCGCCGGCGGCCGCATCGCCGACGATGTTCCTCACCGACGGGAAGTACGACGCCGCGAAGCATCACAACAGCCATCTGGCGGTGGGCGTGCCGGGAACGGTCGCGGGGCTGCACGCGGCCTGGAAGGATCACGGGAAGCTGCCGTGGCGGCGCCTGGTCGACCCCGCGATCGCGCTGGCCAGGGACGGGTTCCCGCTGAGCGAGTCGCTGGCCGCGGAGTTCGCGCGCGTGCTGCCGGCGATGCAGCGCTACCCGGCGTCGGTCGCGGCGTTTTCGAGGAACGGACGGCCGTACGCGCCCGGCGACGTCTTCGTGCAGCGGGATCTGGCCCGTTCGCTGGAACGCATCGCGGCCGGCGGGCCGGCGGGCTTCTACGAGGGCGAGACCGCCCGGCTCATCGAGCAGGAGATGGCGGCCGGCGGCGGGCTCATCACGCGGGCGGATCTGAGGGCCTACCGGCCCGAGCGGCGGGCGCCGCTCCGGGGGACCTACCGCGGCCACGAGATCCTCGCGATGCCGCCGGTCAGCTCCGGCGGCACGGCGCTCATCCAGATGCTGAACGTTCTCGAAGGGTACGACCTCGCGTCGCACGGATGGGGATCGGCGCGAAACGTACATCTCACCGTCGAAGCGATGCGCCGGGCGTACGCGGATCGCGCGCGCCACCTCGGCGATCCGGCCTTCAATCCGTCGATGCCCGTCTCGACGCTCATCTCGAAGGACTACGCGGCGTCGCTGCGCGCGACCATCAACCCCGACAGGGCGTCGGTGTCGTCGCCGTCGTCGTTCGAGTGGCCTGCCGAGTCGCGGGAGACCACGCACTTCTCGGTCGTGGATGCCGCCCGGAACGCGGTGTCGCTCACCTACACGCTCGAGGCCGGCTACGGATCGAAGATCGTCGTTCCGGGCGCCGGCTTCCTGCTGAACAACGAGATGGGCGATTTCAACGCCGGTCCCGGATTGACCGACGCGACCGGTTTGATCGGGACCGGTCCGAACCTCGCGGCGCCAGGCAAGCGGATGCTGTCGAGCATGACGCCGGCAATCGTGGCGAAGGACGGGCGGCTGTTCATGGTGACCGGCGCGCTGGGCGGGCGCACGATCATCAACACGGTGCTGCAAACGATCCTGAACGTGGTGGATTTCGGCATGAACGCACAGGAGGCCGTCGATGCGGGCCGGTTCCACCACCAGTGGCTGCCGGACACCGTGGTGTTCGAGCGCTACGGGCTGTCGCCCGACACGAGAGCGATGCTCGAGGGGAAGGGCCACGCGTTC
>CAZBIP010000144.1:0-5397 GCA_964491885.1 uncultured Vicinamibacterales bacterium
CCGCGAGCGCGGCGATGAGCGGCTTCATCCGCTTGAAGTGACCGCGCTCGGCCATCGCGAAGACGGCAACCGACACGGGTCTCATTCGGATCCTCGGTTCGCGCCGGTCAAGCCAAGCTGCCGCAGCCACCCGCCGGAGCCCTCACGGTAGGCGCCAGGCCCGAGCCTGCACCGGACGCACAAGACATGCGCTTCCAGGTCGAGCGTTGGAAGCGTAGCGCGAACCGGGGCCGGCGGACCCGGGTCTTCGAAAATGGTCCTCGGGCGCGGCTCGGCCCGCGCCCCGTACCGGCATGCTTCAAGGAGCGTCTTGCCCTCGTCCCGCGTCAGGGTCTCCAGTATCCACGTGCCGACGCCGGGATCGACGACGGGAAACACCACGGCCGCAACGACCCCGCCTCGCACGTGGCCGACGCCCAGTGTGTGCGCCAGTTGCGCGGGCGAGAGGGCGAGGGGCCCAAGGGAACCGCTTCCGCTGGCCGCCTCTTCGGCGGAAGGCGGCTCGCCCACGCGCTGGCTGACCCGGCGGTTGTCACCGTCGCGCCGCAGCCCGGGGAACGCGCGGGCCGTGCCAGGCCGGATCGACACGATGGTGGGCACGCCGGTCACGGCGCCCGGATCACCACCGACGAACACGCGGTCGTTCGCGACGAGGTCCGCCTGCCCGGACGACAGGGCGTGGATCAGGAGGGTGGTCTTGCCCGACTCTTTCGGGCCGGCGATCAACGCGGCGCGCCCGCGGACCGCGAATGCGGCAGCGTGGAGGTCGATACAGCGGCCGCCAGCCAGCGCACGCGCAGCGAGGATCTCCCTCACGACCCGCATCAGACCGAGTCGCGCGCGCCGGCGCGCGGGCCTGGCCACGATCTCGACGGCGCGGGCCGAGACCCGGTAGAAGCACCCGAGGTCGGCGTCTTCGGCGGCGGTGCAGCCGTCCTCGGACCATCCGGGCAAGTGGACGACCTGGCTGTCCAGCGCGAAGCAGGGGATCGGGCGGCACGCGCGGTCCGCCCGCTTCCGCTCCCATGTCTCCCACGCGCCGGTGTCCGACGTCAGGCGCACGAGCGTACCGCCGCAGCCGCCCGGGACGACGTCCGTCCAGGGGCCGAAGAACTCGGTCAACCACGCTCCGGCCTCGGCGTCGATGGTGTCGAGATCGACGGCGGCAGGTCCGACGCGGTAGCCGATTCTCATGCCGGGGCACCGACGAGAACCGGGAGGCCCGCGTCCGTGGGCACGACGTCCGTGAGACGAAGCGCGGCACCGGCGAGGAGCGCTTCGAACTCGGGCTTGGTGCGCTCCCGCCCGCCCTGGACGACCAGCATGTTCAAGTCGGAGCGCGCGGCCGCCGGGTCGTGGCCTGGCGGGCCGATGATCCGCTCGACGATGAACAGCCGTCCCTCCTGGGGCATGGCCCTCCGGCAACGCTGCAGGATGCGGCCCGCGTCGGCGTCGTCCCAGTCGTGCAAAACGAACTTCATGATGTACGCGTCGCAGCCGCCAGGGATGCCCTCGAAGAAGTCTCCCCCAACGAGGTCGCATCGTGCGGCGACGGATGCGGCCGCCAGAACCGGAGCCGCCGAGGCCACGACGTGAGGGCGATCGAAGAGCACGCCCCGCGTGGCCGGGCAGGCAGCCAGGAGGGCCGCCAGCATCGAGCCCTCGCCTCCGCCGATGTCCGCGACGCGATGGAAACGGCCGAAATCGCAGGCGTCGACAATCGCCCGGTCCACGCGGCGCGAGTTGGCCGTCATGGCCGCGTTGAAAATCGCGTTCTGATCCGGGTGCTGCTGGCGGTAGGTCCAGCTGCTCACGCCGTGCACGGCGCGGAACGCGTTCTCGCCGGTCCGCACGGCGTGAAGCAGGTGGCCCCAGGCCTCCCAGTAGTAGGGTTGGCCGACAAGGACGGCGTACGGCGCGAGCGACCGAGCGGCGCCGGAACGCAGGCACTCGCCAATCGCCGTCAGCGAGAACCGGCGGCCTTCGTCTTCGTGCAGGACCCCGTGGGCGGCCAGAGCCCGAAGCAGCCTGTACACGGCCCCACGGTCGGCTCCCGCCGCGTCCGCAATCTCGTCGCTCACCCGCGCGCCCTCGGCGATGCGGTCCGCAATGCCGAGCGCCGCCGCCGCGTGAATGGCTTGCGAGATCTTGAAACCGTCAATCAGCCGCCAGAGGGCCGAGGCGGCGGAGTCGTCGCCCATCCCTTCATCATGTCGCATCTTGCCCCGACCGGCGCTACCATGTCGGCCGAAGGAGATCAGATGTCCGTCATGCGACTCATCCTGTGCCTGGCGCTGGCGGCCGCGCCGTCGGCAGCCCTGGCCCAGCAGGCGACGCCGAAGCCCCAGATCCATCCGGTCGGGGCGAAGGCGGAACCTGTCTCGCCGAAGCCCCAGGTCCATCCGGTCGGGGCGAAGGCGGATTACCACGTCCACCTCAAGGCCGACCTCACGCTCGAGGGCGCGCTGCAGAAGTCGCGCGCCACGGGCATCACGTACGGCATCGCCGTCAACGGCGGTGTCGGCTTCCCGGTCGGCGACGATGCGGCCGCCGAGGCGTTCCTCCGGGAGATGCGAGGCAAGGCGGCGTACCTCGCGTTCCAGGCCGAAGGCCGCGAGTGGGTCCGGGCGTTCACCGCGCCCACCCTCGGAAAGTTCGACTACATCTTCACCGACTCGATGACGTGGACGGACGACGACGGCAAGCGGATGCGCCTGTGGATCAAGGAGGAAGTCGGCCGGATCGCCGACCCCCAGCGGTTCATGGACACGCTCGTGAACCGTGCCGTGGGGATCTTCGACCGCGAACCGATCGATCTCTACGTCAACCCGACGTTCCTGCCCGAGGTCCTCACCGCCGACTACGACCGGCTCTGGACGCCGGCGCGCATGAGCGCCGTCGTGGGCGGCCTCGCGAGGAACGGCATCGGCATGGAAATCAACAACCGCTACCGCATCCCGAGCGCCGGGTTCATCCGCCTCGCGAAGGCCGCGGGCGTGAAGTTCGCCTGCGGCACGAACAACACGGGTGCGGCCGACCTGGGTGCGAACGAGTACTGCCGCGAGATGATCCGCGAATGCGGTCTGGGCGCCGCCGACTTCTGGAGCCCGCCGGCGGAAGGGAGAAGGGCCGTCCAGCGGCGGCCCCTGCCGAAGTAGGGCCAGGGACATCTCGTGCGTGACAGGACCCGGTTCACGGTCTAGAATGCCTCAGTTGGAGGCTCACGATCATGCGCAGCTACCTGGCTTGTTTCTTCGCTCTCGTCCTGGCGGTCGGCTCGGTGTCGTGCGGCGGGTCCGCGCCCTCTCAGGAGTTCGGCAAGGAGGACTCCCTGCAGATCACGAAACTGGTGCAGGACTTCACCGCGGCGTACAACGCCAAGGACGTCGAGAAAGTCGGCGCCTGCTTCTCGCCGGCCTCGACGCTCATGCCGGCCAATCGTGCCACCCTCTCCGGCGTCGAGACCGTCAAGGGCTTCTACAAGGAGCGGTTCGACGTCGACGGCGCGACGGACCTGGACATCCAGGTGCAGACGATCGAAGGCGAGGGACCCCTGGCGTATTTCGCCGGCACGTTCTCCCTCAACCTGAAGCCGGCGAACGGCCCCGAGGGCCGGGACCGCGGCAAGATCCTCTGGATCCTGAAGAAACTCGGCGGTCAGTGGAAGTTCGACCGGCAGATCATGAGCAGCGACCTGCCGCCCGTCGTGCCGCCCGCGCCGGAAGAGCCCGCGAAGTAGTCAGGTACTCCTACCGTCCGACCCGTTCGACGAAGCGGTCGAATGGCGTCGGACGGTAGGCGCCTCCCAGGCCGCAGCGGGCCAGGTCGCTGCGGCGATCCGACACAAAAGGCGGTTTGGCCGTTTCGAGAAGGCCGCACACGTCGTGGTCCGCGACGCGCCCGCCCGACATCCGGCTGAACTGCCGCCCGCCGGCTCCCGCGTGAAACCAGAAGAAGTGCGCGTCCGGCCTGAAGAGGTTGTAGTCGCGCCACGGATCGAACATGCGCTCGTCCGGGCGCGAGTGATCGAGCACGTACTGGATGCGGGCCAGTTGGGGCCGGTTCGAACGGCCGACGGCCTGGAGCATCGCCGCGCCGGGCAGCAGGCAGACGACCAGCAGGATCGCCAGGGTGCGCGAGGCACCGGCGCGCCCGGCGTCCAGCACGTCCGACAGCCACGCGGCAGCCGCCACTGCCAGGAACGGCATGGCGGCGACGAGGTACCGATCCGCCACGTGGTTGAGCACGAACAGGATGGCCACCGTGCCGAGGCCCAGGACCGCCGGGACGGTGAAGTCCGTGCGCATCCTCCGCCTGAGCAGCGCGACCGTCGCGCCCAGCACGAGCCCCCAGAACACGGCGTTGCGCGCGAAGTCTCTCAGCATGACCGGGCTCAGGAAACTGATCCGCGCGCGCCCGGCGGGGATGTACGGGATGAGTCTCCAGTTGGCGATCACGTACTCGTCGGCTGACCCGGTGGCCGCCAGGTACGCGGCGAACGGCAGGCAGGCGGCCGCGAAGGCCGCCGCGAACGCCAGCGCGGGCCGAAGCGCAGCACGCCAGGGCCGCCGCGTGCACACGGCAAACGCGATCGGATAGCACGCCAGCACGACGACGGCTTTCTGAAGGAACAGGAACGCCACCGCCGCGAACGCGCCCGCCCAGGCGGCGTCGCGCGCCGCGCCCGACCGGCACAGTCGGACGAGGAAGATCGCGGACAGGACGCCGAAGAGCACCTGGGGGACGTCGGGCCGGATCTCGATGGCCACGTAGGTGAACGTCGTCATCGAGACGAGGAGCAGCACGCTCAGCCAGGCGTCAGCGCGCGATTGCCGGCACTCGAGCGCCAGGCGGTACGTCGCTCCCAGGATGGCGAGCGTCAGGAGGAAGTAGAGCAGCCGGAACGTGATGACCGCCGACGCCGACTGTCCGGTGACGGCCAGGAGCGGCGCCAGGCAGTACCACAGCAGCGAGTGATGGTGCTGGAAGAAATCGACGTAGGGCAGGCCGCCGGAGAAGACGAGCCAGGCGCTGTGCAGGTGTTCGATCTCGTCGTTGTCGAGGAACCTGAACATCGACAGCGCCAGCGTCAGCACGACGAAGACGGCGGCGAGTGCCACCGTTCCGGTCCTGGCGATCTGGTCGTGTCGCGGCATGGGTCGAATGCACGTGGAAGGCGGGAGGATTCTACCGAACGCGCGCCGGCCGCGGCAACCTCGCCTTGCGCGCCTCGTCCAGCCGCGGCTATGCTGGAACGTCTTTTCGCAGGATTCCGCCTCACATGACCAACGGAGCAGCCGCCGGCGCGGACGGATCGGGCGCCGCACGCATCTCGATCGTGGTGCCCGTGCGCGATGGCGGCGAGGCCTTCCGTGTGTGCATGACGCATCTGGCGGC
>CAZBIP010000144.1:5497-8399 GCA_964491885.1 uncultured Vicinamibacterales bacterium
CCTCATGGACGCCGAGCCGGAACTGTCCGCGGTGATGGGCTCCTATGACGACGATCCGGGAGACCGGCGCTTCCTCTCCCAGTACCGCAACCTGCTCCACCATTACGTCCACCAGACCGGGCGCGAAGACGCGTCCACGTTCTGGTGCGCGTGCGGCGCGGTCAGGCGCCGCGCGTTCGTGGGCGTCGGCGGCCTCGACCCGCGCTTTGGCGGCGCGATGATCGAGGACATCGAACTCGGCTACCGGCTCAGAGCCGCGGGACACCGGATCAGGCTGTGCAAGCACCTCCAGGTCACGCACCTGAAACGCTGGACGGCGCTCTCGATGATCAGAACCGACGTCTTCGCCCGCGCGGTGCCCTGGACGCGCCTGGTGCTGCGGTCGCGCGCCATGCCGAACGATTTGAATCTGAAGACGGGCGCGCGCGCCAGCGTCGTCCTGGCCGCGGTGCTGGCGCTCTCGCTTGCCGCCGCGCCGTGGCAGCCGTTGTTGCTCGCGGCGTCGGCCGGCGCGGCCGCCGCCCTCGTCGCACTCAACGCGGGCCTCTACCGGTTCCTGTGGCGAAAGCGGGGGCCGTTCTTCCTGCTGGCCAGTCTGCCCTGGCACTGGCTGTACTTCGCGTGCGCAGGCGTCGGCTTCGTCATTGGCGCCGCGCTGGAGACCTTCGGCCCGACGGCCCGCGCCTCGCGGGCTCGACCCGAGCCGGCGACGGCGGCCCCGGGTACCGACACCCGTCCCGGGGACGCGGTTCGGCGCTGATCGGCGTCAGACCCAGCGCCCCTCGTCTGCCCGGAGCGGCTGGACCCCTGGCGTCTGTTGGATGCCCAACTGCGCGGCGAGGTGGAAGCAGTCCTCGACGATCCCATCGACGTTCCGGTACGTGAACGCGCCCGTGCGCCCCAGGATCGTCAGGCGCGGCCAGCGGGCGAGCACGCGCTTGACGCGAGCCAGACGCTCCGTGTAGCCGAGGTCGTGCACGGGGTAGGCGCAGGGAACGCGCAGCACGTCCGCGCGGAGCACCGAGTCGCGGCGCAGCCACCCGACGCGCTCGAGGTCGTCCACGGCGCGGTCGGCGAGGTCACGGTCCCCGCTCGCCCACGCCGCCTCGCCCGGCGACGCGAACACCTCGAGCGCCAGCGACGTGACGCCGCCGCGCGGCACCATGGCCGGGCTGAAGTTCTTCGGTTCGTGGCTGCGGCCGAACAGCACGTCGGGCTCTGGGAAGTACGTCCAGCTGTCCGGCGAGACCCGCCCGGCGTCCAGCGCCAGGAACACCAGCACGATGCCGCGATAGGCGAGGCGGGCGCCGGCGGCGGCGCTGGCCACGTCGGGTTCGTGCGCGAGGGCCCCGAACAGCGCGTCGAGCGGAACCGTCGAAATCACGCGGCCGCATCGAAACGTCCGCGTGCCGGCGGCGCCGTCGGCCGCGACGTCGACGTCTGCGCCGTCGCCGTCGAACCGGATCGCCGCGACGGACGAGGAGGTCAAGATGGGCTGTCCCTCCCGGGTGATCGCGTCGGCCAGCCGGTCGGCAATCGCGCCGTAGCCCGTCCGGGGATAGTGGAACTCGCGCACGGCCGTGGCGGGAGCGGACTTCGGCGGCAGCACGGCGTTCCGCACGGTCTTCATGAGACTGGGCACGCCGATCCGCTGGGCCGCCCAGTCGGCCGACAGTTCGTCGCAGCGGATGCCCCAGATCTTCTCGGTGTACGGCTTGAAGTAGATCTCGTAGAGCACCCGCCCGAACCGGCGCGTCACCCAGTCCTCGAACGTGACCGCCTGCGCGCGGTGGTTCACGGCCGCGGCCGCCGCGTAGGAGGCCGCGCCGCGCAGGGCGTTGGCCGCGCCGAACGCCCACGTGGCCTGCCCCAGCCGTATCGGGTAGTCGATGAAGCGCCCGCGCAGGAGGATCCGGCTGCGGCGCTGGACGCGCAGCAGGTCGCCGCCGATCAACTCCTCGAGCCAGCGCACGACCTGCGGGTTGTTCGAGTGGAACCGGTGGCCGCCGAGATCCCAGGCGAAGCCGTCGCGCCGGACGGTCCGCGCCAGCCCGCCGACCTCCTTACCGCGCTCGACGACGGTCACCGACCGGCCCGATCGGGCGATCTCTCGCGCGATCGTGAGACCCGCGATGCCGCCGCCCAAAACGACGAATTCCGACGAAGACACAATGCCCGAGGATATCACCGGCGCGGGCCGGCCCGCCTCGTTTCCGCGCGCGCGCGGTCTCAAGTATGCTCTCCGGGTCGTTTTCGGGAGCGATGCCTCCCCGGGAGGGCTTGTGTCCACAGCAACGCGACATCCGCTCGTCACGGCGGTGCTCGTCCTCGTGTGCCTGCTGGGGGCGATGAACTACGCCCAGAATCCGGCTCCGGTCACGCCGCCGCCGACGGCCGACGACTTCAACCAGTTCTCCTGGCGGTGGATTGGCCCGACGACCTTCTCGGGCCGCATCACCGGGTTTGCGGTCCCGCGCGGGCAGAGCACCACCTACTACGCGCTCACCGCGTCCGGCGGACTCTGGAAGACCGAGGACGCGGGCATCCACTTCGAGTCGATCTTCGAGAAGGGCGGCACGCTCAGCATGGGCTGGCTCGCCATCGCGCCCTCGAACCCGGCCGTCCTCTACCTGGGCACCGGCGAGGCGATGCACGCGCGGTCGAGCACGCACGGCAACGGCGTCTGGAAGTCGGCCGACGCGGGGAAGACGTGGACGAAGATCGGGCTCGAGAAGAGCTACTTCATCAACAAGATCGAAGTGGACGCGAAGGACCCCGACATCGTCTACGTGGCCGCCGAGGGGAAGCTCTACAGCAACGAGATGGACTCGGAGCGCGGCCTCTTCAAGAGCACGGACGGGGGAAGGACGTGGACGAACCTCGGCCCCATGAAGGACCGCGG
>CAZBIP010000145.1:0-4950 GCA_964491885.1 uncultured Vicinamibacterales bacterium
TGGCGATCGGCCGGCCGAAGCTGCCGCGGCCGCAGCGCCGAGGCCGGAAGGGGCTACGCGAAATCCTCCGCTTCATCGACTGATCGCGTGCGCCCGGCGGCGTGCGGATCCTGCACTGCCCGGCGCGCCCTGCGAAAGGGGCTGCCGTGCGCGTGTTGAACCGTGCCGCGAACGACAAACGGGGCGGCCCGCCGTGCGCGTGTTGAACCGTGCCGCGAACGACAAACGGGGCGGCCTGCCGTAAGCAAGCCGCCCCGCCCTCCCTCACTCTGACTTCTGACTTCTGACTTCTTCCCTACCCGATGTGCTTCCCCCTCGAGACGTAGTGCGTGTGCAGCAGCTTGTGGCTCAGGTGGCCGCACGGGCCCTCGGTGAAGAAGTCGCTGTAGAGCTTGAGGACCGCCGGGTTCTCGTGCGACTTGCGCACTTCGCACTCGGCGTCCTCTTCGTAGATCGCCTTCGCGCGCGCCGCGCGGATCTCGGGCGAGGTCGGGATCGGCTGGCCGCCGCCGCCGATGCAGCCGCCCGGGCAGCCCATGAACTCGATGAAGTGGCACTCGCTGAACTTCCCGCCGGCCTTGATGTCCTCCATCACCTTGTGGGCGTTGGCGGTGCCGTGGGCGACCGCCACCTTCAGCGTGGCGCCCTTGAGGAAGTCGAAGCTGGGAATGAGGTGCCTGACGATGGCCGGCACCTCGGGGTTGACCTGCGTGATCGGCAGTTCGACGTAGCGCACGCCCTCGAAGCCGCGCACGGGCACGATGTTCGCATGCTCGAAGAGGTCCTCGACCTTCAGGCCGGTGACGAACTCGACGACGGTCCTGAGGGCCGCCTCCATGACGCCACCGGTGGCGCCGAAGATGACGCCCGACCCGGTGGCGGTGCCGAACGGATCGTCGAAGTCGCCCTTCGGCATGTCCGGCAGGTGGATGCCGG
This sequence comes from uncultured Vicinamibacterales bacterium, assembly GCA_964491885.1. Lineage (GTDB taxonomy): Bacteria > Acidobacteriota > Vicinamibacteria > Vicinamibacterales > JAKQTR01 > JAKQTR01. Next base: position 937 of record CAZBIP010000145.1, read on the forward strand.
CCTCCTTGATCATCTGCGCCATCTCGCGCGTCGTCAGGCCGTAGTCCACGTCCTTGAACCCGCTGTCGGCCATCTCCGGGCGGTTGCACTCGAACTTCTTGGCCGAGCACGGCATGAGGGCGACAGTGACGATGTCCTTGGGATCGATCTTGTTCAGCCCGGCGTAGTAGGTCTTGATGACCGATCCGAACATCTGCTGCGGGCTCTTCGCCGACGACAGGTTCGGGATGTACTCGGGGTAGAAGTGCTCCAGGTACTTCACCCACCCGGGCGAGCAGCTCGTGAACTGCGGGAAGGCCACCGCCTCCTTCTGCACGAGGGCCTTGTGGAGCCGGATGAGCAGCTCGGTGCCCTCCTCGATGATCGTGAGGTCGGCGCTGAAGTTGGTGTCGAACACCTTGTCGAACCCGCACAGCCGCAGGGCGGTGTTCATCTGGTAGGTCATCGGCGTGCCGGGCTCGCAGCCGAAGCACTCGCCGATGCCGGCGCGCGGGCTGGGCGCCGTCTGGATGACGACGTGCTTGGTCGGGTCGTCGATGGCGCGCCAGATGTCGTCGGACGAGTCGTTGGCGTGCAGCGCGCCGGTCGGGCACCGGTTGATGCACTGGCCGCAGTTGATGCACACGACGTCGGCCAGGGGCTTGTCGAGGAACGTCGAGATCCGCGTCTTGTTGCTCCGGCCGACGGCCTCGAGCACACCCACCTCCTGCACGTCGATGCAGGTGCGGACGCACCGGCGGCACAGGATGCACTTGTCCATGTCGCGGATGACGGAGTAGCTCGACTCGTCCTTCGGGATCTGCGATTCGGTGACGTGCCCGAAGCGGTAGAAGTCGACGCCGTACTCCTTCGCCAGCGACTGCAGCTCGCAGTTGTTGTTCCGCTTGCAGCTGTAGCACTCGCCGTAGTGCGTCGAGAGCAGCAGGTCCAGGATGTGCCGCCGCGCCTGCCGCACCTTCCTGGTGTGGGTCCAGACCTTCATCGAGCTCGTGATCGGGAACGCGCAGGCCGCCTGCAGCGCGCGCTGGCCCTCGACCTCCACCACGCACACGCGGCAGACGCCCGCCACGCAGAGGTCGGGGTGGTGGCACAGCGTCGGGATGCGGATGCCGATCCGCCGCGCCGCCTCCAGCACGGTGGTCCCCATCGGCACCTTGACGTCCGTGCCGTCGATGGTAATCGTGATCTGGCCGCCGATCATCTGCGCGACGTCCGCGCCCACGTGCACCTGCTGGATCTTCTGGCTGCTCGGCGCACGCGACGTATCCGCTCCGGCTTTCACTTCACCGCTCATCATTCACCTCGACAACAGTCCCGGGGCCGGCCCATCGAACCCCGGACCTTCAGGTCCGGGGGCCGTGGGCAGCCGCCGCCCGGCCCAGGATCTCGTCCTGGAAATGCGTCACGATCGACACGAACGCGTTCGGGCTCGACTGCCCCAGCCCGCACTTCGACGCGAGCTGCATCGTCTCGCAGAGCGCCAGCAGTTCCTGCAGGTACGCCGACGAGCACGCGCCGCGCTCCAGCAACTCGATGCCCTCGAGCAGCTTGGCGTTCCCCGCCCGGCACGGGGTGCACTGGCCGCACGATTCCTCGACGAAGAACTCCATGAAGTTCTTCGCCACGTGCAGCATGTCGCGCCCCGGCCCGAAGACGATGATCGACCCGCCGGTGGCGACGTCCTCGAAGGCGATCCGGCGCCCGAACTGCGCCGCCGGCACGCAGTGGCCGGACGCCCCGCCCACCTGCACCGCCTTCGCGCCGCGGCCGCCGACCTTCTCCAGCAGCTCCGCGATCGTGACGCCGAGCGGGAACTCGTAGACGCCCGGCGCGTCGCAGTCGCCCGACACGCTGAACAGCTTGAAGCCCGCCGACTTCTCGGTGCCGATGCCGCGGAACCACGCGGCGCCCTTCGCGAAGATCGCGGCGACCGACGCCAGGGTCTCGACGTTGTTGACGACGGTCGGCTGGCCCATGAACCCGGTGTTCACCGGGAACGGCGGCCGGTTGCGCGGCTCGCCCCGGTGCCCCTCGAGCGACTCGATGAGCGCCGTCTCCTCGCCGCACACGTAGGCGCCCGCGCCCATGCGGATCTCGATGTCGAACGTGAACCCCTCCGTCCCGAGGATGTCCGCCCCGAGCGCGCCGGTCTCGCGGCGGCGCGCCAGCACGGCCTCCAGGTGCGGCCGCAGGTAGACGTACTCGCCGCGCAGGTACAGGATGCCCTTCGTGGCGCCGATAGCCCGCGCCGCGATGGTCATGCCCTCGAAGACCAGGTCCGCGTAGTCGGTGAGCAGGACGCGGTCCTTGAACGTGCCGGGCTCGCCCTCGTCGGCGTTGCACACCACGTACTTCGCGCCGCCCTCGTAGACCCGGGCGGCCGCGGCGAGGTTCCACTTCGTGCCGGTCGGGAACCCCGCGCCGCCGCGGCCCTTCAGGTTCGAGGCGGCCACTTCGCCGATGATGTCGGCGCGGCTCTTCGCCAGGGCGGCCGCGAGGCCGGCCCCGGCCTGGACGGCGTCGTAGGTCAGGGGAGTCTTCTTGCTGTTGACGGGCTGCATGATGGGCTCCTCCCCTACGCGCGCGCGCGCTCCGCCGCGTGCGCCCCGAACACCGCGCGGCAATCCTCGATGATCCGGTGCACCTGCTCCGGGGAAACCCTCGTGTAGACGCGGTCGTTCACGAGAATCGCCGGGCCCTGGTCGCACATGCCGAGGCAGCTCGCCCACTCGAGGCTGAAGCGGCCGTCCGGCGTGGTCTCGCCGAAGGCGATGCCGAGTTCGTTCTCGAGCTGCCTCGCGACGCGCGACTTGCCCGCCAGGTCGCACGAGATGGTCTGGCACAGGCGGACGTGGAAGCGCCCGAGGGGTTCATGGTGGAGGAAGGCGTAGAACGACACGACGCCGTACACCTCCGCCGGGTGGATGCCGAGCTCGTCGGCCACGACCTGCATCGCGAAATCCGAAATCGCCGCGTACTTCTCGTGCAGATCCTGCAGGACCGGCATCATCGCCGCCCGCGTCCGCCCGTGCCGCTCGACGAGCGCGTGTATCTCTTCCTGGAGCTTCTCTTGCTGGCTCACTAGCATGACCCGTCTCCCTACTTCTTCTTCAGCAGCGCGTTGACGCTCTTCAGCAGGTCGTCGGGCCTGACCGGCTTCTCGAAGAACGCGTCCACGGGCACCAGGTCGCTGTCGCGGCCGTAGCTCATGCCGGTGACCTGCCCGACGCTCGTCAGCATGATGATCGGCACCTGGCACCCCGTCCGGCGCAGCTCCTGCGCCATCGCGATGCCGTCGTCCGGCTGCTCCATCATCACGTCCAGAATCAGCAGGTCGGGCTCGGAGGCCTTCAGGGCCTCCATCCCGTCCCGGCGGTTCGACGCGGTCCGCACGTCGTGCTGCTCCTTCTTCAGGTAGAGCGACAGCGCGAAGGTGATGTCGGGGTCGTCGTCCACTACGAGGATTCTTGCCATTGGCGCGCTCCCTGTCGGTGGCGGTTCGTGGAGGCCCGGTCACGCGGCGCCGCGCGGCGGCGCCCCCTGGCCCGCGGGGCCCGGCGCCACACGGTTCCGTCCTCCGCGCGGCCGCCGGACACGCGCCGGCACGCACGGCTCAGAGACGGATTCCGCGGCAACGCACAAGGAAAGCGGGCGGCGTGCGGGGATCCTGCCGGGGGCCTGTCCGGTCCGGCCCCCGCCCGAGGGGCGGCTGGCGGCGGCCGCCGGACACGCACATCATAGCCGGGCCGCGAGAACGGAATCAAACCCCCTCCGCGGACGCCCGCGGCGGGCCGGCCGCGGGAGGCAGGGTCACGGTCATCGTCGTGCCGCGCCCCTCTTCGCTCTCGACGGCGATCTCCCCTCCGCAGCGCCCCACGAGGAGCTTCACGATGGCCAGCCCGAGCCCGGTGCCGGGCTCGCCGCCCGCCTTGGCGTTGGCCGCGCGGTAGAACTCGTTGAACAGGAACGGCAGCGAGTCCTTCGGAATCCCGATGCCGGAGTCCGCCACGTCGA
>CAZBIP010000145.1:5050-8222 GCA_964491885.1 uncultured Vicinamibacterales bacterium
CCTCGGGCGACGCGTGTTCCAGCCCCGCCTTGCCGGCCGCCAGGTCGAGCAGGTCGTCGATGAGCTCGTGCAGGCTCGCGAGCCTGCGCTGGGCCCGCGTCACGACGTCCTGCTGGTCCGGCGTGAGCGGCCCGGCGTACCCCTCGGCCAGCGTCATCAGCAGGCTCTCGGTCACGCGCACCGGCGAGCGCAGCTCGTGGGTCGTGATGCGCAGGAACTTCGACTTGTCCCGATCGAGATCGGCCAGCACCCGGTACGATTTGGCGTTCTCGATGGCCGCCGCGCCGTGGGCCGCCATGGCCTGCAGGTAGGCGACATCCTCGGCGTTGAACTCGTGCCCGGGCGCGCCGTACGCCCTGAGGACGCCGATGGGCCCGGACCGTCCCGCGATGGCCACGCTCAGCATCGACGCGATGCGCTCGTCCCGCACGAGCTCGGGATGGAAGACCCGCGGGTCGCTTTCGACGTCGGTCACGTGCACCACGCCCTCGCGCAGCGTGTCCTGGTCGAGCGTGGATCGCGCCAGCTCGGCGGGCACCTCGTCGCGGTACGTGTCGCTGAGGCCCCAGCTCGCCGCGAACTCCACCTGGGAACGGCTCTGATCGATCAGCCGGATGGCGGCGGCCCTGCACGTCAGGACCCGCGCGGCGGCCTCGACGATGCGGTCGAGCACGGCCGCGATGTCCAGCGTCGAGGTGATGTCGCGCACGCCCTCGTAGAGACCGGCGATCTCGGCCTCCCGGCGGCGGAGCCGTTCCGCGATGGAGATGCAGAAGTACGCCATCACGTAGCACGACGCCGCGAAGAAGACGAGGACCGCGCCCACGTAGAGCGGGTCGCGGTACCGCGCGGCGGCGACGAGGGCGACGTGCGGCACGACGCCCGCGTACTCGAGCAGGGCGACGCCGCCCACCAGCAGGGGCGCGAGCGTGACGTACAGGAACCCGTGATGGTGCGGCAGGAGGAGCGACGAGATCGTGATGTGGAACAGGAAGAAGCTGATCGCCGGGCTCTCCACCCCGCCGGAGCAGGCGACCAGCACCGTCATGGCGATCCAGTCGAGGCCGACCTGGGCGCGCACGAGGTACTCGAACGCGGCGGTGGCGTCCGGGCGCGAACGCTGGAGCCAGCCCAGCACGGACCAGAGCACCAGGTTGTAGACCAGGATCGCGACGCCCACCAGCAGGATCGGCGCCGAGGGCAGCTGGTCCGGGAGCGCCACGCGCGCCACCACCGCCCCGAGCACGACGGCGGCCCCCGCCAGCCACCGGAGGGAGATCAGCCACCCCAGGCTGTGGACCAGTTCCTGCTCGACGAGCGATCGCCGCCGCCCGCGCGGCACGGGCGGCACGGCTTCGGCGCGTGGCGTCATCATCCCTTCCCGCGGGGGCGCCGGAGCGGCTACTTCGAGAACGTCCAGCCGCCGCAGAGCGTGCGGACCGTCGTGACGAGGTCGTCGGGGGCGATCGGCTTGTCGACGAAGCGGTCCACCGGCAGCCACTGGTCGTCGCGGTCGCGGTCCGTGAAGCGCTGGAAGTAGCCCTTCGCCTCGTTCTCCGCGTTCACCGACGTCAGCATCAGCAGCGGGATGCCCCTGGTGCGCTCGTCCTGGCGCAGCGATCGCGCGAGCAGGAACCCCTCCGTCGGCGTCCGCATCATCACGTCGAGCACGGCCGCGTCGATCGGCGTCGAGGTGGCGATGCGCATCGCCTCGTCCGCGTTCTCGGCCGTCAGCACCTCGAACCCTTCGCCCTCGAGGGTGATCCGGTAGATGTCGAGCAGATCGACGTCGTCGTCCACGAGCAGCACCGTCTTGGCAGCCATCTCCGGTCCTCCCTGCGCGGCGGGCACCCGCGAGGGCCAGGCGGGCCGCCCGCCCCCTTCCGGGCCGCGCGAAAGATCGGGTGCATCATCCCCACTCCGGGCGTTTTCCGCAAGTCCGGACCCGGCCGGAGCCTGCCGGCGGGCGCGGGCGATTTCGGCCGGGCGCGGCGCCGCCGGGCGGAGTAGACTTACTCCCCGTGCTGCTGCTGACGAACGCCGACGTCTACACCCCGGAGCCGGCCGGGCGGTCCGACATCCTCATGGCCGGCGGACGGATCGTGCTCGTGGAGCCCGGCATCGACCTCCCCGCCCGGTTCTGCGAGCGCGTCGACGCGTCCGGCCTCGTGGCCGTACCCGGCTTCATCGACGGCCACGTGCACGTCACCGGCGGGGGCGGCGAGGGCGGGTACGCCACCCGCACGCCGGAACTGGCGCTCGCGGACGCGGTCTGCGGCGGCGTCACGACGATCGTCGGCTGCCTCGGCACCGACGGGATCACGCGGTCGCCGGCGGGACTCGTCGCGAAGGCGCGGGCGCTCGAGGAGGAAGGGCTGACCACGTTCGTGTGGACGGGCCACTACGCGGTGCCCGTGCAGACGCTGACCGGCAGCATCGAGCGGGATCTGCTGCTCGTCGACAAGGTCGTCGGCGTCGGAGAGGTCGCGCTGTCGGACCACCGGTCCACGCAACCCACGTTCGACGAGTTCGTCAGGCTGACGGCGGAGGCCCGCCGGGGCGGCCTGCTGTCGGGCAAGGCCGGCGTCGTGAACGTGCACCTGGGTGACGGGCCGCGCGGGCTCTCCCTGCTGCGGCGCATCGTCGCGGAGACGGAGATCCCGGCGACGCAGTTCTGGCCGACCCACGTCAACCGGAACCCGTCGCTCTTCGAGGAGGGGATCGCGTACGCAAAGGCCGGCGGGTTCGTGGACTTCACGACCTCGACCGTGCCGGCGTTTCTCGAGGACGGCGAGGTGCCGTGCGGCGCGGGGCTGCGGCGGATGCTCGAGGCCGGGGTGGACCCGTCGCGCGTGACGTTCACGTCGGACGGCCAGGGCAGCCTGCCCGTCTACGGCCCGGGCGGCGTGCTGCGCGGGCTGCAGGTGGGCCGCGTCACGAGCCTGTTCGCGGCGGTCCGCGACGCCGTGCGCGCCGAAGGCGTGCCCCTCGCCGCGGCGCTCCGGACCGTCACCGCCAACCCCGCCGGCATCCTGAAGCTCGGCCGGAAGGGCGCGCTCGCGGCCGGCGCCGACGCCGACCTCGTGCTGCTCGACGCGGCCAGCCTCGAGATCGACGGCGTCATCGCGAAGGGCCGCTGGCTCATGCGGGGGCGCGAGGTCCTCGCCAGGGG
>CAZBIP010000146.1:0-8213 GCA_964491885.1 uncultured Vicinamibacterales bacterium
ATCTTCGGGATCTCCGGCACGACGACGAACTGCTTCGGCAGCGCGAAGTTGGGCAGCTCGCCGCCCATCTGGCGAAGCACCTCACGCTGATCGACGGCCTCGCTGGTCACCGCGACGATCTTGGCGCCCCGCACGGAATCGGGCACCTCGACGACCGAACAGACGACGCCCGGCGGCACCGAACGCTCGAGGACGTCCTCCACCCGGACGAGCGACACCATCTCGCCGCCGACCTTGAGGAAGCGGGCGAGGCGGCCGACGTGCCAGAGGTAGCCGTCCTCGTCCATGTAGCCCATGTCCAGGGTGTCGTACCAGCCGAGTTGCATGCGGCTGGCGTTGGACTCGAAGTCGTCGAAGTACCCTGACATGACCGACGGGCCCTTGACCAGGATGCGCCCGATCGTGCCCGTCGGGCAGGGATCGCCGGTCTCGTAGTGCACCAGGCGCACCTGGAGGTTCGGCACCACGCGCCCCACGCTGCCCGGCCGGTTGTGCTCGGGCGAGTTGACCGCGATCACGGGGCTGGTTTCCGTCGTGCCGTAGCCCTCCAGGACCGCCTTGCCGTGCTTCTCGAGGAACCCCCGGCGCAGCGGCTCGGGGCACTTGTCCGCCCCGGTGACCAGGAGCCGAACGCTGGCGAAGTCGCCCGGGTCCGACTTCTGCAGGTAGCCCGACAGGAACGCCGGCGTGCCGACCAGCATGGTCACGCGTTCGTCCCGGACGGCCGTGCAGATGGCCCGGTACTCGAGCGGGCTCGGGAACGTCACCACCGTCATGGCGTTGACGAGGGGCAGCCAAAGCCCCGTGTTGAAGCCGAACACGTGGAAGTACGGCAAGTTGCCGAGGATGATGTCGTCCGCCCCGTACTCGACCGCGCCGTGCAGCCCCTCCATGTTCGACAAGAGGTTGCGGTGCGTCAGGGGCACGACCTTCGGCGACCGCTCGGATCCGCTGGTGAACAGGATGACGGCCTGGTCGTCCTCCGACAGGGCCGGGAGCGAGGCCAGCACGCCCTCGGCGGAACGGGTCGATCGAATGGATCCGCTGATCTTCTGGAAGACGGACACCGAGGCGGCGATGTCCTCGATGAAGACCATCCCGACGACTTCCGGGCACTTGATCTTGGCCAGCAGCGCCCGGGAGGTGACGATGGTGCGGAAGCCGAGGCGGCGCTGGGCCTCCTGGCAGTTCTTGGCCGCGCCGGCGGAGTAGTTGATCATCACCGGCGTCCGTCCCGTCATCGTCGCGGCGACGACGGTCAGGACGGCCCCGGCGGTGTTGGGGATCATGACGCCGATGAAGCCCGGCTCGTACTGCTCCAGCTTGCGCGACAGGATGAGCGACCGGAGGAGGGCGTTCTTGTAGGTGACGCGCTGGCCGGTCAGGCGATCGACGATGGCGATCTTGTCGCCGTGCGTCTTGGCCGACCGGACGAACGCTTCGACGAGAGTCATGGCAGTGTCCTGCTACGGGGCATTCCCACCCCCGGCGAGATCCGGTTGTTCGGAAGCCGGCGTCGCAAGTCCGGCCCGATTCCCGGGGGCACTGAGCGGCGTGGCCTCCCTCCCGGTCGCGACCGGGCGGACAGGGAGGCGGCGAAACCCTCCGAGCGGGCGCACGGCGAGGGCTGAGTATACGACACAATGCCCGCGCCGGGTCCAGCCTGACCGTTGAGGGCAAAACAAAAGCAAAACCAGGCTGGAAGCTCCCGAAGCCCTTGCGACGCGAACCTATCCGGCTCCGGTGCGTGCCATCAGGGCATCCACGCCCGCCATGACCGTGGATTCGACCGTGTCGGCGAAGGGGCCCGGGCGGCCGAAGTAGAGCATGGCGTCGCCGCCCTCGTAACCGCCTTCCCGGAGGACACGCACGGACGGCAGGTAGCCGTAAACGGCGTCCGTGTAGCCGGCCACCCAGGTGGCATCGCCGTACTTGCGCTTGATGGCGAGGGCGTAATCCACGACCACCTCGCCGCCGATCGCCACGATGGGGAGCTGGCCGATTCGAAGGACGTGCAGTGCGGCGGGCTCCACGGTGCGGAGGCCGCCGTCGCGGGCGATCTCGTCGAGCATCAGCCTGGCGTGCCGGCGCACGTAAACGTTCGGGTCTTCGAGCTTGCGCCGCCACGCCTCCGCGCCCGGCGCGGGCGCGTAGGCCAGCGTGGCGGTCGCGAACGCACGGCGAAGGGAGCCGCGGACATCGGCGGCCGAGCCGAGGGCCCCGTCCACGGCGTCGGCCAGGCTGCGGCCGTGCTGCTCGGCGAGGTCGAGCGTGCCGCGCGGCTTGGGGTTGGCGTCGGCGCCGCAGCCTTGCACGAAGAGCGCCGTCGTGCCCGGATGCCGCCGCTCGAGTTCGGCCTGCGCCACGCCGGCGTAGTCGCCGTGATAGCGGACGAACGACGCGACCAGCGTCGTGTTGTGGCACGCGTACCCGAACAGCAGTCCCGCAAGCTGGCCGCCGGGACGTTCGACGGCAAGAACGGGCACGGCAGGGTCGGCCGGTCCCAGGGGGTTGATGGCCTCTCGGCGATTCGCCCCGAACCCGGCGGTGCCCTGGGCGTGTCGGAGGCGCGCCGGCCGCATCGACGAAAGCGCGCGTCCGACGACGTCCACGATCTGGCCCTCGATCCGCAGCGTGGACGCGCGGATGTCGTCCCACTGGGCGGGCGAGAGGTCGTAGGCGACGGCCAACTGGTCGTTGATGATCGGACCGCAGTGGGTGTGGCTGCTGCAGAGCAGGAGTCCCTCGCGCGGGAGCCCGTGCCTGCGCCGGACCGCCGCGGCGATCCGATCGACGACCGGCGCCGTGAGGCCGAGCAGGTCCATGGTGACAATCACCGCCCGGCGGCCGCCCGCGTCCTCGAGGGCGAGCGCCTTCGCGTGGAGCGGCTGCGCAATCCCGCGGGCCGGCTCCTTCCGGGCGGCGAACCCGGCCATCCACAAGCCGAGCGGCGGCGTGATGTCGAGCGAGGCGAGACCCGCCCGCCATCCGGCAGCGGACGGCCACGCGGGGAGGGCGACTGCACCGGCCAGGGCGGAGAGGAACGAGCGGCGGTCGATCATGGCGCCAATCATACCGCCAAGGAGGGCCCCGAGGACCGCTGGCGGGCCGCCTAACGCGCCGCAGGAGGCCCGCTTGGAGTAAGCTTCCGCACCGCCCCCTCATCGGAGCGCACGCATGTCATCCGCCACGACCCTGCCGCAGTTGTTCGAATCGAGCGCCGACCGGTACGCCCGCAACGTGTTCCTGCTCGAGAAGCGGCGCGGCAGCTACGAGGGCACGACGTACGCGGACCTGCGGGTCCGCGTGCATCGTTTCGCGGCGGGCCTGTTGAGCCTGGGTCTGGCCAAGGGCGATCGGGTGGCCCTGATCGCCGAGGGCCGCAACGACTGGGTCGTCGCCGAGCTCGGCATCCTCTACTGCGGCGCCATCGACGTCCCGATCTCGGTCAAGCTCGACGAACCCGCCGACCTGGCGTTCCGGCTCCGCCATGCCGGCTGCAGGATGGTCATCGTGTCCGGCGGGCAGGTCGGCAAGATCCGCGCGATCAAGCCCGGTCTGCCGGATTTGCAGCTCACGATCGTGCTCGATGCGCTCGACGCGTGCGATCCGGACGAGATGCCGGCGGAGGGGGTGCTCGGCAGGGGAGACGCCTTCCTCGACACCAAGCGGCCGGAGTTGGAGGCGCGCTGGAAGGCGGTCGAGGGCGGCGACGCCGCGAACATCTGCTACACCTCCGGCACGACCGCCGATCCCAAGGGCATCGTGCTGACCCACCGGAACTACACCGCGAACATCGAGCAGGGCGTCGAGACGATCCAGCCGCGCGAGGACTGGGTGCTGTTCAACGCCCTGCCCTGGGACCACGCGTTCGGGCACACGTGCGGCATCTACATGATGATGAGCCGGGGCGCGGCGCTGGCCTCGGTCCAGCCCGGCCGGAACGCGCTGGAAACCGCCAAGAACATTCCCTCGAACATCCGCGAGACGAGGCCGACGATCTTCCTGAGCGTTCCCGCGATCGCCGCCAACTTCCGCAAGAACATCGAACGGGGAGTGCGCAAGAAGGGCGCGCTCACGGCGGCGCTCTTCGATCGGGCGCTCGCAGCCGCGTACGCCTACAACGCGGACGGGTGGAACCGCGGGGCCGGCGCCCAGGCCCTCCGGAAGCCGCTGCTGGCGCTCTACGACGCGCTGATCTTCAGGAAGATTCGCGAGAACTTCGGCGGGCGCCTGCAGTTCTTCATCGGCGGCGGCGCCCTGCTCGACGTCGAGCTCCAGCGCTTCTTCTACGCCATCGGGATCCCCATGCTCCAGGGCTACGGCCTGACCGAGGCGTCGCCCGTCATTTCCGCCAACACGCTGGCCCGGCACAAGCTGGGGTCCTCCGGGAGGATCATCCCGAACCTCGAGGTGCGCATCTGCGACGCCGAGAGGCGCCCGCTCCCCGTCGGCTCCCGGGGAGAGATCGTCGTGCGCGGCGAGAACGTGATGAAGGGGTACTGGAAGAACGACGCCGCGACGGCCGAGGTGCTGCGCGACGGATGGCTCTACACCGGCGACCTGGGCTACCTCGACGGCGATGGTTTCCTGTACGTGCTCGGCCGAATGAAGAGTCTCCTGATCGCCGATGACGGGGAGAAGTACAGCCCGGAGCAGATCGAGGAAGCGGTGACCGAGCGGTCCCCCTTCATCGAACAACTGATGCTCTACAACGACCAGTCGCCCTACACATCGGCGCTTCTCGTCCCGTCGCGCGACGCGATCCTGGACTGGCTCGGGAAGCAGGGGCTCTCGGCAGGAACGGCCGAGGGGCAGGACGCGGTACTCCGCCTCCTGGACGGCGAGTTGGCCAGGTACCGGCAGGGCGGCGAGTTCGCCGGGGCGTTCCCGGGACGCTGGCTTCCGTCCGCCGTGGGCGTGCTGGACGAAGGGTTCACCGAGCAGAACCACCTGCTCAACTCGACCATGAAGATGGTCCGCGGGAAGATCGTCGAACGCTACCGAGAGCGCATCGGCCGGCTGTACACCCCGGCGGGGCGGCCGATCCTGAACGACGACAACCGCGCCGCCGTGTCGCGGCTCGACCCCGGGCCCGGCGCGGGACGCTGACCTGTCCTCGACGACGCCGCCCCCGCGCGCGCCGACACTGACTCGTTTCGCGCCACGCGTGTCCACGCGAGCGACAGGCGTCGTGCGGGCCTGCCGCCTCTCTCGGTCCGCCTGGCGCGCGAATCTCCGCGACCATGCCGCCACGCGCGCGTCAATGTGCGCTGGCGCGGGAATTGCTGCGCACACGCTCTGGAGCCGGGCTGCTGAACCGCCGAGAAGCCGGACATGCGGCACCAGACGGCCTCCGGGCGCCCGATGGACAAGATCCTCGCCTGTCCCCACTGCGGACCGAACCTGAACGGCGCGCGGCTCCGCTGCAGCCGCTGCGGGCGCGAACTGATCTACATCGGCCAGGACGAACTGGTGGGCCTTCCGGGGGAAGCCGCCGCGCCGGACCCTCCGACCGCAATCGCACGGCCGCGCGGTGTGTGGGCGGGCGTGACGGCTGCCGCGGTGGCCGTCCTCGCGCTGGCCGGCATCATCCGGCCGTGGGACTGGCTGGGAGGACCCGTGGCAGGCGGCCAGGCCCGGATGGCCGTTGGTGCGCCCCTGGCTGGAGGGGACCGCGGGCCTGGCGCAGGAGTCGATCCATCGGTGGGGCCGGACGAAGCGCTGCCGGCAGACGCTTCTGCCGCAGTCGTCCGCCCGAATGACCTCGAACAGTTGCTCGAGCGCCATCTGGCCGCGCTGGACGCGCAACCCTCCGACCCTGTCCTGCTCGACCGCGTCGGCCAGATCCTCGTGACGTTGAACCGGCCGGCCGAGGCCGTGCCCTTCCTGGAGCAGGCGGTCGAAGCGGAGCCCTGGAGCGTCGTCGCGCGCTTCGATCTAGCCGGCGCCTGCGCGAGGAGCGGCCAGCCGGACAAGGCGGTGGAGCACTACGGCGTGCTCGTGCAGGCCGGGACGACCGACGCCCGGGTGTACCACAACCAGGCGCTTGCGCTGCGCCAGTTGGGCCGGAACGCGGAGGCGGCGTCCGCGTTCCAGCGCGCGACCGCCCTGGCGCCCGATGAAGCGCCGGCGTGGCTGGGCCTGGCGATCAGCCTCGAGGCGACCGGGCAGAGGGCCGAGGCGGCGGCTGCGCTCGAGCGCTATCTCGAACTGCAGCCGTCCGGCCAAGAGGCCGATAACGCTCGCGCGAACCTGGCCCGGCTCCGCGCGGAACCCGCGGCGGCCCAGCCGGGAACGGAACCTGCGGCCGGTGCGCCGCGGCAGCGCCCATGACGGCCCGGCAGCCTGACTGCGGGCGAACGGAATCGTTCCGGCGGCGACGGATCCGTGGCCTCCGGAGCCCGTTCGTGCGCGCGGGTGAAGCGGCAGGCGCCCTGTGGGGCCGGAAACCCTGGTCTGCCCGCCCGGCGCGACGGCCGGGGTGGAGGCAGACCCTTTGCATGAGTGATCCGATCATGTCGTCCGACGTGCGCCCCAGCCGCCGGTCCTCCCGGATCGCCGCGGCCGAGGGCGGATTCTCGCTCGTCGAGGTTCTCGTGGCCGCGGTCGTCCTGATGACGGGCCTCATCGCCGTGGCGCAGATGTTCGTCATCAGCACGAACACGAACCGCGAGGCGCGCCGCGTGACGAGCACGGCCGTCCTGGCCCAGCAGAAGATCGAGCAACTGCGCGCCCTGACCTGGGGGTTCGACGACTTCGGCCTGCCCATCAGCGACTACAGCTCGAACGTGACCGTGACGCCGCCGACCTCGACCGGGGGGGCGGGGCTGCTGCCTTCGCCGGCCAATACGCTGACGACGTCGACGACGGGCTTCGTCGATTACCTCGACGAGTACGGCGCGTGGGTCGGCACGGGCACGACGCCGCCGGCCAACGCGATCTACGTCCGCCGCTGGTCGATCGAGCCGCTGCCCACCAACCCGAACAACACGCTCGTGTTCCAGGTGCTCGTCGGGCGGGTCACGCCGGTGGGCCCTGACTCGGAACTCGCCCGGCAGGTCACGCTCAAGACGAGGAAGTCGCTTTGATGGAGTCCATTCACCGCGCCGCCGTGCCGACCTCCGCGACGCCGACTCCGGTCGCCGGGCGCCGCCGCGCCGTCGTCCCAGCGGGCTTCACGCTCATCGAGATGATCATCGCGATGGCGATCATGCTCGCGGTCCTCGGGGGCGTGTTCCACGTGTTCAACCCGGCGCACGGCGCGTTCCGCGCGCAGCCCGAGGTGTCGGATCTCCAGCAGCGGCTGCGTGTCGGCTCGGATCGCCTCTACAACGGCCTCATCGTGGCCGGTGCCGGCATCTACTCGGGGTCCGCGGTCGGCGCCCTGGGCAACTACTTCGCGCCCATCCTGCCGTACCGCGAGGGCTGGATCGATCGGGACCCTGACAAGGGCGTCTACTACCGCCCCGACACGATCACGATCTTCCACGTCCCCACGACGGCTTCGCAGTGCACGGTTCGCGACAAGATGCCGCAGCCGTCCTCCGAGATCAAGGTCAACGCCGAGCCCGGGTGCCCGGTCGACGACGCGCTCTGCGGGTTCGAAGTCGGCATGAGGGTCCTCATCTTCGATCCCACGGGCAGCTACGACATCTTCACCATCACCGAGGTGCAGACGGACGCGCTGCACCTGCAGCACCGGCCGCCCAACCCCGATTTCTCGAAGGCCTACGACGTCGGCGCCGTCATCAGCCAGGTAAATACGGATACGTACTACTGGCGCCAGGACCCGGCGACGGACACGTACCAGCTGATGCACTACGACCTGGCGCAGACGGACACGCCGCTCGTCGACAACGTGGTGGATCTTCGGTTCGATTACATGGGCGAAGCCGCGGCGCCCGTCCTGCGCAAGCCCGTGACGGAGCCGGAAGGGCCCTGGACGAGCTACGGCCCGAAGCCCCCCGCGCTCGGCGTGGACGTGAACTCCGACTCCTGGGGTGCCGGGGAGAACTGCGCGTTCCTGGTCGATCCTGCCACCGGCCTGCAGGTGTCGCGCCTGGCGACGCTGGGCCCGCCGGGGTCGCTGGCCGCGCTCACTGGGGCGCAGCTCTCGGATGGGCCGTGGTGCCCGGACGGCGGGAACATGAACCGGTACGACGCCGACCTGCACCGGATCCGGCAGATCCGCGTGACGTTCCGCGTGCGGA
>CAZBIP010000147.1:0-8137 GCA_964491885.1 uncultured Vicinamibacterales bacterium
CGGCTGCCGGTTCCCGGGCGGGGCGGACTCTCCGGAGGCGTTCTGGCGGATGATGCTCGACGGCACGGACGCCGTCGGCGAGGTTCCGCGCGATCGCTGGGACGTCAACCGGTTCTACGATCCGGACGCCGCACGGCCGGGGAAGCACGCCGCGCGGCACGGCGGCTTCCTCTCCCGCATCGACCTCTTCGACCCGGCCTTCTTCGGGATCTCGCCCCGGGAAGCCGCGCAGATGGATCCGCAGCAGCGCCTCCTGCTCGAAGTGGCGTGGGAGGCGCTCGAGGACGCCGGGCAGGCGGTCGATCGGCGTGTCCCGCACGGCACCGGCGTGTTCGTCGGCGTGTCCGGCGTCGACTACAACGTCATTCAGATGCTCCTCGACGACACCGAGGGCATCGACTCGCACACCGCCACGGGCACCGCCTACAGCATCGTCGCCAACCGGATCTCGCACGCCTTCAACTTCACCGGGCCCAGCCTGGCCATCGACACCGCGTGCTCGTCGTCGCTGGTCGCCCTGCACCTGGCGTGCGCGAGCCTGCAGCGCGGGGAGTGCGAGCGCGCGGTGGCTGGCGGCGTCAACGTCATCTTGAACCCGCGTGTCTACGTCGCGTTCTCCAGGCTGTCGATGCTGGCGGCCGACGGGCGGTGCCGTGCCTTCGACGCCGCGGGACGCGGATTCGTCAGGGCCGAGGGTGCAGGCCTGGTCGTGCTGAAGACGCTGGCCCGTGCGATCGCCGACGGCGATCCCGTCCGCGCGGTCGTGTCCGGCACCGGCGTCAATCAGGACGGGCGGACGCCCGGCATCACGATGCCCGACGGCGGCGCGCAGCGTCGGCTCGTCGAGGACGTGTGCCGCCGATCCGGGATCGCCCCGGGCGACGTCTCGTACATCGAGGCGCACGGCCCGGGGACGCCCGTGGGCGATCCGATTGAAGCGCGATCCCTGAGCGAGGCGCTGTGCCGGGGTCGCGCGCCGGCCGACGCCCTGATCGTCGGGTCGGTCAAGACCAACATCGGCCACCTCGAGCCCGCGGCGGGCATCGCGGGCGTCATCAAGGCCGCGCTGGTGCTCCAGCATCGGGCGGTTCCCGGCAATCTGCATTTCGAGCGCCCGAACCCGGAGATCGACTTCGACGCGCTGCGTCTTCGCGTGCCGCGCCAGGTGGAGCCCTGGCCCGGGCACCGGCCGCTCGTCGCCGGGGTCGACTCCTTCGGTTTCGGCGGGACGAACGCGCATGCGCTGCTGTCGGCGGCGCCTGATCCACCGGCGCTCGTGCCTGAGGGAGCCGGCGCGCCGCAACTCCCGGTCCTCGTGTGCCTGTCCGCGCACAGCGAGACCGCGCTGGCCGCGTACGCCGCTGCCTGCCGCGACCACGTGCGCAGCGGGCGCTGGGATGGCTGCGCGATGGCCGACATCGCGCACACGTCCGGCCGGCGCCGGGCCCATCACGCGAGGAGACTGGGCATCGTCGCGGCGGATCGGGAGGAACTCGCGGCCCGCCTCGACGTGTTCTGCCGGGGCGAGAAGGCCGATGGCGTCGCGTCCGGGACGGCGCCCCGCGAGGGACGCCACCGCATCGCGTTCGTGTACTCCGGGCAGGGGCCGCAGTGGTGGGCGATGGGGCGCGAGTTGCTCCAGCGCGAAGCCGTGTTCCAGGAGGCCATCGCCGCCTGCGATCGAATCCTGCGGCCGCTCGCCGGCTGGTCGATCGCGGTGGAACTGACGGCCGCCGAATCCGAGTCGCGCATCGGCATGCCGGCCGTCGCGCAGCCCGCGATCTTCTGTCTCCAGATGGCGCTGACGTCGCTCTGGGCCTCGTGGGGCGTCCGCCCTGACGCGGTCCTCGGCCACAGCGTCGGGGAGGCGGCGGCGGCGTGGGCGGGCGGCATCCTGACGCTCGAGGACGCCCTCCTGGCCATCTACCACCGGGGGCGCTGCATGCAGATCGTGCCGCCGACGGGCCGGATGCTGGCCGCAGGGCTCGCGCGCGAGGAGGCCGAAGCGGTCGTCGCGCCCTTCGCGGGCCGCGTTACGATCGGTGCCGTCAACAGCCCGGAGTCGGTCACCCTCTCAGGCGACGAGGACGCGATTGCGGCCATCGAGCGCGACCTGGTGACGCGCGACGTGTACTGCCGCCTGCTGAAGGTCAACTACGCGTTCCACAGCCATCACATGGACCTCGTGCGGGGCGAGGTCTCGACCTCGCTCGGCGGCCTGCAGCCGCGCGAGGCGGCGATCGCGGTTTACTCGACCGTCACCGGCCGGCGCGCCGAGGCGGGGGACTTCGGCGCCGCGTACTGGTGGCGGAACGTGCGCGAACCCGTCCGGTTCGCCGATGCGATGACCGCCGCCCTCGCGGACGGGTGCGACCTCGCCGTCGAAATCGGCCCGCATCCGGTGCTGGCCGGGCCGGTGAAGGAGTGCGCGTCGCGGGCCGGCCGGCCCGTCGAGGTCGTGCCGTCGCTGCGGCGCGCCCAGCCGGAGCGGGCCGTGATGCTGGCGTCGCTGGGCGCGCTCTACGCCGCAGGCGTCGGCCTGCGGTGGGAAGGTGTGCATCCGGGGCCCGGTCGTGTCGTGCCGTTTCCGGCCTATGCGTGGGATCACGAGCGGTATTGGCACCAGAGCGAGGAGTGCCGCGACCTGCTGCACGGGGCCCCCGGGAGCCCGCTGCTCGGGCGGCGCCTGTCCTCGCCGGTGCCGACCTGGGAGTCGAGGCTCAACACGCACATCGTCCCGTTGCTCGGAGAGCACCGGATTCACGGCGACGTGATCCTGCCCGCCACGGCCTACGTCGAACTCGCCGCCTCGGCGGCGGAGCAGTGCGGCCTTGCGATGTGCGTCATCGAAGACCTCCGCCTGCACAAGGCGCTGTTCCTTCCGCGTGACGCCGACGTGATCGTGCAGACACGTTTCGATCCCGAAGACGGGACGTTCTCGGTGCACGCGCGCGCGTCGTCCGCATCGCCCTGGCAGGTGCACGCCACGGCTCTGGTCCTGCCGGGCGTTCAGGCGCCCGCTGCCGCCGCGGCCGGCGAACTCCAGGCGCGCTTCCGTGCGTGCGGCGCCACATCGAGCCACTACGCCGAAATGCAGGCGTGCGGATTCGACTGCGGGCCGGCGTTCCAGGGCGTGACGGCGCTCTACCGTGGCGACGGCGAGTGCCTGTCGGAGATCGGGCTGCCGGCGTCCGTGGCCGACGATCTCGAACGCTACCGCTTCCACCCGGCGGCCTTCGACGGGTGCCTGCAGGGCCGTGCGGTGCCGCCAGCGGAGGGCCGGACGTATCTGCCGGTCAGGTTCGGGCGCATCCGTCTGTTCGGCCGGCCGGCCCCCGCGATGTGGAGCCACGCGTTCGGGTTCCGGTCCTCCGGGAACACCGTCGTCAACGCGCTGCGTGTCCTGGCGGACGACGGCGCGCTCATCGCGGATGTCGACGATTTCGAAGTCGTAGGCATCAGCGACCGGCGCGCGCCCGACCTCTCGCGGCTGAACGATCTCTACTACGACTACCGCTGGGTGCCAGCTCCGCTGGAGCCGGCCGTCGGCGGCGAAGACCGCAAAGCGCCCGATCCCCGCGCGTGGGTGATCTTCGCTGACGAGGGCGGTACGGGTTCGCGGCTGGCGGACGCGCTCTCGGCAGGCGGCTCGCGCCCGGTGATGGTCACTCGCGGAGAGAGCTTCAGCGCGGATGGCCCCGGGCGCTTCCGTGTGCGGCCGGGCTCACGCGAGGACGCCAGGCGCGTGTTCCAGGCCATTTCGCCGATCGAGCGGTCCGGCGGGATTCGCGCCATCGTCTACCTCTGGGCCCTCGACACGGATGACCTCGACGAGGCCGATGGCCCTGCGGTCCGAGACGCGCTCGCGGTTGCCTGCATGGGCGTCGTCGGCGCGCTCCAGGAGATCATGGCGGACGAAGCCGAGCCGGCTCCGCGCCTGTGGATCGTGACACGCGGGGCGGCGGCGGGAACCGGTCTCGTGACCGGGAGGCCGTCGGTCGAACAGGCGCCTCTCTGGGGACTCGGCCGCGTGGTCATGAACGAATATCCATCCGTGCGCTGCACGCTGGTGGACCTGGACGGCGCGGACACGGCCGGGGCAGACGCGCTCGCCGGCCTCGCGGAGGAACTCGCCGCGGACGGGAGGGAGGACGAGGTCGCCTTCCGGGCAGGCGCGCGGCACGTGCACCGTTACGGCCGCGTCTCGCTCGATGCCGGCCGTGACGCCGCAAGGGCCTCCACCGAGGGCGGCTCCAGTTTCCGGCTCGAGTGCCTGCCTCGCGGCAGCCTCGATCACCTGGGCTGGCGAGAGTGCGCGCGGCGGGCGCCCGGAGCGGGGGAGATCGAGATCGAGGTTCATGCGGCGGGCTTGAACTTCCGCGACGTCATGCAGGCCTTGAACCTGCTGCCCGGCGATGCCGGCCAGTCGCCTCCGCTCGGAATAGAGTGCGCCGGCGTCGTGGCGCGCGTGGGAAGCGGCGTAGACGACCTTGCGCCCGGCACGCGGGTCATGGCGTTCGCCGCGGAGTGTTTCGCCTCGCACGTCGTGGTCGGACGCGGAGGCGTCGTGCCGGTGCCCGACGGTCTGTCCGTCGAAGACGCGGCATCGCTCCCGGCCGCCTACGTCACGGCCAGGTTCGGCCTCATCCACGAGGCCGGGCTTGCGGCCGGCGAGCGCGTGCTGATTCACTCGGCCAGCGGCGGGGTGGGGCTCGCCGCGATCCAGGTGGCGAGGTTCGCCGGCGCCGAAGTCTTCGCGACGGCAGGCACGCCCGAGAAGCGGGAGTGGCTTCGCAGCCTCGGCATCGCGCACGTCTACGACTCGCGATCCCTCTCGTTCGCCGACGAAGTCATGGCGGACACGGGCGGGGAGGGCGTGGACGTCGTCCTGAACTCGCTGGCCGGAGAGGCCCTTGCCAAGGGCCTGTCGGTGCTCCGGAACAAGGGGCGCTTCGTCGAGCTCGGCGTTCGCGACATGCTGCAGAACAGGCGCCTGGCCATGGCGCCGTTCCGGAACAACCTCGCGTTCTACTTCGTCGACTTCGCCCGGGTGAACCGCGAAGAGCCGCAGCGCGTGCAGGCCGTGCTCCGCGAGGTGTCGGACCTGATGGCGGAGGGGGCGTACCGGCCGTTGCCGGTGCGCGTGTTCCCGGCGTCGCAGGCGCGCGAGGCGTTCCGCCTCATGGCGCAGGCCAGACACGTCGGCAAGATCGTCCTGTCGATGACCGATCCGGAGGTGCGCGTGGCTCCGCCCCCGGGCGCGGGGCGGCTCAAGGCGGACGCGACGTACCTCATCACCGGGGGGCTCGGCGGGTTCGGCCTCCTGGTGGCCAGGTGGATGGTGCGCCAGGGCGCACGTCATCTCGTGCTCACGGGGCGGTCAGGCGCGGCGACCGGCGAACAGCGCGCGGCTGTGCAGGAACTCGAGCGCGCGGGAGCCAGGGTTCTGGTCGAGCGGGCCGACGTCAGCCGCGAGGCTGACGTGGCGGCGTTGCTCGCCCGCTGCGGCAGCGAACTCCCGCCCCTCGCGGGCCTCGTGCATGCCGCGATGGTCATCGACGACTGCGTCGTGCCGAACCTCGCGCGCGAGCGGCTGACGCGAGTTCTCGACCCGAAGGTGCTCGGGGCCCGGCACCTCGACCGCCTGACGCGCAGCCTCGACCTCGACTTCTTCGTGCTGTTCTCGTCGTGCTCCTCGATTCTGGGCCTGCCGGGCCAGGCGAACTACAACGCCGCCAACGCGTTCCTCGATGCGCTTGCCTGGTCGCGCCGTGCCGCCGGCCTCCCGGCGACGGTATTGAACTGGGGCTTCCTCGGGCACGTCGGGTACGCGGCAAGCCACCAGCACGTGGCCGCGCGTTTCGAGGCCATCGGCGTGCCCGCGGTGGAGCCGGAGGAGGCGGTCGAGGCGCTCGGCCAGACGCTGCACAGGCAGCCGGTCCAGTTGAGCATCCTGCGCCTTGACTGGGCCACGTTCCTCGCCCAGTCGCCCTCGTGCGCGGCGTCGCCGAAATTCGGCGCGTTCGCGCCGCTGGCGCGGCGTGAGGGCCCGGCAGCGGCGGCCGGTCCGCTGGCGCTCCGACGGGCGCTGGCCGCCGGCCCGCGCGACGGCGCGCTGAAGGCGGTCGAAGACCTCCTGCGCGACGAGGTCGCCCGGGTGGTCGGCGCGTCTTCATCGGCGCTCGACGCTCGGACGTCGCTCGGCGACCTCGGCTTCGACTCGCTGATGGCCGTCGAACTGCGCAACTGGGCCGGCACCGCGCTCGGCGTTCACCTGCGGACGATGGAAATCATGCGCGGCCCGACGATCGGCGAACTGGCGGAGACGCTCGTCGATGGCGTCAGGGCGTCGGCACCGACTGGAAGGCCGTGAGCCAACCGTCCTCGGACTGGACCGCCGAAGCGTCAACCGCGACCACCGCCGCGCAGCCGGCGCCGGCATCGAGGGCCGACACGCGCCAGCGTCCGGCGACGCCGGTCCACGAGCCGGCGTCCAGCGTCGTCAGCAGCGGCTCGGGCAGGCCGAGTTCGTCGAACAGTCCAGCGCCCGCGGCGAACCCGGTGCCGGCCGCTTTCAGGCGCGCTTCGAGCGCGCACCAGCATCGCAGGAATGCCGCCGGGCGGTGCGGCGGATCCAGCGCGAGCAAGGCACGCACGACGTCCGGGTGAAACTGGCGTTGCGCGATCTCCTCGATGCGGACGCCCGGTCTCTCGCGTTCGACGTCGATGCCGACCTCGCACGCCCGTGCGACGGCGACGAGCGCCACGCCGGCCGAGTGGCTCAGGTTGAAGCTGATCTGCGAGCCCGCGCCAATGCCGGCGAGGGCGGGCTTCCCGGACTGACCGATCTCGAACGCGAGCGCCGCCGGAGTGTCGATCGAGACATACCTGCCCAGGACCGTCCTGAGTGCCGCGCGCGACGCCGTGAACCTGGCGCGGTGTCGGGGTTGCAGCAGCCGGGACGCCCTCTCGCGCTCCGCGGCGTCCACGAGCGCCGTGCACGCGGGCGCCGTCCACGCGGGGTCGTCCAGGTCCGCTCGCCAGACGTGCACCTGGCCCTGGGGGAGAGCAGGACGGTCCGGCCCGATTTCCCAGGCGGGTGAGTTCAGCGGCGGCGGTGGCGCGGCCGCCGCGCCGGTGTCGTCGCCGCTCATGCGTCCGCGTCCCGGGGATCGGCCGGGAACCGCGCTCCGTCAGGCACGACGGTGCCGCGCGGCAGCTGGGTGCCGGACGCCACGACGGCGCGCGCGCCGACAGGGACGTCGGGGCCGATGTCCACCCGGTGACCCAGCACCGCGTGGGCGCCAATCCTGACGCCTGGCGCCAGGTGACACGCGGCGCCGAGGAACGCGGAGGCGCCCACGGACGCTCCCGTTCCCAACTGGCAATCGGGACCGACGACCGCCCGGTCGCCGATCTCGACTCCAGGCCCGATGACGGTGCCCCCGCCGACCTCGACGCCGCGGCCGATCCGGATCGGGGCCAGCACGAGCGCCCCCTGCTCGATGACGTGTCCGCTCAGCGCGCACCCCGCGCCGAGCATCGTTCCCGCGCCCACCTCGACGAGCGAGGGATCGCCGACGAGGACGTCCGAACTCATGTCCGCGTCGAAGGCCACGCTTGCGCCCAGGGCCCGCAGCAGCCCCCAGCGGAGCGACGAGAACGCGAAGAGCAGATGTCGCCAGACAGGCAGGTACATGAGGCGCTGCAACCCGAAATGCAGCAGCCACGCCACGGCGTGCGGGTGGGACGGAAACGCGTACCGTCCGGCTTTCAAGCGGGGCAGGCAGAGGCGGATGCCGGCTCCGGTGACCAGCATCAGCGGCAGGAACAGGAGCGCAAGGACTGGCAGGGCGGCCCACTGCCACCAGGGTGCGGGGGCGAGCCATCCGAGCCGCGCTCCGGCTTCTCCGACGATGGTCGAGGGCACGCCGACCAGCACGCAGAAGAACACCGCGACGATGACGTCGTAAAGGGCCCGACGCATGCGGGGGAGTCTAGCGTGCGGGTGCGCAAAACGCCAACGACGGCCGTGGCGGTGTGTCAACCCTCGTTGGAAATGTCCCCGTTCTCCGCTGGATGGAGATGTCCCCGGCGGTCATCGCGGAGGTGGCGCGAGCCCGATCCGCCCGAGCCG
>CAZBIP010000148.1:0-4685 GCA_964491885.1 uncultured Vicinamibacterales bacterium
CCTCGTCCCAGCGCTCCTCGGCCATCAGCGTGTCGGCCCGGCCGAGGTCGGCCTGGAGCTGCTTCGTGTCGACGCCGTCCAGCGGACTCTGCGCCGGCACCGCGACGAGGACGAAGTCGATGGGCTCGCCACTCTGGAAGACGTTGACGGGAACGGCGACGGTTATCGCCTCGAATCCCTCCGCCTCGGCCGACACGGTCCATCGGCCCGAGCGCGGCCCGAGGATGGACCACGCGCCCTTCCTGTCGGACGTCGTCGAGAACTCCGACGGGATGCCGGCCGGATTCACGGCGAAAATAGAGGCGCCTTCAATCGGGCGGCCGGCGATGTCGCGCACCGTCCCGACGATGCGGCCGACCGGGAACTGGGCGTCGGCGGGCGCAGCCGGCAACGCCATCCACATCGTGGCGGCAACGATCCACGCAGCCGCCGGCAGAAACGCGAGGCGGGGGACTCGGCTCACTCGAACTCCTTGACTGGTCTATGCTAGCTTACCATCCGCAGCCGAATGGCCGGGAGGTGCGCGTGCGACGTGGTCCGCTGTCCCTCGTTCTGGTTCTGGCGTTCGCGACCGCGGCGGCCGCCCAGGTTCCATCCGCGCCGCCCCGCAGGGCTGTGGTTCCCGGCGCGCTGCCCCGCCTGCCGGCGGCCGACGCGTCGCGGCTGGCCTCCGTCGATGCCGTCATCGAGCAGGCGATCCGGGACAAGCAGATTCCCGGCGCGGTGCTCCTGGTCGGGCGCGGCCCCGAGATCCTCTACCAGAAAGCCTACGGCCACCGCTCGCTGGCGCCGCAGGTCGAGCCGATGACGCTCGACACCATCTTCGATCTCGCGTCGGTCACCAAGGTCGTGGCGACGACGACTAGCGTGATGATCCTGGTGGAAGAAGGCCGCATCCGGCTCACCGACCGCGTGGCGTCCTTCATCCCCGACTTCGGGCGCTACGGCAAGGAATCGGTGACCGTCAGGCACCTGCTCACGCACGTGTCGGGGCTCAGGCCCGACCTGGAGCTCAGCGACGACTCGTGGCGCGGCACCGGCGAGGCCATCCGGCAGGCCTGCGAGGAAGTGCTGATGTCGGCGCCAGGCGAGCGCTTCGTCTACAGCGACATCAACTTCTTCGTGCTCGCCGAGATCGTCGCCCGGGTGTCCGGCATGCCGTTCGAGCGCTTCGTGGAAGAGCGCATCGCGAAGCCGCTGGGCATGGCGGACACGATGTTCCTGCCGCCGGCGCCGCTCCAGCCACGCATCGCGCCGACCCAGTTGTGCACGCCGTACGGCTGGCCGTGCCAGGGGCCGAACCAGGCCATGCTGCGGGGCACCGTGCACGACCCGACCGCCCGTCGCATGGGAGGCGTGGCCGGCCACGCCGGGCTCTTCAGCACGGCGGCGGATCTCGCCCGCTACTGCCGGATGGTGCTCGGCGGCGGCACGTTCGCTGGCGCGCGGCTACTCTCGCCGCTGACGGTCCTCAAGATGACGTCGCCGGCCACCCCCCTGGGCATGGCCAGCGTGCGGGCCCTCGGCTGGGACATCGACACGAGCTACTCGTCGAACCGGGGTGAGCTGCTTCCCGTCGGGTCCTTCGGACACACCGGTTTCACCGGCACGTCGCTCTGGATGGACCCCGTCACGAAGACGTTCGTGATCTTCCTGTCCAACCGGGTGCACCCGGACGGCAGGGGGGACGCCACGCCCGTGCGGGCTCGCGTCGCCACGATCGTCGCCTCGGCCCTCCGCCTGCTGCCCGACGACTCCGTCCTGCGCGCGCATCGCTGGACGGGCGGCGACTTCGGCGCGTCCGGCGCCGCGCCGCGCCGTGGGGACGAGACGGACGGCCGGACGCTGAACGGCATCGACGTGCTTCGCGCCGAGGGGTTCGCGCGGCTGAAGGGGAAGAAAGTCGGCCTCATCACCAATCATACCGGGCGCGCGCGGACGGGCGAGGCCACGATCGACCTGATGGCGGCCGCGAAGGACCTGACGCTGGTGGCGCTCTTCAGCCCTGAGCACGGGATCCGCGGCATCCTCGACGAGGACGTCCCGTCCTCGAAGGACGAGAAGACCGGCTTGCCGATCTACTCCCTCTACGGCCCCACGAGGAGGCCGACGGACGAGATGCTCCAGGGCATCGACACCCTCGTCCTCGACCTGCAGGACATCGGCTCGCGCTTCTACACCTACACGACGACGATGGGCTACGTGATGGAGGAAGCCGCGAAGCGCAAGATCGCCGTTGTCGTGCTCGACCGCCCGAATCCCGTCAATGGCGTTGCCATCGAAGGGCCGGCGGTCGGCCAGGAGGAGCTGAGCTTCACGGCGTACCACCCGATGCCGGTCCGGCACGGCATGACGCTCGGCGAGCTGGCGCTGCTGTTCAACGCGGAGCGCAAGATCGGGGCGGATCTCACCGTGGTCGAGATGAAGCACTGGGGCCGCGAGGCCTGGTTCGACGCCACGGGCCTTTCGTGGGTCAACCCGTCGCCCAACATGCGGAACATGGTGGCGGCCAGCCTCTACACCGGGATCGGCGCCATCGAGGCGTCGAACGTCTCGGTGGGCCGCGGCACCGACACGCCGTTCGAGCAGGTGGGAGCGCCGTGGATCGACGCGCCGCGCCTGGCGGCGGAACTCAACGGCCGCAACCTGCCGGGCGTGCGTTTCTACCCGACCAGCTTCACGCCCTCGTCGAGCCGGTTCGCCGGCGAGCTGTGCCACGGCGTGTTCATCATCGTGACCGACCGCGCCGAGCTCAAGCCCGTCCGCGTGGGCCTGGAGATCGCGTCGGCGCTGTACCGGCTGTTCCCGGGGCCGTTCGAGATCGACCGGGTGGGCAGGCTGTTCGGGACTGACACGGTCGCGCGCATCCGCGCCGGCGAGGCCCCCTCGGCCATCGCCACCAGTTGGGTCCGCGCGGAAGCCGCCTGGCGGCTGCTTCGGGCCAAGTACCTGCGGTACCGGTGAGCGTCACCGATTCTTGAGGCCGGCATCCGCCAGCTTCCGGTCGATGCGATCCGCGATCCAGTGCGGATCCCACCATTCGACCGGATCGACCGGATGCCCCGCGACGAGCACCGCGAAGTGCAGGTGATCGCCGCCCGCGAGCCCCGTCATGCCGCTGCGGCCGATGGTTTCGCCGCGGCCCACCCGGTCGCCCACTTCCACGGTGATGCTCGACAGGTGGGCGTAGAGCGTCTGGACGCCCATCCCGTGGTCGAGAATCACGCAGTTGCCGTAGATGCCGAGGTAGGCGGCGAAGAGCACGCGGCCGGTGTTGCTCGCGGCGATAGGCGCGCCGCGCGTCGAGGCGAGGTCGGCGCCGAGATGCACCTGCTGATCGATCTCGCGCCCGTCGTAGACGTAGGTGCGATGGTCGGCGAACGACGCCTCCGACTGGGCCCGGCCCATGCGCAGGAACGGCCCGCGCCAGAGCAGCTCCGGCGACGTGCCGCGCGCCACCGTCTGGATCTGGGTCTCGTTCGCCTGCCGCACCTCGCGGTTGATCGCGAGGAATGCGTCCAGCCGGGCCTCGGGCGTGTCGGCCGACGCCTGAAGGCCCGGCGTGGCCGCGAGGATGCCCGGCACGACGCGCTGGAAGAACCTGTCGTCCACCTCGAGCCGGCGGCGGCTGAAGCTCGACGGGAACGTGCGGTAGTCGAGCTCGGCGCGCACGGAGTTGCCGGCCGGGTCGGTCGCGACAACCCGGATGGGCGTCGTGAGGTCCTGATCGTGGAGCAGGGCGAAGAAGGCGACCCGCAGCGCGGGGTCGGCGGCGGACGCGCCGCCAGGCCCTGCCGCCGCGGCTCCGGCGGCGGGGAACCCGGCGTAGAAGCGATCGCCCACCTGGACGCCCGACGTGGTGTCGGCCGGCGTCACGCGGTACACGACCATTTCCGCACCGCCCAGGTTGACGTAGTGGTGCGTCGAGACGACGGCGAGCGACGGCGGCGTCATCCGCACGGCCACGTCGCGCGCCGTCACCGATTCGGCCTGCCGCAGGCCGAAGAGCACGCCGCGCGAGGCGGTCACCACGACGCGGGCCGGGCCATCGCGCAGCCCCGGGAGCGATCCGGCCACGGTCGTCTGCGTGACGCGCATCCGGTCGGGCGTCTCCTGCGTGAACTTCGCGGCGCCCGACGAGGCCAGCGAGAAGAGCGGCATCGTCCGGCCCGCCTGCTCGACGGCGACGTCGAGGCGCGTGAGCCCGCCGCCGATCGCGTCCACGATGAGGTCGAGATCGATCGACCCGCCCCCGATGGCCGCGGGCTTCTCGATCCGGACGAGCGGACCTGGTTCCTGGCCCGCGAAGTAGAAGACGGTGGCCCCGCCGAGAAGCAGCAGGACGGAGACGAGCGCGAGGAGCGGTCGAGTGGGCATAGGGCGTGAAACACTTGACCCCGGGTTGCCGGGGCCTTAGAATTAGAGGTTCCTGCTCGACGAGTGCCGGTATCGTCTAGGGGTTAGGACACGTGGTTCTCAGCCACGGGACCGGGGTTCGAATCCCCGTACCGGTACCAGACATCATACAGTTCCCTGACCTGCCGGCCTCATGCCTGTCATGAGGCCGTTTTCGTCTTCCACGCCGTTGCCGCGATGGCCGTGTCCTGGAATCCGACGCCAGTCAGGTCGCAGATCGTGATCTGACCGTCGCTCGTCCGGCCCGGCTTCGTGCCGGCCACGATCTG
>CAZBIP010000148.1:4785-8102 GCA_964491885.1 uncultured Vicinamibacterales bacterium
GCGGCGGCGGCGGCTTCGATGCCGTGGGCCGCGCGCACCTCGCGGCAGTACGCCTCGAGGCCCGGCCCATCGTCGCTCCACGCGACGACGCGCTCGATCCGCCTGACCTGGAGGAGGCAGTCCACCTGGTGCCGCGCCTGGACGCCCGACCCGACGAGGCCCACGACACGCGCGTCGCGGCGCGCGAGGCACTCGGCCGCCACGGCCCCGGCGGCCCCGGTGCGGATGTCGGTGAGGAAGCCGTTGTCGAAGATCAGCCCGATGGGCATTCCCGTCGACGCGTCGAAAAGTGCCATCAGCCCGGAACCCGTCGGCAGCCCGAGGGCCGGGTTGTCGTAGAATCCGGACGCGACCTTCACCGCGACGAGCGGGACGCCGGCGACCCACGCGGTCTTCACGTGGAATTCGCCGCGCGTGCCGGGCACGGGGAGGTTGATGACGGCGGGGACGGCCGTGCGCCCCTCGCCGTCCGCGCGGAACGCCTCGCGGATGGCGGCGATGGCGACGGCGGGGGTAACGCGCGCGCGCAGCGTCGGTTCGTCGAGGCTCGGCAGGCCCATGCGGTCATTGTCCGGCGCGGCGGCCGGGCGGCGCAAGGCCCGATGGAAGCGAGGAGCGGCGTCGATGCGGCAATCCCTACTCAGGCGCCTGGCCATCGGCGTTGCGCTTGGCGCGGCGGCGGCGGCGCTCGCCTGGGCGCTCGGACATACGGCCTTCCTCCGGACCGTCGAACTCAAGACGTACGACTACCGCGTGCGCCTCACCGCGGACCCCTCGTCCGCCCGGCGCGACCTGCTGCTCGTGAGTATCGACGACAGCAGCATCAGGCGCCTCGAGCCGCAGGTCGGCCGCTGGCCGTGGCCGCGCATGGTGCATGCGTTGCTCGTCGACTTCCTGCGCCGCGCGCCCGCGAAGGCCATTGTCTACGACGTGCTCTTCACGGAGCGCGACCGGCGGACCCTTCAGATCGACGACGAAACGTGGACCGGGGAGGAGTCGGACCGTGCGCTGGCGGCTGCGGCGGCGCGCGCGGGGAACGTCGTGTTCACGGCGGACGTGACGGCGGACGAGACGACGGACGAGACGGCGGACGAGACGGCACCCGCCGGCGGGCGGGGCGTGGAGGTGCTGCGCGCAGGACAGCCGTTCGACGCCGACCCGGCCTTCGAGGCCAGGCCTGGCGTCGTCCTGCCGTACGACGAACTGACGGACGCCGCGGCCGCCGTCGGCCACAGTTTCACGATCTACGACCCGGACGGCCCCGTCAGGCGGACGGCCCCGTTCGTGCGCGTCGGCCCGGTGGGCGTGCCGTCGATTGCCGTGGCCGCGGCCATGGTAGCGGGGCCCGTGCCGCTGGAGTCGATCCGGCGTGAGGGCGACGTGCTCGAGGTCGGCCGGGCGGCGGCCCCGCTCGTGCCCGCGCGGATTCCCAGCCTCTACGGCCCGGCGACGGAGGCGAAGCGGCTGCTCGTCCGCTACACGGGCCCCGTGCTGCGGGACGGCAAGCCGACCTATCAGGACTACTCCTTCTACGACCTCTTCTATTCCGAGCAGCAGATCCGCTCGGGCGAGAAGCCGAAGGTGGACCCGGCCGTCTTCCGCGACAAGATCGTGGTCATCGGCACCACGGCCGCCGGGCTGCGGGATCTCTTCACGGTCCCGTTCACCGAGGGAAGCATGCCCGGCATGCAGGTGCATGCGAACGTCATCGACAACCTGCTGTCGGGGCGGTTCATGCGCCCGCTCGGGCGCGCGGGCAACGCCGCCGTCCTCCTCGGCTGCGCGCTCGCCGTCGGCGTCGCAGGGGCCCTGACCGCCGTCTGGCAGGCGGCCGGCCTCGCCGCGCTGCTCGTCGCGGCGCTCGCGTGGGTGTCGTGCCTGCTCATGGGCCAGGGCGTGTGGATGGACGTCGCCCAGCCGGTGCTGGCCGCCGCCTTCGCGACGTTCGGCGGGACGGCCTACCAGTACTTCGTCGAGGGGCGCGAGAAGCGCCGGGTGAAGCGGCTGTTTTCGAGGTTCGTGTCGAAGGACGTGTACCACCAGTTGCTGGCCGACCCGGCCGGCGCGAAGATCGGCGGCGCCCGGCGCGAGATGAGCGTGCTGTTCGCGGACATCCGGGGCTTCACGACGTTCACCGAGATGGGCCGGCCCGAGGCGGTCGTCTCGCAGCTCAACGAGTACTTCTCGGTGATGGTGGACGTGGTCTTCCGCCACCGGGGGACCGTCGACAAGTTCGTCGGCGACATGGTGATGGCCCTGTTCGGAGCCCCGCTTCCGGACGAGGGCCACGCCGACCACGCCGTGCAGGCGGCCCTCGGCATGCTCGAAGGGCTGCGCGGCCTGAACGCCAAGTGGACGGCCGAGGGAAGGCCGGCCCTGGACATCGGCGTGGGCGTCAACAGCGGGGATATGGTGGCCGGCAACATCGGATCCGATACGATCATGAGCTATACCGTCATCGGGGACGCGGTGAACCTGGGCGCGCGGCTCGAGTCGCTCAACAAGGAGTACGGGACGCACGTCATCGTCAGCGAGGCGACGCGCGCCCGCCTCAAGGGGCGGTACGAGACGAAACCGCTGGGCACCGTGACGGTGAAGGGCAAGTCCCAGCCGGTGGCGATCTTCGAGGTGCTGTCTTCGTCGTAGACGGGGAGAACCCATTCCATGCGAGAGTCATCCGAGGCCCGGCGTCTTCCACGAACACCCTCCCTGCGCGCGGCGCGGCAGGCGCGGCCGCTCGCGCCGGCCCTGCTGGCCGCGGTGTGCGTGCTGCTGGCGCCCGGCCCCGCCGGGGCGTCGGCTTCGGACGGCCAGCTGATCAAGCTGCCCAAGAAGGTGAACGTCGACAAGGTGGTCAAGCGCGCCGGGCAGCTGCGCGAGCTCCAGATCACGGACGAGGAAGAGCGGCAGCTCGGCGCCGACGTCAGCGAGCGCGTCCGCCGGCGCTACGGCGTGGTCCAGGACGCGGCGGTCCATCGCTACGTGACGCTGGTCGGCACGCTGCTCGCGAAGAAGAGCGAGCGCCCGGGGTTGCGCTTCACCTTCGTCGTGCTCGACACGGACGGCGTCAACGCCTTCGCGGCGCCGGGCGGCTACATCCACATCACGCGCGGCGCGCTCGGCCTGATGGCCACCGAGGCGGAACTGGCCGGCGTGCTGGCGCACGAGATCATTCACGTGACGGAGAAGCACACGGTCCGTGCCATCCAGAGGAACAAGGCGGTCCAGATCACCGCGGAGGAGAGCATCACGAAGAACGCGGCGATCTGGAACAAGCTGGTGGACGTCACGTCGGACATGGTGATGGCCGGGTTCGG
>CAZBIP010000149.1:0-4176 GCA_964491885.1 uncultured Vicinamibacterales bacterium
CGCGCGTCGTGGTGCTCGTTCGGCGCCGCGGGTTCCGGCCGTCGATGCGCGAGACGGGGATTGCGGTCTACCTGTTCCTGGTGGGGGCCATCGCGGCGGCCGGCTATACGCTCGGCCGTTGCGGAGACCTCCAGATCGAGACCGTGAGGTACGCGCTGCTCGCGATCCTGGCCCCGATCGGCCTCGCGGCCGCGTGGCTGCGGCTCGAGCCTCGTCCCGCGCTCCGCGCCGCCGTCGTCGCGGCGATCGCCGCGTGGTCGGCCGCCAGTGCCGCCGGGCACGCGCGCCTGGTGGCCGAGTACGTGCGCGACACGCCGCCCGCCTACCGCCAGGCCCTGACGGACTACCTCGTCGCGCACCGGATCCGGCTCATCCGGACCGATTACTGGACCGGGTACCAGGTGGCGTTCCTCTCGCAGGAACGTGTCGTCGCGGAGACGGACGGCGTCTGGCGCGTGCTGCAGTACCACAGGTGGGCGGAGCAGCGTCCGAAGGCCGTCTGGTACGTGGGGCGGGGGCCCTGCGCCAATCACGGGGAGGAGGCTGTGCCGGGGGTCTACTGGGTCTGTGACCCGCCGGAATGATCGGCGCCGCCGCGGCCGGTAGGAGACGGCTCCCAGTGCTCGGACGACCGCCAGGCGAACACGCCGACGAGCACCGTCAGCAGCGCGCCGGTCGCCATCAGCGCCACGGGCGCGGACGTGCGCGCGGCGAGCGCGCCGGCCGCGATCGCGCCGAGCGGCGCCCCGCCCCGGAAGGCCATGGTGTAGATGCTCATGACGCGGCCGCGCATGTCGTCGGGCGCCTCGAGCTGGACGAGCGACGTCAGCAGCGAGAACACCATCATCAGCGCGATGCTGCCGAAAAAGAGCAGCGCGTAGCTGACGGGGAGCACGCGCGACGCGCCGAACGCCACGAGCAGGACGCCCAGGAGCGCCTGGAGCGCGACCGCCGTGCGGGCCATGCGGGAGAAACGTCCCAGCCACGCGACGACGAGCGCCCCGACCACGGACCCCGCGCCGGAGAACGCCATCATCCTGCTGAAGCCGGCCGCGTCCTGCTGAAACACGCGCTGCACGATCACCGGCAGCAGCGTGAGGACCGGCGAGCCGAGCAGCGCCGTGCAGAAGGCCAGGAACATGAACGCGCGGATGGCGGCGTGGCGCCGCACGAAAGCCAGTCCGCCGTACAGTTCGTCACGCACCGATCGGGAGGAGGCGGCCGGCGCCGACACGACGTTGAGCGCCAGCAGCGAGGCGACGACCACGAGGAAGGAGAGCCCGTTCAGGGCGAAGCAAGCCGCGGATCCGAAGGCGGCCAGTGCGATGCCGGCGGCGAGCGGGCCGAGGATGCGCGCCAGGTTGAACTGGATCGAGTTGAGCGCGATCGCGTTGGGCACGTCGTGGCGGCGCACCAGCATGGGCAGCAGCGACTGGTAGGCCGGGCTCCCGAACGCCTGCGCCGTGCCCGTGATGCAGGAGAGCGCCAGCACGTGCCAGATGCGGACGACGTCCAGGTAGACCAGGATCGCCAGCGCAAACGCGGTGCTCATCTGGACGTACTGCGACACCAGCAGGATTCGGCGGCGATCCAGGCGGTCGGCGACCACGCCGCCGACGAGCACGAAGAGGAGGATCGGCATCTCGCCGAGGAACGCGTCGAGGCCGAGGTAGAACGGCGAGCCGGTCAGCGTGAGGACGAGCCAGCTCTGGGCGACCTTCTGCATCCAGGTGCCGATGCTGGACACGCAGGCGCCCGCCCACATCACGCGGAAGTCGCGGTAGGCGAGGGCGCTGGCGGCGCGGCGGAGAGCCGGATGGACGGGCACGCTCGGAAGATCATAGTCGGGGTTCGGGATTCGGGATTCGGGATCCGGCGGGTGCTACAATTCCGGCCCGCGAGGTGGACGGAGCCATGACGAACCCGCAGAACCGGCGCGACTTCCTCAAGCACGTCACGGCCGTCGGCGCCGCGTCGTTCCTGGCGAGCCAGGCCGCGGACGGCGCTGGGCATGCCGGCTCCCGGCAGGCGGGCGGTACGGGCGCGCCAGAAGCCTCCCTGCCCTCGGGCCGGACGGGCCTGCTCCGGCCGCAGCAGAACCCGCACCGCAACGTCATGGACCTCTCCGGCCTCTGGGAGTTCCAGCTCGATCCGGACGGTGAAGGTGAAGCGCAGGCCTGGCACAAGGCGCTGCCGGCCCCGCGCCCGATCCCCGTGCCGTGCAGCTGGAACGATCTGTTCGACGACGCGCGCGACTACCTCGGGACGGCGTGGTACCGGCGCGAGGTGTTCGTGCCGCCGGCGTGGCGCGGCCAGCGCGTGTTCATCAGGATCGGTTCGGCCAACTACGCGGCGAGGGTGTGGGTCAACGGCACGCCGGTGGCCGAGCACCTCGGCGGCCACCTGCCATTCGCGGCGGAGATCACGCCGCACCTCGCGTGGGGCGCGCCGAGCGTCATCGCCGTCTCCGTCGAGAACCGGCAACTGCCCGACCGCGTGCCGCCCGGGACGGTGCCCGGCAAGCCGGGCGTGATGAGCATGATGGGCGGCTACCCGGCCACGACGTACGACTTCTTCCCGTACGCGGGCCTTCACAGGCCGGTCGTGCTCTTCACCGTGCCGGCGGCCGAGCATATCGCGGACGTCACGGTGACGACGGCGATCGAGGGCGCAAACGGCGTGGTGGGCGTCGAGGTCGCGACGGCGGGCGCGTACCAAGGCGCGGGGAAGGCGAGACTCGGCGCCATCGAGGCGGACCTGGCGTTCAGCGCGGGCGTGGCCCGGGCCACGATCCGTGTGCCGAGCGCCCGGTTCTGGAGCCCGGCGGATCCGCACCTGTACCCGCTCACGGTGACGGTCGGCGAGGCCCCGCGGACGCGCCGCGGCGGACGTCCCGCGAACGCAGCCGGCCCGGCCGACAGCTATGCGCTCGACGTCGGCATCCGGACGGTCGAGGTGCGCGGCGACCGGCTCCTGCTGAACGGCCAGCCCGTCGTGTTGACCGGCTTCGGCAAACACGAGGACTTCCCGGTCAACGGGCGCGGCCTGAACCTGCCGGTGTGGGTTCGCGATTACGAACTGCTGAAATGGGTCGGCGCCAACTCGTACCGGACGTCGCACTATCCGTACTGCGAAGAGGCGATGGAACTCGCCGACCGGCTGGGCGTGCTCGTCATCAACGAGATTCCCGCCGTCGGGCTGAGTTTCACGGACGGGGAGGACGTCGCCGCGCGGCGCCTCGATCAGTGCCTCCGGCAGGTCCGGGAACTCGTCGCGAGGGACAAGAACCACCCGAGCACGATCATGTGGAGCGTCGGGAACGAGCCGTCGGCCGGGCCGGTGCTCGGCGCGGGGCCGCAGCCGGCCGCGGCGGTCGAGTCGGGGACGCGGTTCTTCCGGCGGATGTACGACGAGACCAGGCGCCTGGACCCGACGAGGCCCGTGACGCTCGTCGGCATCGGCGGCGGTCCCGTCGAGTGGCTGGCGCTCTTCGACGTCGTGTGCGTCAACCGGTACTACGGGTGGTACACGCTCGGCGGGCGGCTCGACGAGGCGGCCAGGGTGCTGGCGGGCGAGCTCGACGACCTGCACGCGGCGACGGGCAAACCGATCGTCGTGACCGAATTCGGCGCGGACACGCTCGCGGGCGCGCACAACGCGCCTGCGGAGATGTGGACGGAAGAGTACCAGGTGGAGTTCCTGCGCCGGTCGCTCGACGTCATGGCGGCCCGGCCCTTCGTCGCCGGCACCCATGTGTGGGCCTTCGCCGACTTCAAGACGGGGCAGGGCATCATCCGCATGGCCGGGATGAACTTCAAGGGCGTGTTCACGCGCGACCGCCGACCGAAGATGGCCGCGCACTTCCTGCGATCCGTATGGCGCCGCGAGTAGCCCCGCCGGCCGGCGGGCGCGGTTGAATCGGGCGCACATGACGGCCGTTCCCGATCCGGCCGCACGCGCGGGCGGGTCGAGCCGCCTCGCCCGGCTCGCACACGCCTCGCCGGTTCCGCTGGCCGTGCCGATCTGCACGTACCCTGCGATGGCGCTGACCGGCGCGACGGTCCGCCAGATCGTGTCCGACGCCTCGGCCAACGCCGAGACCCAACAGGCGTATCACGAGCGGTACCGGACGCCGGTCGTCCTCACGGCCATGGATCTCAGCGCCGAAGCGGAAGC
>CAZBIP010000149.1:4276-8099 GCA_964491885.1 uncultured Vicinamibacterales bacterium
CTCGACGCGGTTGCCCTCCTCCTACGGCCTTCTCAGCGCTTCGAGCGTGAGCCTGGCCTGCGGGGCCACCTGGAGCATCGCGTCCAGCACGGGACACGGGTAGTCTGCACACTCCGCGCACGTGCCGACGGCCTTCTGCATGGCGCACTTCCTGATCTCGCACAACTCGTCGCAGTAGTACGTCTTCACGCCGGCCGACAGGCATCCCGTGCAGTTGATGTGTTCCGGGAAGATGGGAGCGCCGTAGCTGCGCGACCACTCGTCCGCGACTTTCGCGCGGAGCGCATCGTCGTTCGTCTGCGTGGCGATGAAGGCCTCGCAGTGTTCGCACGTGAGTCCGCAGTAGCCGATCATGGTGCCTCCCTTGCGGCGGACGGCGGACGCTTCCGCGTCCGCAACGCTCAGGTCCCCGCCCTGGACGACGAGTGGTCGTGGACGATGCGCCAGCCCTCCGGCAGCTTCCGGAAGACGACCGACGTCATGCCGTCGGCCTCGCTGCCGCCAGGCATCTTCAAATGCCAGCGGCCTCGAACCAGCGCCGCGTCGGGCCCCAGCACGACGATCTCCAACTCCGGGAAGTCGAGGACGCCCATCTGTTTCTGTCCGCTCTGGTACTCGGCCCGGTAGCGATCGAGCGTGGCCTGCCATCCGCGGAAGGCGGCGCCGTTGGAGAAGAACGCCAGGCCGGGCGAGTTCCAGTACGCGCCCATGTAGCCCGGCAGGTCACCGCGATTCCAGGCCGCGACCTGCGCGTTCCACACGGCGCGCACGCCGTCCTCGACATCCGCCGGGGGCTGGGACGCGGCGGTGCCGGCAGGCAGCATCGCGAGGCCGATCGCCAGCGCGGCCGGTGTGAGCCACTGACGCTTCATCAGACCCTCCGTCGCGCGCGCGGCGCGTCCTTCCAGTTCCACCACTTGAGCTTCTCGGGATCGTGCGTCCGGTGGCTCGCGAAGTACACCGCCGAACGGAGCACGTACAGGGCGCACCGATCCACCGGTTCGCCGAGCGTGCGTTCGAGCTTCGTGTACAACCGCTCCGGGTCCGCGCCCTTCAGGTCGGAGACCCGCTGGATTCCCATCAGGCGCAGGTTGGCGGCAATCCTCGGGCCGACGCCGGGGATCGATGTGAGGTCGTCCGAACGGGTCTTCATCTGGCGCTCCGGGGCCGCGTCACTTCAGCGAGTGCAGGCCAATCATGTTGCCTTCGGTATCCCGGGCGAGCGCGACGAAGCCGTACTCGCCGATCGAGAACTTCTCCTTCACGACGCTGCCGCCTGCGGCCGGGACCTTCGCCGCCTCGACGGCGCAGTCCGCGCACGAGAAGTAGACCAGGACGCTGTTGCCTCCCGACGAGAGTCCCGGTGCGTGCACCAGCGCACCGGGCGTGCCGTAGCGTTCGACGTCGCCGGGAAACGCCCACATCTCGAGGTCCGGGCCGCCGAGTCTCGTCAACTCGACGCCGAAGACGCCCTCATAGAACGCCTTCGCGCGAGCCGTGTCCTGCACGTAGATTTCGAACCAGCAGACGGGGTTGCTCATGGGGGCCATGCCTTTCTGCGCGTGCCGGCACGGCGGGCGGCGCCGGCCCGGTGGGGCCGCTGTCGAACGCCGCAGCCGAACGCTGGCCGGCCTGATGCGCGATACCCCATCATCGCGCCCGGCGCCGGCGGGGTGCAAGCGGGACCGCGCGAGGGCTGAGCGTCGCGCGTCCCTTCGGACGCGCGCTTGGAGGTGTCAGGGCTCACCGCACCTCCGTCCCCTCGTTGAGGACGGTGAGATACGCGTCGTATGCGAACACGCGGTTGCGGCGTCTGCCGGTGATTTCTCGTGCAATCCCGAGCGAGACGAGCACGTCCATGGCCCCGCCTGCGGTCGGAAACGCGAGACCGGTCATCCGGCTCACGTGCTGGAGCGACGAGACGGGGCGGGCTTTCAGCGCGTCGAACACGCGAAGCACGGATCCCGCGCGGCGCCCGGACGGCAGAATCCGTTCGCGGTCCCGGTTGAACAGCATCGACAGCCGTTGCGCGGTGGAAACAGCTTCCCCGGCCGTTGCGCGGACGCCATCGAGGAAGAACGCCAGCCACTGCTCCCAGTCGCCGTCCCGGCGCACGCCGCCGAGCAGCTCGTAGTAGGTCGAGCGGTGCTGCTTGAAGTAGAGACTCAGATAGAGGAGTGGTTCGCGGAGGACGCCCGCGTGGCAGAGCAGCAGCGTGATGAGCAGCCGGCCGACCCTGCCGTTGCCGTCGAGGAACGGGTGGATCGTCTCGAACTGCACGTGGGCCAGTCCCGCGCGTACCACGACCGGGAGACCGTCGTTCTCGGCGTGGAGGAACCGTTCGAGTGCCGCCATGCAGGGTTCGACTTCCGTCTGTGGCGGAGGGACGAACACGGCGTGACCGGGTCGGGTGCCGCCGAGCCAGTTCTGCGAGCGGCGGAACTCACCCGGACTCTTGCCACTGCCGCGCCCGCGCGAAAGAAGTATGCCGTGGATCTCGCGAATCAGGCGGTTCGAGAGGGGGAAGCCGCCGCGCAGGCGCGTCAGCCCGTGGTCGAGAGCCGCCACATGGTTGGAGACCTCAACCACGTCGTCGAGGGGGGCGCCCGGTGCCTCGTCGAGCTCGAAGAGCAGGAGATCGGCGAGGGACGACTGCGTGCCTTCAATCTGGGAGGAGAGCACGGCCTCTTTGCGGACGTACGAATACAGGAAGAGGGACGGGTCGGGGAGCAGGGTAGACAGGCTGTCGAGGCGTCCAAGAGCCAGATGGGCCTGTTCGAGGCGCGGTTGCAGGGCATCGGTGAGATCGAGGGCGGGCTCCGGAGGGAGCGGTGCTGGGACGAAGGCTTCCACGCGTTCGCCGCCAGCAGATGTGACCTCGTACCTGCCAGCGACGCCTCGCTTCATTGGCTGAGTCCTCCACCCTGGCAACGAGACCTTAATAAGGCGTTATCTAATTTAAATTAACGGCCTAAGTATAAATAACGCTTCGGCTGAGTTCAAGTCCGTCCATAACGGCCAGCGGAATGCTCATTCCGACGCGCCCCTGATTGCCCTCGCTCTTGACTTTCGTTTTTGATTCGCCTACAGTCTGAACAGCGAAAATACAGCGAAACATCGCGCGGAGAACATTCAGCGTGCGCCTTCTGAATTCTGGCTTCTGAATTCTGACTTCTTCGAGGATCTCCCATGCCCGCCACCTGCCGTGCCGATGTCGAAGCGCTGCTCCGGGCCAAGAAGCTCGACCGCACCCTGGTGCCCGTGACCGGGGGAAGCGGCATCGCCATCGCCCCCGACATGGCTCCAACCGGCGTGCCCGCGTTGGATCAGCAGCTTGGCGGAGGCCTCCCGATGGGGCACCTTTCGGAGGTGACCGGCCCACGCTCCTCGGGGCGAACCAGCCTCCTGATGGCCATGCTGGCGGCCACGACGGGCCGGGGCGAACTGGCGGCGCTCGTGGACACGTTCGACATGTTCGACGTGGAGTCCATGGCGGCCGCCGGCGTGCGCCTGGATCGCCTGCTCTGGGTCCGCGGCGACGTGTCGACATCGGCGTTTCCGCCCCTGACGAACGGCCGCCGCCAGCCCGGCGCCGACCGCGCCATCGCGCGCGCGCTGAAAGCCATGAACCTCATCCTGCAGTCGGGCGGCATGTCCCTGGCGGCCCTCGATCTGGCCGACGCGCCGCTCCAGGCCCTGCGGCGGGTTCCCATCACCACCTGGCTGCGGTTCCAGAAGGTGGTCGAAGGGCAGCCCACGGCCGCCGTTGTCGTCGGGCCCGTGCCGATGGGCCGGAGCGCGGGGGGCGTGACGATGGCGCTCA
>CAZBIP010000150.1:0-7832 GCA_964491885.1 uncultured Vicinamibacterales bacterium
CTTCGCGGGATCGTGGTGTTCGACCGTGGGCATCCTCGAACGATGGTATCAGAGCGGGCAGGGGCCCCGCGGCACCGCCGCCGGCGGGGCGGTCTCTCCGCAGGCGAATCGCACACCCGGCTCTGGGGCCGGGACCGGCAACAGGAGGCGGCAAACGGGAGTATAGTCCTCTCTGCTCGTGAGCACACTGGACAGGTGTCCAGAATGCTCGCGCCGCGAAGGCGGGAGATCAACCGCCCGACCGACCGACGCACACTGACGCCCCGCAACGAGGAGAGGATTCATGGAGACCAAGACCCACACCACCCAGGCCGCCGGCGAACTGCCGACCCGGCGCACCTTCCTGCACCAGGCTGCGGCGGCCGCCGGCACCGTCGGCGCGTTCACGATCCTGCCCAGCCGCGTCTTCGCGGGGCAGCGCAAGCTCTCGCCGAGCGACAAACTCAACCTCGGCGCCATCGGCGTGGGCGGCATGGGCGGGTCGAACCTCAGCCGCTGCGAGACCGAGAACATCGTCGCGCTCTGCGACGTGGATTCGGCGCTCGCGGCCAAGACGTTCGGGAAGTACCCGAACGCGCGCCGTTACGGGAACTACCGCGAGATGTTCGACAAGGAGAAGGATCTCGACGCGGTCATCGTGGCGACGCCCGACCACACGCACGCCCTCGTCGCGATGGCGGCCATGCAGCGCGGCATCCACGTCTACGTGCAGAAGCCCATCGCCCACGCCGTGTGGGAAGCGCGGCTCATGACCGAGACGGCGCGCAAGTACAAGGTCGTCACGCAGATGGGCAACCAGGGCCATTCCGGCGAGGGCCTGCGCCTCATCTCGGAGTGGGTCGCCGCCGGCGCGCTCGGCGACGTCAAGGAAGTGCACGCGTGGACCAACCGGCCCGTGTGGCCGCAGGGCGTCGAGGTCGAGCGGCCGAAGGAGACGCCGCCGGTGCCGGCCACGATGGACTGGAACGAGTGGATCGGCCCGGCGCCGGTCCGGCCCTTCCACCCCACGTACCATCCGGGGCGGTGGCGCGCGTGGTGGGATTTCGGCACGGGCTCGCTCGGCGACATGGGCTGCCACATCCTCGATCCGGTCTTCGCGGCGCTGGATCTGAAGTATCCCGTCAGCGTCGAGGGCAGCATCTCGACCTACTACGAGGAGTTCTGGAAGCTCGTGGAGCCGAAGCACGAGACCTACCCGCGCTCGACGATCGTGCGCTACAACTTCCCCGCCCGGAAGAACCTTCCGCCCGTCCAGCTGACCTGGTGGGACGGCGGGCTGATGCCCGCGCGCCCGGCTGAACTCGAGGTGGGGCGCAAGCTGGGCGACGATGACGGGGGCGTGCTGCTCGTCGGCAGCAAGGCGACGCTCATGGCCGGCTGCTACGGCCGGAGCCCGCGGATCATCCCGGAAACGCGCATGCAGGCGTTCACCCAGCCCGACAAGACAATCGAACGCATTCCCAAGGGCGAAGAAGGCCACGAGCAGGACTGGATCCGCGCGTGCAAGGGCGGCAAGCCCGCTTCGTCCAACTTCGACTACTCGGGGCCGCTCTCCGAGATGGTCCTGATGGGCAACCTGGCGGTTCGGTTCCCCGGCCGGCTCCTCCTGTGGGACGGCGAAGGGATGAAGGTGACGAACGACAGCGACGCCAACGCCTACGTGCGGCGCGAGTACCGCGAAGGGTGGAAGCTGTAGGCTGCCGTCGCCGCTGACGGCCGCCGCCCGGACGGGGCATGATCACCAGCGGTGATCAGCGCATGCTGGGGCTGAGACGGGTGACGCGGGTGCTCGCGCACGGCGAGGAGCACCCGCTCGCCCAGGCCAGCCGTCTCGCGTCGTGCTTCCGGCTCGCCCGGCCGGTCGAAGTCCACGACTTCGCCGAGAAGGGCAACATCAACCAGCACACTTACCTCGTCCAGGCCGGCACGCCGGCTCCGTCGGAGTACCTGCTCCAGCGCATCAACGAGCGGGTGTTCACGCGGCCACGATCGGTCATGCGGGCCATGATCGCGTCGATCGAGGCGCAGCGGGCGGCGATGGCCGAGGGGCGCCTCGAGGCCGGCGACGAGTGGGACACGATCACCCTGCTCGACACCCGCGACGGTTCGCCGTACCTGGACGTCGAGAACCACCGGGGCGCCAGTTGCTGGCGCCTCATGATCAAGATTCCCGAGTCGCGCACGTTCAAGAGCCTCGGCGAGATCGCCGACCCGCGGGAGCGGCTCCGCATCGCCTCCGAAGCGGGCCGGGGGCTGGCGATGTACGGCGACTTCACGTGCCGGATGCGGACCGACGACCTGGAGAACCCGCTGCCCGGGTACCGGGACACGCGCCTGTACTACGACCAGCTCCGATCGGTCCTCAAGGGCTGCCGGACGCCGGAGGAGGCCGGCGATCTCGTCCCGTCCGACCCGGTGCTCCGCCACAGCACCGCGGAGCACTTTCTCGTGCATCTCGACGAGCGCGAGCACCGCAGGCGCGTCGAAGACCCTGAGTTCCGCCCATGGATCGACCTCGTCCGTTCCGAGGAGCCTTTCGGGATGACGCTGCTCGAGGGCATGGCGTCTGGCCGGATCCGCCGCCTCGCGATCCATGGCGACACGAAGCTCGACAATTTCCTCTTCTCGACGCGGACGGGGCGCGTGAAGGCGCTCGTCGATCTCGACACGATCATGCCCCACACCTGGCTCGCCGACTGGGGCGACATGGTGCGGTCCCTCGTGAACGTGGCGGGAGAGAAGGAGCGCGACCTCGCGAAGGTGGCCGTCGACATGGACGTCTACCGGGCCGTGGCGCATGGCTTCCTCGAGGCGGCCCGGGAGGTCACGCCGGAGGAAGTCGGCCTGATGGCGGACGCCCCGCAGATCATCGCCCTGGAGCTGGGGCTGCGGTTCCTCGCGGACTACCTGCGCGGCGACAGCTACTTCAAGCTCGGGCCCGCCGATCCCCCGGATCTCAACCGCGTCCGGGCCATGGCGCAGTTGGCGCTCTTTCAGCGGCTCCGCGAGCGGGCAGACGAGACGCGGGCGTTCATCGGGAACTGGCGCGGCCGGGAGGGTGCCTGACGTGGCGCTCCGTGAGCTGAAGATCGGGGCCTCGGGCGTGCGCGGCGTCGTGGGCGACGCGCTGACGCCGGAGTTGATCGTGGATTTCGCCTGCGCCTTCGGGACGTGGTGCCGCGGCGGCCCGGTCGTCATCGCCCGGGACACGCGCCGGTCGAGCACGGCCTTCCGCGCCGCGGTCGTCTCGGGACTGCTTTCGACGGGCTGCCGCGTCGTCGATCTCGGCGTCGGCCCGAGCCCCCTGGCGTCGTTCGCCGCCCGCGAGCTCGGCGGTTCGGGCGGGATCGTCATCACGGGAAGCCACAACGACGCGCAGTGGAACGCGCTGAAGTTCTTCGGGCCGGACGGGGCGCTCCTCAACGCGGCCAAGAACGAGGAACTGCTCGACATCTACCACGGGGGAACCTTCGCGCGGGCGTCGTCGGATCGCCTGAAGCCCGTCGAGGACGCCCCCGGCATCGACGAGCGCTACCTCGAGCACCTGGCGAGCGCCCTCGATGCCGGCCCGATCCGCGAGCGCCGCTTCCGCGTGGCGGTCGACTTCACGAACGGCGCGTGCGGGGCCCTGGCCTCGCGGTTCCTCGAATCGCTCGGCTGCACGCTGCTGCCGGTGAACGCCGAGCCGACGGGCGAGTTCGCGCACCCGCCCGCGCCGACCGCCGCGAACATGCGGCAGATCGCCACGCTGGCCCGCTGCTTCACGGCCGACATCGGCGCGGCGCTCAACGTGGACGGCGACCGGGTCGGCTTCGTCACCGCCGAAGGCGCGGCGCTCTCGGAGGAGTACGCCCTGCCCCTCGCGGCGATGGCCCGCCTGCGGCGGCGTCCAGGGCCGGTCGTGACGAGTTACTCGACGTCGGGGATGGTCGAGGCGCTGGCCCGCGCGAACGGCCAGCATGCGGTCCGGGGCCCCGTTGGTGAAAGCCAGGTCATCGACCTCGGCCTCGCGGAGGGGGCCGTCCTCGCCGGCGAGGGCAGCGGCGGCGTGGCGGTCCTGCCGCACAGCGTGGCCTACGACGGCCTGCTCGCCCTCGGCCTCGTGCTCGAGGAGATGGCGGTGAGCGGCCGGACCGTCGCCGGCCTCGCCGCCAGCCTGCCGGCACTGCACATGCGGAAGCGCGAGCTGCCGTGCCCTCCGAACCTGGTCTACAAGGTGATCGAGCGCTTCCGCCGCCGGCACGCGCACGACAGCCCCGACTGCACCGACGGCGTCCGCCTCGCCTGGGGCGATACCTGGCTGCACGTTCGCGCGT
Organism: uncultured Vicinamibacterales bacterium; assembly: GCA_964491885.1. Classification (GTDB taxonomy): domain Bacteria; phylum Acidobacteriota; class Vicinamibacteria; order Vicinamibacterales; family JAKQTR01; genus JAKQTR01. The sequence goes on from CAZBIP010000150.1 coordinate 4,317, forward strand.
CGGCCACCGAGCCGCTGCTCCGCATCATCGCCGAGGCGCCGGACGAGGCGAGGGCCGAAGCCCTCGTCGAAGAGGCCGCGGTCTTCGCCCGGCGCGTGACGTTCGGGCACGACGGGAGTTGAGCCGATGCCGCAACCCCTCTCGCTGAAGATCGGCCACTCGGGCGTGCGCGGCATCGTCGGCGAGTCGCTGACCCCCAGGCTCGTCACCAGTTTCGCCGCGGCCTTCGGAACCTACTGCGGCGCCGGCCCCATCCTGGTCGGCACAGACACGCGGCCATCGGGCGACATGCTCAAGCAGGCCGCCGTCGCGGGCTTGCTGAGCGTCGGCTGCGCGCCCGTCGACGTCGGGGTCGTGCCGGTGCCGTCGCTGATGCTCCACGTGCGCGAGGCCGGGGCCTTCGGCGGCATTTCGATCGGCGGCAGCCCGGCTTCGCTCGAGTGGAACGCGCTCCGGTTCATCAGCGGCGAGGGGATGGCGCTGCGGGCCAACCAGTCGGCGGAACTCACCGACCTCTACCACCAGGGCGTCTACCCGAGGGTGCGCGCCCTCGAGATGTCCACCGTGCGCACGGATGCGACGTCCGTCGCGCGCCACGCGCGCGCCGTCACCCGTGCCGTCGACGCGGATCGGATCCGCGCGCGGCGGTTCACGATCGCCGTTGACGCGGGTGGCGCGGCCGCCGCCGCGGCGCGCGCGCTGCTCGAGGAACTAGGCTGCGACGTGCTGATCTGCGGCGGGCCCGCGGTCGGCGGGTCGGCTGCAGCCGAGAGAGAGGCGGGAGGCGGCACGACCGCCGCGATCGCGCAGGCCGAGACGGGGCCGCTCGATTCGAGTCTCGCGCGATTGTGCGATCTCGTCCGCCGCTCGGGCGCCGCCGCCGGCTTCGCGCTGGACGACGACGCGATCCGCCTCGCCGTCGTCGACGAGCGCGGCGAGCCATTGGGCTTGGACGCGACGGTCGCGCTCGTCGTCCAGCGCTGGCTCGAGCGCAAGCCCGGGCCGGTGGTCGTCAACGTGGCGACGAGCCGCGTGGTGGACGATGCCGCCGCGAGCCTGGGCTGCGCGGTGCACCGCACGGCCGTCGGCGAGCCGAACGTCGTCGAGGCCATGCTGGAGCACGGTGCGGAGGCCGGCGGCGAAGACGACGGCGGGGTGGTGGTGCGGCCCGTCAACGCGTGCCGCGACGGGATCGCGGCGATGGCTGTCATCCTCGAGGCGATGGCCGTCTCGGGCTCTCCGCCGAGCGGACTCCGCGCCCGGATGCCCCGTTACGCGATGCTCCGGGACCGCCTGCTCTGCCCCGCGCGCGACATTGCCCTGTCGCTTCGCCTGGTCAGGAACCTGTATCTCGGCGAGCGGATCGACGCCACCGACGGCGTGAAAGTGACGTGGCCCGACCGGTGGCTCCTGGTACGGCCCTCGACCACCGAGCCCGTGATCCGCATCGCGGCCGAAGCGCCGACCGCCACGGAAGCCCGCGCGCTCGTGGACAGCGTGCTCGACCTGCTCAGCCCCGGCGTCTGAAGGGGTCGGGTCTCATTTCGCAACGCTGCGCCCGGCAGCGACAGAATCGTCATCGCCCGAAGGCCGGGGCCGCTATTCCGGCGGCACGTCCTTGCGCGCCTCGACGGCCGCGACCATCTGCCTCCAGTAGTCGGACAGGAACGGCGGCGCCGCGAGGCTGTCGCGCACGTACGAGCGGTCGGCGCGTGACAGGTCCAGCACCGCCGTGATCATCTCTTCCTGGTAGTAGCCCGCTTCGGCGAGCGGGATCCCGTTCGGCTCGCGGATGAACGACGACCCGCTCGTCGTCTGCTTGCCGTCGGGCGACTCGCCGACCGTGTTGGCCACGCAGTGGAAGATCTTCGAGTTGGGGCCGACCGGCTGCTGGGCGCGACCCGACGTGCGCTTCCAGCACACCGCCTCGATCTCGTCCGTGCTGTTCGACGGGTGGAACAGGATCCGCGCGCCCGCCATCGCGGGAATGCGGTAGAGCTCCGGATGCCGGCCGTCGCGGCAGATGACGAGGGTGCAGCGCACGCCGTCGATGTCGAAGAGCGCCAGCTTGTCGCCGCCCCGGCAGTACTTCTGCTCGTCGCGGCCGGCCATGTGGACCTTCGCGTACTCGTAGGCGATGGCGCCACTCGGGTCGATGACGTGGGCGAGATTCAGGAACCGATCGTGCGTCTTCCTGATCGTGCCGGCGATGACCCAGATCCCGCGCGACCGGGCCTCGGCTTGCACCGTTTCCAGCGCCGCCTGCACCTCGGCCGGCTTGAGGCTGATCGCGTAGGGAAAATGGTAGCTCGTGAGCGACGCCTCGGGGAACAACACCACGCGGCTGCCGGCCTTCGCCGCGGCGCCGATGTAATGGAGCGTCCGCTCGAGGTTGAAGGCCAGGGGCTTCGCCCAGTGCATCTGGACGCACGACACCTGCAGGGCCGCGGGCGGAGCCCCGCCAGCGGCCCGAGCGCTGTTCGTCGGCACGATCGCCTCCTGCATCCGGGCCCGGGTCAGACGGTTTCGGGCACGGTGAACGGCGCCCGGTACTTCCTCGTCAGGTAGCTGTTGGCCTCGTCGTCGTTCTTCACGAGCTCGGTGGCCGGATCGATCTCCAGCACCCGGTTGACGCGCGCGCCGGTCAGCGCGTAGTGCGAGAGCGCCGACGACCAGTGCCCTTCGATCGGCGGCGCGGTGATCGCGTCCGCGTTCCGGCTGCGCACGCACTCGATGAAGTTGCGGTAGTGGTTCAGGTCCGTCCCGTCGTTCCGTTCCCTGGCCAGCTTGTTCTCCCGGCCCTCGTACATCTTGTAGCCTTCGTAGTTCGGGAACGTCATCCAGCCCTTCTCGCCGTAGAACATCACGCCGAACGAGGTGCCGCCCGCCTCGTCGTTCGTCATCCAGGGGCGCACCTCGAGGATCATCATCTTGTCCTGGCCGTCCTTGCCCTTGAACATGAAGGACGTGGAGGACACGTCGAAGATCTGCTTGGCGTCGTTCCACAGCAGCAGTCCGCCCATCGACGTGACGCGGTACGGCAGGCCGACGCCGAGGCCCCAGCGGGCGGCGTCGAGCTGGTGCACGCCCTGGTTGCCGATGTCGCCGTTGCCGTACGCCCAGTGCCAGTGCCAGTTGTAGTGCACGAACAGGCCCTCGCCCTTCGCGTTGACCATGAAGGGCTCCTCCTGCGCCGGGCCCTGCCAGACGCTCCAGTCGAGTTCCCGCGGCGGCTGCCCGACCTGCGGCTTGCCGATGTCGGGGCGCCACTTGTAGCACACGGTTCGGCACAGGTAGACCTTGCCGATGGCCCCGTCGTGCAGCAACTTGATGCCCTCCTGGAACCCGGGGTTGCTCCGGAGTTGCGTGCCGTGCTGCACGATCCGCTTGTACTTCTTCGCCGCCTCGACGACGCGCTTGCCTTCGAAGATGTTGTGCGTCATCGGCTTCTCGACGTACACGTCCTTGCCGGCCTGGCACGCCCAGATGGTGGCGAGCGAATGCCAGTGGTTGGGC
>CAZBIP010000151.1:0-7723 GCA_964491885.1 uncultured Vicinamibacterales bacterium
CAGGTCTTCAACGCTCCAGGAATCCTCGTCACGGCAGTACTCCCTCTTCGGTCGCTTGCGGCACGGGCCGGTCCGGCATCCGGCAGCATGCCACGGCCGATGGCCGTGGCGCCAGGCACTGGGCTGGCGACGCTGCCGCCCGAACCAGCAACTCAACGCGAGCACGAACACGCTGCCGCCAGCGTGTGACCCGGTCCTGCCGAGGCTGGCAGCTGAGCAGAACCTGCCTGCCCGGCCTCCGGCGACACGTTGCCGGCGCGAGCTTCCCCGTCACGTTGACCGTGCGAAGGGCGACTCTCCGGCACGTTCGACCGGGAAGGGGCTGCAGGAAGGCGGTGCCGGTCCGTTACCGGGCGAGGAACCACCCGAGGTCTTTCCAGGTCGAGCCCTCCGCGATCCATGCCTCCTTCATCCAGGTGACGAAGTTCTCCGCGCGCTGGGCCGAGCCGAAGTTGTACGGCTTGGCGAGGATCGACCGGGTCCCCGCTTTTCCGGCGAAGACCGTCGTCTTCCCGGTCTGCTGGTCGGTGACCATGCTGTACTCCATCTGGTGGAGCCCCTCGTCGGTCACCGCGAGCGTCTCGCCGGAGCGCCGGTCCACCTGCCACCAGGCGAACCGGGGAGCGCCGGCGACGGTCACCGCGCGCGTCGGGGCGATCGCCACGGAGCCGCTCGACAGCGCGGCCTCGAGCCGCGCCGGAGAGGAGACCAGCCACGTCTCGACCGCGGCATCGACAAGCAGGAGGACGCCCAGGACGGCGAGAGCGGCCATGCCCGCGCGACGAGCGAGCGGCGCAGCCGGCGTGGGTGGCTGTGAAGGAGGCGGTGGAGTGGACGGGGTCACCGGCGTCGCCATCGGCAGGGTCCTCGAAGCGTTGTTCGCGCCGACAGGCAGGTCGAACCGAGTGAGGAAAGGTGCGCACGCGCCGCTGTCAACGCGGACCGTCATCGCAGGCTGGAGTCGGGGTCAGGTCCGCAGATCTGCGGGCCTGACCCCACAGACGACGCGACGGATGGCGGCGGCAGGGCCCGCGTCGACCGTTGGGTGGGCTACGATGAACGGCATGCCCAGCCGCGTCACCACGATGGCCCGGGAATACCCGGCCTCAGTCATCCGCAAGATGTTCACGCTCGCCGGGCAGAAGCCGGACGCGGTAAGGCTCACCGTCGGGGAACCCGATTTCTCCACGCCGGAGCACATCAAGGACGCCGCCATCGCGGCAATCCGCGACAACGAGACCCGCTACGTGGCCACCGCGGGCCTGCCCGAACTTCGCGAGGCCATCGCCGCGAAGTACGCGCTCCGGTGGGGGCGGCTGCTCGGGCCCGACAACGTCATGGTCACCGTCGGCGGCATGGAGGCCCTGTCGCTCGCGCTCGACGTGTCGGTCAACGCCGGCGACGACGTGCTCGTCCCCGATCCCGCGTTCCCGAACTACCTCGGTCAGGTCCACAGGATCGGGGCGCGTGCCGTGCCCGTGCCGGTCCGCGAGTCCGACGGCTTCAAGCTCCGTGCGGGCGACGTCGAGGCCGCCATCACCGGCCGCACCGCGGCGATCATCCTCAACAGCCCTTCCAACCCGCTGGGCTCGGTCATGGACGCGGCCGACCTGGCCGCCATCGCCCGGCTGGCGGACCGGCGGAGTCTCACGATCATCTCCGACGAGGTCTACGACGAGATCGTGTTCGACGGGGTGCCGCACGTGTCGATCGCGAACGCGGCGGCCGGATTCGACCGCTTCCTCGTCGTCAACAGCTTCTCGAAGTCCTATGCCATGACCGGCTGGCGATGCGGCTTCGTCATCGGCGCCGAAGACCTGATCGCGCCCATGCCCATCGTGCAGGAAGGGATCGCGTCCTCCTTGCCCCCGTTCATCCAGCGCGCTGCCGTCGCAGCCCTGACCGGCCCGCAGGACGCCATCCGTGCCATGGTCGCCAGCTACCAGCAGCGCCGCGACCTCATCACCGAACGGCTCAACGCGATCGACGGCGTCCGGTCGCTCACGCCCGAGGCGACCTTTTACGCCTGGGCCAACGTAGCGTCCCTCGGACTGCCGTCGTGGGACCTGGCCGTCGACCTGCTCGAGACGCAGAACCTGGCCGTGATCCCGGGCTCGGCGTTCGGCACCCGCGGCGAGGGCTACCTGCGGCTCTCGTTCGCGGCCTCGATTGAATCGATCGAGATCGCCTGCCAGCGGCTCGAGCGCTACGTTCGCGCCCGCCGGCCGTAGGAGTTGGGGGCAGATCCGCAGATCTGCGGATCTGACCCCATTGTCAGAACCCCGAGACCAGGGCGAACACGCGCGGCTCGAGATCGCGAAGCGCCGAGGGCGGGGGAAGGGGCGAGCCGGCGAACACGCTCCTCCCCCACCCGGCCAGCGAGGGGTCCCTTGTGGCGGCGGCCCACTCGGCGAGCGAGCGGTCGGCATCAGCCGCGCGGCCGAGCCGCTTCGAGGCCAGCGCGTTGAGCAGCAGGCCGAAACCCGGGCGCCGGTCCGCGCCCAGTCGCTCCCAGACCGTTGCCGCCTCCGCGCGCCGCCCGGACCGCTCGAGCCCCAGGGCCTGGAGCCAATCCTCCAGTCGCTCGTCCACCTGGTCCGGGTACGGCTTGCCCGCGCCCAGGCGCTCGGGCCACTCGCGCGCCGCCTTCACGCGATCGAAAAGGGCGTCGAACCGCGACGCGTGGAGCGCTTCGACCGCGAGCATGAGCTGCGCTTCCCGGTGCAGCAGGCGTCCCTCGGTCGCCCCCTCGAAGGGCAGCACCTCGAGGCGCTCGAGCAGCGCGCCGGCGTCGGCCCACCGCCCGGCCCGCAGCAACGCGCGGGCGTGGAGCATGCCGAGTATGTAGTTCGAGGGATCGGCCGCGGCGTACCGCGCCGCCACCTCGCGGGCCCGCTCGATCTCCCCGTCCTGGAGCAGGTGCTCGGTCAGCCGCTTCCCGAAGCGCCACGCGCGCGAGTCGAGGTCGATGGCCCGTTCGAGGTCGGCCCGGGCGCGCGCACGCGACACCGCGGCCGTCGCCTCCGCGCGCGCGGCGTAGAACGGCGCGTAGCGCGGCTCGTCGCCCAGCCGGACCAGCAGATCGCGCGCGCCGTCCAGGTCGTTGAGCGCCCACCGCACGAGGGCGAGGTAGTACGTCGCCTTCCAGCCGGGCGCGTTCCGAGCGGCCCACTCGAACACGTCGAGGCTCTCGGCGCGGAACGGGAACACCATCTCGGGCGAGGCGGCCTCGGCGTCGCGCAAGAGCGCCGCGGTCCCGGGATCCTTCTCGATCCCCGCGAGCCAAGCGCGCCAGTACAGCACCTCGGTCGCCGCGGGCGCGAGCGCCAGGACGCGGCGCGCGTCGGCCGCGCGCCCGACCGACACGTACCACGCGGCGAGTTCGAGGAACGTCTCGTGCGGCATCTCGTTCCTCACGCCGGACACGAAGTCGCGCCGGGCCGACTCGTCCTGCGGCGACGCGAGGTGGCGCTCGAATCGCTGGAAGTGGTTCAGGCCGTCGATCGCTGCCAGGCGATCCAGGAGGGCGCGGGCGAGCGCGGGATCGTGACGCAGCCGCGCTATCGTCGCGCGCAGCTGCCACGAGTCGAGCGCCATCGGCTCCGAGTCGGCAGCCTTCCGCGCGTACTCGTCGGCCTCGCGGAGGCGGCCCTCGGCGAGGTAGACCTTCGACAACTCCGTCCATGCCGCGGCCCGCCAGGCCGGGGAGAGGGCGGCCACCTCGAGGCCGTCCTTCGCGTCGGCCGGCCTGCCGAGCTGCCGCGAGGCCAGGCCGTAGACGTAGTTGGCCAAGGGGTCGTACGTGTCGATGCTCAGCGCCAGGCGGGCCCGGTTCCACGCCGCCTGGTCGCGCCGTTCGCGAAGGTCGAGCATCGCGAGGTCGCCGAGCGCCGGCACGAAGTGGCGGTCCCTGGCGAGGCTGGCCTCGAGCGCGCTCCGGGCGCGCGCGTACTCGCGCTGCCGGATCCACTCCTTGCCCGACATCCACGCCCCGAACGCCGACTCCCAGTCGAAGCCGGGCGGCGAGGCCACCGGGCGCGAGAGGGCCGTCTCGGCGGCCGCCTCGAACTCGAACACCCCGTCGCCAATCCGCACCGACACGCGGTCGGCGCTCGCGGCGCCGTCCACGACTTGAACCCAGGTCTGCATCGGCCTCAGCGACACACGGCCCGCGAAGAGCACGCGCTCGCCGTCCGTGATCTCGACCGGGCCCTCGATGGCCACCGTCGGCGAAAAGGCGACCCGCAGCCGCCCCTTCTCGGCGGTAACGTTCAGCGCGCCGTGCCGATCGGCCTTGACGAACCCGCCCGTCCCCTTCACCGGGAACCAGTACTCGGTCCACGCGTCCGCCGCGTGCGGCGCGAACCCGGTGTGCTTGAAGGGCGACCGGGTGCTGCCCTCCGCAGCCTGGTTGAACAGCCGGCCCGACTGCACCTCGACGTACTGGCCGTCCTCGTCCGTGAGCAGGTCCTCCCAGATCATCCCGCTGCGCGCCAGCCCCCAGATCCACGCCTTCTTCCCGAGCTTCTCGTCCCGCTCGGCGTCGCGCGCCATGGCGAAGTCCTCGTCATGCCAGTACCCGCCGAAGAACCCTTCGTGGCGGCCGACGACGTGGTACGACTTGGCGGGGCCGAAGTCGTTCTGCTCGTAGAAGGCGAGGTTGCGCCCGGTCGCGGGATCCATCGGCCAGGCCGAGGCCTCGCCGCCGTGCCCGATGTGGTGCGTGCCGGGATACACGAGTTCGAGGTTGCCCGCCGCCTTGATGGCGGCGTTCATCCAGGTGTAGTAGGGCTGCTCGATCGTCGAGCCGTTGTACCAGTACGACCGCGTGGTGAAGTACGCGCGGTCGGCCGGCAGCGTCACCTCGATCCTCCAGGTGGTGCGCGTCAGCAGGTCGAGCGTCCCGACGATCACGCTCGCGCTCCCGTCGCCGGAGGCGCGCAGCTGGTAGTCGACCGGCGTGGCGCAGTTGGGCGTGTGGCCGATGATGCCGTAGTTGGCCTCGATGCCGCCGCTCGTCCACGGCCCGCGCATCGCGATGTCGCGGAACTTCACCACCTGGTTGTTGTAAAGGAACGACTTCCCCGTCGACTTCTCGAACGCGGCCCAGATCTTCCCGCCAATCTCCGGGAGCACCCACACCTTCAGGTACGCGTTCTCCAACTCGACGACCGTCCACTCCCTGTCGACGGGAGCCTTGCTGTACCCATCGAAGCGGTAGTAGGGGTAGATGCGCCCGACGACCGGGATCGGGTTCGGATCGGAGTACGGGTAAGTGCGGAAGACCCTCTTGTACTCGTGGACGGTGGCTTGCGCGGCCGGCGCGGCCGGGGACTGGGCCTCGCCGGGGAGAGCCGCGGCTGACAGGAGAACGAGAACGATCGGCAGGGATCTCGACGGGCGGATGATGCGCATGGCGGGGATTGTGCCACGGGATCCGGCGGGAACAACGGGCCCGCGCGGAGTCGGGGTCAGACCCGCAGATCTGCGGATCTGACCCGGCTGCCGCTGCCACTCGACCTTGCGGACCGGGTAGCGACTCTGCAGCCCGTGGTGCAAGTCGGCCTGCATTCGACGAACGATGCATCCCGCCTCGCGGCGTTGCTCGACACTCGAATATGGGCCGATACTCTCGCGCCTTGCGATCCGGGCGCCTCGTCCGTCTCGTTGCGACGACGGACCTGCACCACGGGCTGCTAGGCGAATCGTTCGGTGCACAGGCGGGCGACCCGCCTGGCAAGGGCCATGATGGTGAGCATGGGCGGGCGGCCCAGTGACTCCGGGAGCAGTGAGGCGTCGGCCAGGTAGAGGTTCGCCGGCAGGTGCCCGGGGTGGAGCGCGTCTCGCTCCCGGCCCGTGAGCGGCACCATCCCGCCCGGGTGACCGGCGTTGAGCATCTCCAGGAAGACCGATTCCCGCCGCGCGCCCAGGCTCATGAGTATCTGCAGGCAGGTCCCGGTGGCGGCCGACAGCCGCGCCTTGTCGCGGTCGGAGAGCCCCTTGCGCACTCTGTTGCCGTTCACCGTGCCCGACTCGCTGTCGGCGAGCTTGATCATGAGGGCGGCGATGTCGTGCCGCGGGCGCCGCCACGCCGGCTCGAAGAAGAAGCTCAGGTAGTCGAGGTAGGGGGAGACGATGCAGCCGTCGCGCTTCGCGATGAAGGGCATGGGCACTTCTTCGTCCAGACGGCTGCCCGGGACCGGAGCTGCCACGCAGAGCACGGGGTCGACGAAGAGGCGGTCCTCGGTCTTCGCGCCCGACGCTTGCAGGATCGCGGGCGTCCCGAAACCACCCGCGGCCAGGACCACCAGGTCGGCGGGCAGGTACTCCCGGCGGGCGCCACGGCGCACCATGACTCCCGTCACCCGTCCAGGCGAAGCGCCATCCCCGGTCACGACTCGTTCGACTCGCGTCCTGGTCAGGACGCGCGCGCCGAGTTCCCGCGCCTCGTCCACGAGCCGCCGGCTGTCCCACTTCGCGCCGGTGGGACAGCCGAGGACGCACCTGCCGCACCGGATGCAGCGTTCGTGATCGACGAGCTTCGGGGTGACGACCGGGTCGAGCCCGAGTGTCTCGCACGATCGGAAGAGCTCCCGCGTCACCGGCCGCCAGCGGCGCTCATGGGCAGTGGAGATCGGGAGCTCCGCGTAGAGGGCGTCGAACTCGGTCCCTAGACGCCGCGATCGAGGAGCGCGTCGTCGCAGCGCGGCGCGTTCGCCGTCGCCAGCGTGGTGGTGCCGCCCACCGCAACGCCGTTGACGAGCGCCATGTGGTCGCTCGCCATCCTCACCTGCATCGCCGGGAAGAGCACCCGTATCATGCGAGGATCGACCAGGAGCCGCGACGCGCGCAGCATCTCCACGAACGCCAGGCCGCGGTCGAAGCGCCGGAACTCGCGCCCCGCCTCGACGACGGTGACATCGAACGAGCGGGCCAGCTCGCGGGCGGCCATGGCCCCGCCGGCGCCGCTCCCGACCACGATCGCGCGTTTCATCCCCGGTGACCCGAGAGTCGCAACACGCCGCGGCAGCACGGGCGCCCGCCCGTGATGCGCTCCCCGAACTCCAGCGCTGCCCCGCCGAACAGTCCGTCTGCCAGCCCGTCGTCGAGTGCCCCGATGATCCCGCACACCGGCTCCGTGTAGTGACCGGCGAAGAAGCAGCGGGTGACCACGATCTCCCCGCCCGGCCCGCCGGCGACCTCGATGCCGATCTGGCGGTAGAGCAGCCTCCATACCTCCATGGCCTCCTCGGGCCGCCGCAGCCGGAGGCGGCGTCGCACGCCCGCGCCCAGTTCCGCGGCGCCCCGCGCGATTGTGCTCGTCCTGGAGTTCCACGAGCCGGCGGCGATCGTCCTCGGTGATGACGGATTCCGGCGACCAGAACGCCTCCACCGACGGTTTGACTTCGCTGAGCCAGGCCTCGTCGATGTTCCAGGTCACCAGGGGGCGGGGATCGGCGACGAATTCGACGCCGACACCGGGCACGGCGGCGACTCTCAACAGCCAGTCCACGTCGACGTGGAATCGCAGCCCGTCGCTGAACGGATGGTCCGCGGCGAGATGTCAAGGCGCTGCCACCCGAGCGGTGCCACCCGGGCCGCGCCTCCGTGGGTGCCGCACGCGCCTTGCGGCCCGGGGGATCGCAGGCGCTGCGCGCCCCTGAGGGCGCGCCTGGGATACACTCCATCGGATTCGCCATGATTGAAACCATCCAGCGCGTGA
>CAZBIP010000152.1:0-2683 GCA_964491885.1 uncultured Vicinamibacterales bacterium
CCTGCTCGGCGACGCGCTCGAGGCCGGCGTGCCCGTCGATGAGGCCGCCGCCACGCCGGCCGTGTGGGAGAGCGTCGAAGGCGCCCCGCTCGCGCGCCGGCTCGAGTCGGCCGGGGCCCGCCTGCACGCGGCCTCCGCGCAGGCCCTCGAGGCCGCCAGCCCCGTCCGGTCGCCATCGGGTGTCGTCGCCCTCGGCCGCTGGTCGCCGGTTCCTCTGGCGCGGGCCCTCGGACCGCAGCCGGCGCTCGTCGTCTGCGCCGTGGGCGTGCAGGATCCCGGCAACCTCGGCGCCATCATCCGCGCGGCCGACGCCGCCGGCGCCACGGCCGTGGTCGTCTCGTCCGGCTCGGCGGACCCGTTCGGCTGGAAGGCGCTCCGGGGCTCGATGGGCAGCGCGTTCCGCGTGCCGATCGCCGCCGGCGCCGATGCCCTGGCGGCGTGCGCGGACGCCCGCGCGCGCGGCATCCGCGTCGTCGCCGCGGTTCCCGCGGGAGGCACGGCCCTGTACGACTGCGACCTGACCGGGCCGGTCCTGCTGCTCGTCGGCGGCGAGGGCGCGGGACTGCCCGAGCCCCTCCTGCAGCGGGCCGACGCGTCGCTGCGCATCCCGATGCGCGCGGCGGTGGAATCGCTCAACGTGGCCGTCGCGGCCGGCGTCGTGCTCTTCGAGGCGCGGCGCCAGCGGACCCTGGTCGGCGCCCCATGACCCATCCCGGCTTGTTCGACGAACCCGGATCGGCGCGCGATTCGGCCAGCGCCCCGCTCGCGGAGCGCATGCGCCCGCGCACCTTCGACGAGTACGTCGGCCAGCAGGATCTGCTCGCCCCGGGGAAGCCGCTGCGCGAAGCCATCGAGCGCGACCTGCTGCAGTCGGTCATCCTGTGGGGCCCGCCCGGCACCGGCAAGACGAGCCTCGCCCGGCTCGTGGCGGAGACGACCCAGGCGCACTTCGTCGCGTTCTCGGCGGTGCTCTCGGGCATCAAGGAGATCCGCGACGTCATGGCGGCGGCGGAGCGGACGCGCCGGGCCCGCGGCAAGCGGACGATCCTCTTCGTCGACGAGATCCACCGCTTCAACAAAGCCCAGCAGGACGCGTTCCTGCCGCGCGTCGAGTCGGGCGACATCGTGCTCATCGGCGCGACGACCGAGAACCCGTCGTTCGAGGTCAACGCGCCGCTGCTCTCCCGCTCCCAGGTGTTCGTGCTGCAGCCTCTCTCCGAGGCCGACACGGTGGCGATCCTCCGCCGCGCCCTGGCGGACGCCGAGCGCGGCCTCGGCGCGCTGGCGCTCGAGGTCACCGACGGGGCCGTGCAGGCCATCGCGCGCTACGCGAACGGAGACGGGCGGGTGGCGCTGAACCTCCTGGAGTTCGCGGCCGCGTCGGCACCTTCCGACGGCGGGGTGGCGCGCGTGGACGAGGCCTTCCTGAAGCGCACGATCGAACGCCGCGCCCTGCTCTACGACAAGTCGGGCGAGGAGCACTACAACCTGATCTCCGCCCTCCACAAGTCGATGCGGAACAGCGATCCCGACGCCGCCGTCTACTGGCTGGCGCGGATGCTCGAAGGGGGCGAAGACCCCTTGTATATCGCGCGCCGGCTCATCCGCTTCGCGTCGGAGGACGTGGGCAACGCCGACCCGCAGGCGCTCGCCGTCGCGGTGGCCGCCAAGGACGCCTTCCACTTCATCGGCCTGCCGGAGGGGAACACGGCGCTGACCCAGGCGACGATCTACCTGGCGACGGCGCCGAAGAGCAACGCCGTCTACCGCGCGTACCTGCGCGCGGCCGGGGACGCGCACACGGACCGCGCCGAGCCCGTGCCGCTGCACCTGCGCAACGCGCCCACCAGCCTCATGAAGTCGCTCGACTACGGCAAGGACTACCAGTACGCGCACGACGACCCGAACGCGGTGACGGGCATGGACTGCCTGCCACCGGCGCTGGCCGGGCGCAAGTACTACGAGCCGACGGAGCGCGGATTCGAGAAGGAGATCAAGCGCCGCCTCGACGGCTGGGCCGAAATCCGAAGGCGTCGCGGATCCGCGTGAATCGCGGCTTCGTGGGAGGCGCAGCGTCGGGCCGGTCGATCGGCGCGTCCCGACCCCGACCCCCGAATCCCGACCCCCGAATCCCGAGCTAGATCCTCTGGAAGTTCTTCTCCACTTCCCGCCGGGAGATGCGCAGCATCACCGGCCGCCCGTGCGGGCACACGGTGGAGTACGCCGTCCGGCGCAACTCTTCGAGGATGTGGGCCATCTTCTCGAAGGTCAGCGGATCGTTCGCCTTCACGGCCGCGTGGCACGCCATCGTCGCGGCCATGTTCCGGAGGTGTTCCTCGACCGGCGCCGATCCGCCCATCCCCTGGAGGTCCTCGGCGAGCGCCGTCAGCGCCGCGGTCCCCTGCTCGCGTCCGAGCAGCGCGGGCATCGCGTCCACGCGCACGCTCGTCGGCCCGAAGTCCTCGACCTCGAACCCGCAGCGCCGCAACTCGGGCCCGTGCGCCAGCAGCGCGCCGCGCGCCCCCGGCGGCACGTCCATCACGATCGGGGTGAGCAGGCGCTGGCTCTCGAGGGGGCCGGCCGTCAGGCGGGCCGAGATGCGCTCGTAGAGCACCCGCTCGTGGGCCACGTGCTGGTCGATGATGGCGATGCCGTCGGCGTCGACGGCGATGATGAACGTGTC
>CAZBIP010000152.1:2783-5421 GCA_964491885.1 uncultured Vicinamibacterales bacterium
CGTCCGGCGCGGCCAGGCGCAATTCGGGCGCGGCGCCGCCGCCGATCGCCTCCTGCACCGCGCGGCGGACCACCTCGTGCACGAGCGACTGGTCGCGGAACCGCACCTCGGCCTTCGTCGGGTGCACGTTCACGTCCACGGCGTCGGGCGCCATCTCGATGAACACGTGCGCCTCGGGGCTCCGCTCGCGGGCCGTCGCCGACGCGTAGGCGTCGATCACGGCGTGCGCCACGGTCCGGTCCTTGACGACGCGGCGGTTGACGAAGAACTGCTGCGCGCCCCGCGTCGGCCCCTGCTCGGCGAGGGCCGCGACGAACCCGTGGACGCGGAGGCCTCCGGCCTCCTTGGCCACCGGCACGAGGTCGGGGCGATCGCCGTGCAGCTGGTAGAAGCGATCCGCCAGCGTGGCGGCCGGCGGGCAGCGGAGGAGCACGCGAGGCCCGCTCGACACGGTGAACCCGACCTCGGGGTGGCCCAGCGCGAGCTGCGACGCCATGCGGGAGACCTGCGTCGTCTCGGCCGAGTCCGACTTCAGGAACTTGCGCCGGGCCGGGAGGTTGTAGAAGAGGTCGGCCACCTCGACGATCGTGCCGGGCGCCATGCCGACCTCGGCCACCGAGGCTACGGCGCCGCCGTTGACGCGCACCTCGGTCCCGGCGACAGCTTCTCGCCGGCGGGTCCTCAACACGAAGTGCGACACGGACGCGATGCTCGGCAGCGCCTCGCCGCGGAAGCCCATCGTGCGGATGGCCTCGAGGTCCTCGGCCCTCGCGATCTTGCTGGTGGCATGCCGCTCCAGCGCGAGGCGCGCGTCGGCGGGATCCATCCCCTCGCCGTCGTCCTCGACGCGGATGAGCGCCTTGCCGCCCATCTCGACCGCCACGCTGACGCGCGACGCGCCGGCGTCGATGGCGTTCTCGACGAGCTCCTTCACGACCGACGCGGGACGCTCGACGACTTCGCCCGCGGCGATCTGGTTGGCCAGTTCGGATGAGAGCTGACGGATCCTGCCCACGCCCGCCTACCACCACCGCCAGCGGCGGAACAGCCAGAGCATTCCGGCGGCGACGCAAGCCATGATCCCGACGATCCACCCGAATTGCGCCGCCTCGCCGCCCGGAAAGTGGACCAGGGAGACGTTCATCCCGTACAGGCCGGTGAGGACCGTCATCGGCATGAAGATGGCCGAGAAGATCGTGAGGATCTTCATGATCTCGTTCAGCCGGTTCGACACGTTCGACAGGTGGGCCTCGAGGATCGCCGACAGCCGGTCGTGGAACAGCAGCGCGTCGTCCGTGAGACGGACGACGTGATCGTAGACGTCGCGGAAGCGGTAGGCGATCTCGGCGGAGATCTGCGGGAACTCGCGGCGTCCCAGGCGGCCGAGCACGTCGCGCTGGGGGAGGATGATGCGGCGCAGCGACGCCACGTCGCGCTTGAGGCCGAGGATCTCCTGGTTGGCCCAGCGCGTGTCGCCTCCCTCGAAGACCGAGTCTTCGAGTTCGTCGATCCGCGCCTCCAGCTTGTCGACCTCGGGCCGGTAGTGGTCGACCATCGTGTCGACGATGCGATGCATGAGCGCCATCGGTCCCTCGGCCATGATCCGGGGGTTCCGGGCGCAGAGGGCCTGCGTCTCGGGGACGGTCCGCGACGTGCCGTCCGTGACCGTGACGAGGTAGTTCGGCCCGACGAAAAAGTCCGCGTCGTGCGTCGCGAACTCGTGCTGGGAGGCCTGGAAGTCGATGCCGTGGAGGATGACGTAGAGGTAGCCGTCGTAGGTCTCGATCTTCGGGTGGTGCACGATCTGGAGGGCGTCTTCGACGGCCAGCTCGTGGAAGCCGAAGGTCCCGGAGAGGAGGCGCGACTCCTCCGGCCCGGGGGCCGCGAGATCGACCCAGACGACCGCCCCGGACCCGTCCTCGAGCCAGGCGGGGTCGACGCGGTCCGCCGCCGTCGTCCGCCCGTCGCGATGCACGAGGATGGTGATCATCTGAGCCCAGTGCGGGAGCCGGCTTTCGCCGGCTCCCGACGGTTATCGGACTCGCGCCTAGCCCCTAGGCCCCAGCCCCCGTTCTTCAGTCTCCCACCTTCACCGACAGGGCCGCGTGCGCCGCCGCCAGCCGGGCCACCGGCACCCGGTACGGCGAGCAGCTCACGTAGTTCAGCCCGACCTTGTGGAAGAAGTGGATCGACGACGGGTCCCCGCCGTGCTCGCCGCACACGCCGAGCTTGATCTTCGGCCGGGTCGTGCGCCCCTTCTCCACGGCCATCGCCACCAGCTGGCCGACGCCGACGGTGTCGATGGACTGGAACGGATCGCGGTCGAGGATCTTCCGCTCCTGGTACGCGCCCAGGAACTTCCCGATGTCGTCCCGCGAGAAGCCGAACGTCATCTGGGTCAGGTCGTTCGTGCCGAACGAGAAGAACTGCGCCTCGCCGGCGATCTCGTCGGCCGTGACGGCGCCGCGCGGCACCTCGATCATGGTGCCCACGAGGTAGTCGATCTTGACGCCCGTCTCCTTCATGACCTCGGCGGCCACCCGGTCGACGATGAGCTTCTGGTCGCGCAGCTCCTTGACGAGGCCGACCAGCGGGATCATGACTTCCGGCAGGACCTTCAGGCCTTCCTTCGCCAGCT
>CAZBIP010000152.1:5431-7718 GCA_964491885.1 uncultured Vicinamibacterales bacterium
GCGCACGCCGCGGTGGCCGAGCATCGGGTTGAACTCGTGCAGCTCCTCGACCCGGTGCAGGAGCGTCCGCTTCGCGGCCAGCTCGCCGGCGTCGCCGCCGGTGGCCTCGAGCTTCGCGATTTCGACCATCAGCTCCTCGCGCTTCGGGAGGAACTCGTGGAGCGGCGGGTCGATCGTGCGGATGGTGACCGGCTCGCCGTGCATGGCCTTGAAGACGCCATAGAAGTCGCCCCGCTGCAGCGGCAGCAGGCCGGACAGGGCGGCGCGCCGATCCTGCTCGTTGTCGGCCAGGATCATCCGCTGCACCTTCTCGATGCGGCCCTCGCCGAAGAACATGTGCTCGGTGCGGCACAGCCCGATGCCGCGCGCGCCGAAGGCGTACGCGAGTTCCGACTGGTCGGGCTGGTCGGCGTTCGCCCGGATCCCGAGGGTCCGGACCTTGTCGGCCCAGCCGAGCAGCGTGCTGAAGCGCTGGTAGATCGGCGAGTCGGCCGGCTTCATCTTGCCGGCCAGCACCTGGAGAATCTCGCTCGGGCTCGTCGGCACCTTGCCGATCTTCACCTCGCCCGTCAGCCCGTCGAACGACACGTAGTCGCCCTCCTTGACCGTGTGGGGCCCCACGGTGAAGGTCTTCGCCTTCTCGTCGATCCGGAGCGCCCCGGCGCCGACGATGGCCGGGCGGCCCATCTGCCGGCCCACGACCGCCGCGTGCGACGTCATGCCGCCGGTCGCCGTGAGGACGCCCTGCGCCACTTCCATGCCGTGGATGTCGTCCGGCGCGGTCTCCTTGCGCACGAGCACGACCTTCTTGCCCTGCTCGGTCCACGCGACGGCCTGGTCCGCGCTGAACACCACCTGGCCCGACGCGGCGCCCGGCGACGCGGGCAGGCCCTTGGTGGCCACCGGCACCTTCTTCCAGTCCGCCGGGTTGAACATCGGGGCCAGCAACTGGGACAGCGACGACGGCTCGACGAGCAGCAGGGCCTCGTTCGGCTTCAGCAGCTTCTCGGCCACGAGGTCGGTGGCGATGACGACGGCCGCGTAGCCGGTGCGCTTGCCGCTGCGCGTCTGCAGCATGTAGAGCTTCTCGTTCTCGATGGTGAACTCGAAGTCCTGGATGTCCCGGTAGTGCTTCTCCAGCTTGGTCGTGAACTCGCGCAGCTGTTTGTACGCCTTGGGCATCACCTCGGCCAGCTCGGAGATCGGCCGCGGCGTCCGGATGCCGGCGACCACGTCCTCGCCCTGGGCGTTCACGAGGAACTCGCCGAAGAACTCGTTCGCGCCGGTGGCCGGGTTCCGCGTGAAGCCGACGCCGGTGCCCGAGCGATCGCCCGTGTTGCCGAACACCATCTGCTGCACGTTGACGGCCGTGCCGATGTGATCCGGGATCTCGTAGATGCGGCGGTAGGTGATGGCGCGGTCGTTGTTCCACGAGCGGAACACGGCGTCGCGGGCCATCTTCAGCTGCTGCACCGGGTCCTGCGGGAACGCCTTCCCGGTCGCCTTCCGGATGAGCGCCTGGTAGCGCGCGACCGTCTCCTTCATGCCGTCCTCGCCCAGGTCGGTGTCGACCTTGGCGCCGTGGGCGTGCTTGACGGCCTCGAACTCGTGCTCGAACTTCTCCTTGGGGATCTCGAGCACGACGTTGCCGAACATCTGGATGAACCGGCGGTAGCTGTCGTACGCGAAGCGGCCGTTCGCCGTGCGCGCCTTGAGCCCCTCGACCGCGGCGTCGTTCAGGCCGAGGTTCAGGATGGTGTCCATCATGCCCGGCATGGAGAACTTCGCGCCGGACCGCACCGAGACGAGCAGCGGGTTGTCGGTCGAGCCAAACGTCGCGCCGGCCACCTGTTCCAACCGGCGGATGTGGGCCATCATCTCGGCCTCGATCGCCGGCGTCAGCTTGCGGCCCTCGGCGTACCAGAGATTGCAGGCCGCGGTCGAGATCGTGAAGCCCGGCGGGACGGGCAGGCCGGCGTTGGTCATCTCGGCCAGGCCCGAGCCCTTGCCGCCGAGCACGTCCTTCATCGTCCGATTGCCTTCCGCCTTGCCGGCGCCGAAGCTGTACACGTACTTCTTCGCCGCCTGCGCCGGCTTCACGGCCTTCGCGGCCTTCACGGCTTTCGCCGCCTTCGCCGGTTTCACGGCGGGCTTCACCGGGCGGGCCGGCTTCTTCAGAACGGGCTTCGCCTTCCGCGCAGCCGCGCGGGGCGCGCTCGTCGTCTTCTTCCTGGTCTTCGCGGTCTTCTTGGCCATCTTTGCTATGACTCCGTCTGTGGTTGTGACT
>CAZBIP010000153.1:0-2537 GCA_964491885.1 uncultured Vicinamibacterales bacterium
CTCGACGAGCGGGCGCAGGTCCAGTCCACCTACGCCGGCAACAAGTGCGCGTCCGGGACCGGGGAGTTCTTCCGCCAGCAGCTCGGGCGGATGGACCTGGACCTGGACGACCTCGACGCCGTGACCGCCGGCGCGCAGGCCCTCAAGCTCTCGGCGCGCTGCTCGGTCTTCATGAAGTCCGACTGCACGCACCGCCTCAACAAGGGCGAGGCCACCAAGGGCGACATCGCGCTCTCGCTCTCGAAGGTGATGGCCGACAAGGTGGGCGAGTTCCTGATCCGCGCCAAGGTGCGGACGGGCGAGGTCGTGCTCGTCGGCGGCGTGACCGACAACAGGCACTTCGTGCGGTTCCTGCGCGAGGCCTGGCCGCAGGTCACGTTCGTCATCCCGGCAGAGGCGCGGTTCTTCGAGGCGTTCGGCGCGGCGCACCTGGCCGGCTCGACGGGCCGGCCGCTTCCGCCGCCCGGCGAGCGGCTGCGCGCCGCGGCCGCGACGGCAAGCACGCCGTTCGAGCCGCTCGCCTCGGCCGCGCCGCGCGTCACGTACTACCCGTCCCGCCGCGGGGCCCTCCGTCCGGACGGCGAGTACATCCTGGGCGTGGACGGCGGGTCCACGACGACGAAGGTGGCGCTCATCGACGCCGAGTCGCTCGAAATCGCCGCGGCGCACTACGGCCGCACGCACGGCGACCCGGTCGCCGCGCTCAAGCGCTGCCTGCTCGAGGTCCACGCGCAGCTCGGCGGCGCGCGCCCGAGGATCACGCTGGCCGCGACCACCGGCTCGTCGCGCGAGCTGCTGGGCGTCTTCCTGGAGACGGAGGGCGTCTACAACGAGATCATCGCCCACGCCAAAGGCACGACGTACTTCGAGCCGGACGTGGACACGCTGTTCGAGATCGGCGGGCAGGACGCCAAGTACGTGCTGCTCAACAACGGCGTGCCCATCGACTACGCGATGAACGAGGCGTGCTCGGCTGGCACGGGCTCGTTCCTCGAGGAATCGGCGGCGGGCGACCTGCGGATCGAGCGCGCCGAGGACATCGGGCCGATCGCGCTCGAGGCCGCGGCGCCGCTGAAGTTCGGCGAGCACTGCTCCGCCTTCATCAACAGCGACATCCGCAAGGCCATCCAGAACGGCGCCGACCGGGCCGACATCGTCGCGGGCCTGGTGTTCTCGATCGTCTCGAACTACCTCAACCGCGTGGTCGGCAACCGGCCCGTGGGCGACCACATCGCCCTCCAGGGCGGCGTGGCCAAGAACCCCGCCGTGCCGCTGGCGTTCGCGCAGCTCGTGGGCAAGCCCGTCTCCGTCCCCCCGGACCCCGAGCTGATGGGCTGCTTCGGCGTCGCGCGCCTGGCGCTCGAGAAGCACCGGGGCGGGCTGCTGGCCAGAGGGTCATTCGATCTCCAGTCCCTCGCCGCGAAGGAGATCCAGACCATCGGCGAGTTCACCTGCCAGGCGTGCGACAACCGGTGCCCCATCCGCAACCTGTCGGTGGACGGACACCGCTATCCCTTCGGCGGGCGCTGCTCGAAGTTCACGGGCGCGCGCCGGTCGCTCCCCGGCTCGGAGCGCGACGCGGTCGATCACGTGGCGTGGCGGCACGACGAGGTTTTCGCGCGCAGCGTGCCGGACCCGGCGAGCCTCCGCCCGCGGACGGACCGTGTCGTCGGCGTGCCCCGCGCGCTCTCGGTCCACTCGCTGTGGCCGCTGTATTCCCGCTTCTTCCACGAACTGGGCGTGCGCGCGGTGCTGTCGGAGCGCATCGCGCCAGAAGGCGTGGCGCGCCAGGAGAGCAGCTACTGCTTCCCGCTCGAGATCGCCCACGGCGCGATCCAGGACCTGATCGACCGCCAGGTGGACTTCCTCTTCCTCCCGCACTTCCGCGACATGCCGTCGATGGAGTCCGGCAAGGTCCACGCCTGTACGTGCCCGCTGACCCAGGGGCTGCCATATCTCGCGCGCCAGGCCTTCGGGGTGGACGAGAACGTCCTGCGGCCCGTCGTGTCGTTCAAGTCCGGGTGGCAGGCCTGCCGGCCGGAATTCGAGCAGGTGGCGGAGCGGCTGGGGTTCGGCGCGGCCGAGGGCGGCCGGGCCTTCGACGAGGCCATCGGCCAGTACCGCGCGTATCTCGATCGCTACCGGCAGCGCGGTCGCGAGGTGATGGACGAGATCCGGAGCCGCCCGGACCGCCTCTACGTCGGCCTGTTCGGGCGCCCGTACAACGCGTTCACGCGCGACGCCAACATGGGGATCCCCCGCAAGTTCACGTCCCGCGGCGTGACGGTGGTGCCCTTCGACATGATCTACGACGAGTCGGCCGAGATCTTCCCCAACATGTACTGGTATTACGGCCAGCAGGACATGAAGGCGGCGGAGATCGTCCGGCAGACGCCGAACCTCTACCTGTCGTGGATCTCGAACTTCTCGTGCGCGCCCGACTCGTTCATGCTGCACTACCTGCGCTGGATGATGGGGCGCAAGCCGTACCTCGTGCTCGAGATCGACTCCCACACGGCCGACGCGGGGCTCGACAC
>CAZBIP010000153.1:2637-7712 GCA_964491885.1 uncultured Vicinamibacterales bacterium
GGCAAGGAGTGCATCCCGGCGCTCATCGTGCTCGGCAGCGTGCTCGAGTACGTGGCGTCGCGCCCGCTCCGACGGCCCGACGAGGCGCTGCTCGTCGCCGTTCCGACGACGCTGGGCCCGTGCCGGACAGGTCAGTACCACGTCTTCTACGACCGGCTGTTCGACGAGCTGGGCCTCGACAACCTGGCGCTCTTCGTGTCCGGGGACGATTCGACGTACGGTGAACTCGGCCCGGGGTTCTCGAAGGACCTCTGGCGCGCCATCCTCGTGTCCGACTACTTCACGGACATCCGGAGCGGCATCCGGCTCTGCGCCGCCGATGTGGACGCGGGGCTCGCCGTCTTCGATCGCGTGTGGACGGACGTCGTTGAGGCGCTCGAGCAGGAGCCGCGCGCCTTGACGGCGGCCCTCGGACGCGCCGCCGCCGCCTTGCGGGCCGTCCCTCGGCGCCGCGAACTGGACGACGTGAAGAAGGTCCTGGTGGTCGGCGAGATCTACGTGCGGCGCGACACGTTCTCGGTGTTCGAGCTGTCCGAGCATCTCATCGCGCAGGGCATCTTCCCGAAGCTCGCCGGCATCAGCGAGTGGATCTACTACACGAACTGGGCCCGGGCCTACGAGATGGACGCGGACCGCGCCCGGAACGGCTGGCTGTCGGCGCTGCGGCCGGGGACGCTCGCCGAACGCGTCGGCGTGGGCCTCGAGGGCTGGTGGACGCGCCGCGCGGAGGAGGAGGTGCGGGGCCTGCTGGATCCCACGGGGCTCGTGCCGCACGGGGTGCACGACTTCGGCGCCGCGATGGACGCCGGCGGCCGCGTCTTCGTCTCGCCCGAGATGCAGAGCGAAGCCATGGTGTCGCCGGCGGTCGCCGGGGCGGCCATGGGGGACGGCTACGCGGGCATCGCCATCATCGCGCCGTTCGGGTGCCTGCCAGGCCGCGTGATCGAGGGCGTCTACGCGCCGTGGGCCCGGACCCACGGCTACCCCGTCATCGCCCTCGAGAACGACGGGCAGCCGTACCCGCCGAACGTCGTCGCCCGGCTGGAGGTCTTCGCGCAGAACGTCGAGCGCTACGAGCGGCCGGCTGAATCGTAGAGGTGGGCGCGGATGGCGTCGCGGCGCGCGGCCGCCGCGCCGTGCTCCATCCCGTCTCCGGCCGTGACGGCCTCGGCCAGCGCCACGCCGACCTCGGCTTCGCCCGCCGCCACCACCGCAGCGCCAGCCTTGCGCAGCGCGGGAGCGTCCCGCAGGTGCGTGCATCGCACGAGGACGCGCAGGTCCGGGTTGAGCTGCCGCGCCTGCCGGATGATCTCGGCGGCGTCCTCGACGTCGGCGCTCAGCACGAGGCTGCCGGCCGTGGCGATGCCGGCTTCGTCGAGCGTGCCCGGCCGCAGGACGTCGCCGTAGACCGCCGACACGCCGCTCGCCCGCAGCCGCCGCACGGTGTCGAGGTTCAGGTCCACCACCGTCACGTGCTCGCCCTGCCCGGCGAGCAAGCGGTGAACGATCTGCCCGACCGGACCGAAGCCCACCACGATGCAGCGAAGGGGATCGATCGCCGCGGGGTCGCCGGGCTCCCGCTCCGCGCGCGCGGCCGGCCTCGACGACAGGCTGCGGAGGCGGCGGTAGACCGTGGGGTTCAGCGCGATCGACAGGATCGACGCCGCCACGAGGGCGTTCCAGCCCGAGTCGCTGATCAGGCCGAGGGCGCGCGCCTCGCTCCCGAGGATGAAGCTGAACTCCCCCACCTGCGAAAAGGCCGCGCCGATGGGCACCGCCAGGGCCAGCGGGATGCCGAGCGCGCGCACGGTCACGAAGGCCGCGACCGGCTTGACGACGATGACGACCAGCAGCACGAGGAAGATGACGAGCGGCTCGGCCAGCAGGCTCCGGGGATCGAACAGCATCCCGACCGACACGAAGAACAGCACGGCGAAGGCGTCGCGCATGGGCACGGCGTCGCCCGCGGCCCGCGCCGCGAAGTCGGACCGGCCGACGGTCAGGCCCGCGAGGAAGGCGCCGAGGGCCATCGACACGCCGAACAGCCTGGCGGAACCGACGGCGATGCCGACGGCGACCACGAGCACGGCGAGGGTGAAGAGTTCGCGCGACCGGGTCCGCTCGATCCGCTCGAGCGCGCCGGGAATCACCCAGCGGCCGAGCACCACGACCGTGGCCACCAGGCCCGCCGCCTTCAGGGCGGCCAGCCCGAGCGCGGCGCCGGCGCTATCCGCCGCCGCCCGGCCCGGCGTGAACACGATGGGCAGCAGCAGCAGCATGGCGACCGTCAGGATGTCCTCCACGACCGTCCAGCCGATGGCGACGTGCCCGATCGTGGAGTGGAGGTCGTGGCGCTCGCCGAGCACGAGGGCCATCACCACCGTGCTCGCGACCGAGATGGCCATGCCGAGGATGATGCCTGCCGTCCAGTCCCATCCGGCCCAGCGCAACAAGGCGGCCAGGGCGGTTGTCGACATCGCGCTCTGGATGAGCGCGCCCGGCAGCGCGATGCGCCAGACGGCCACCAGTTCGCGCAGGTTGAACCGGAGCCCGATCCCGAAGAGCAGCAGGATCACTCCGATCTCGGCGAACTGCTCCGCGATGTGCCGGTCCGCGACGAACCCGGGGGTGAACGGGCCGACCAGCACGCCGGCCAGCAGGTAGCCCACGATGGGCGACAGCCTGAGCCGGTGAGCCAGGTATCCGAGCACGAGGGCGAAGGCCAGCCCCCCGGCAAAGGTCATCAGGACACTGAGGTCGTTCACGCCCTCTCCATCACGCGGGGGCGGGTTCCGGCCGCGGGTGCAGACGCGACTTCAGCAGCTCCGTCCAGCCGAGGGCGGCGGCGCCAAGGACCGCGGTGTTCCCTTCGGGCATCCCCGACGGGATGATCTTCACGTGGCCCTTGAAGAGCTTCAGCAGGTGCGCCTCCATCCAGCGCCGGGTCGGCTCGAAGATCAGGTCGCCCGCGTTCGCCAGGCCGCCGAACAGGATGATGGCCTCGGGCGTCGTGTGGGCGACCGAATCAGCGAGCTTCATGCCGAGCACCTTGCCCGTGTACTCGAAGGCGGCCAGCGCGATCGGGTCCCCCCGGTGCGCGGCCTCCGAGATCATCCGCCCCGTCAGCTTGCGGAACGGCACGTCCCTGAGCTCGCTGTCCTGCCTCGAATCGCAGAGCATCTCGAACACCGTTCGGCAGATGCCCGTCGCCGACGCGTAGGTCTCGAGGCACCCGCGCCGCCCGCACCCGCACTCGCGGCCGTCCGGGACGACCGTGACGTGCCCGATCTCGCCGGCGAAGCCGTCCACGCCGTAGACCAGATCGCCGTTGGCGATGATCCCGCTCCCGAGGCCCGTGCCGAGCGTGATCACGATCACATCGCGCATCCCCTTGGCGGCGCCGAACCGCGCTTCCCCGAGGGCCGCGGCGTTCGCGTCGTTCGTGATGACGACAGGCACATCGACGTGCCGTTTGAAGAGCGCGACGAATGGCGTGACGGTGTTCCAGCCGAGGTTGGGGGGATACTCGATCGTCCCCTTGTAGTAGTTGGCGTTCGGCGCGCCGATGCCGACGCCCACGATCGACAGCGTATCCGCCAGCGGCTCGTGCAGGCCGCGGATGGCCGCGGCCAGCCGCTCCACGAGCGACTCGGGCCCGGCTTCCGGGATCGTGTCCACCGACGCCTCGGCGTGGCACGTCCCCTGCGCGTCCACGAGCCCCAGTACGCTGTTCGTGCCGCCGATGTCGATCCCGACCGTCACCTCGGTGCGCATGATCAGGCCTCCGCCTTCGTGTACGACGGCACGTGGCCCTTCAGGCCGTAGTGCAGGATGAACAGGTAACACAGGATGGGCAGGAAGAACGCCCGGTGGATCCCGATCGTGTCCGCGAAGGCGCCCTGGATGACCGGCACGATCGCGCCGCCGACGATGGCCATGCAGAGGATGCCCGAGCCCTGCCCGGTGTGCTTGCCGAGCCCGTCCACCGCCAGCGTGAAGATCGTCGGGAACATGATCGAGTTGAAGAGCCCCACGGCGAGGATCGCCCACATCGCGACGTGTCCCGACGTCAGCATGGCGACGAGCACGAGCAGCGCCGCCGCGGCCGCGTTGAACGCCAGGGCCTTGCCGGGCTTGATGTACCGGATGGCGGCCGACCCGACGAAGCGGCCGACCATCGCGCCGCCCCAGTAGAACGACAGGTACCGCCCGGCCTCGGCGGCGGGCAGGCCGGCGATGAACGGCTGGCCGAGGAAGTTCACCAGGAAGCTGCCGATGGACACCTCCGCGCCCACGTAGAGGAAGATGCCGACGGCCCCCAGGACGAGGTGCCGGTACTTCCAGGCGCTCGTGTGCTGCGTGTCGTAGCTCTCGCCCGTGTGCGACTTGGCCTCTCCCGATGACGCCTCGATGACGGGCAGTTTCACTACCGCGAAGAACGCCGCGATGACGAACAGCGTGGCGGCGAGACCCAGGTACGGGTTCTGGACGGACGCCGCCTCCGCCGCCTGGTAGGCCGACAACTCGGCGGGACCGAGGGCGGCCATCTCCTCGGCCGTCTTCGCCGCCACCGACAGGATCAGGATCGATCCGAACAGCGGCGCGATCGTCGTCCCGAGGGAATTGAACGCCTGCGTCAACGTCAGCCGGCTCGAGGCGGTCCGGGGCGGCCCCAGGATCGCCACGTACGGGTTCGCCGACACCTGGAGCAGCGTGATGCCCGACGCCAGGACGAACAGGGCCGTCAGGAAGATCGGGTACGAGCGCGTGCCGGCGGCCGGGTAGAACATCAGGCAGCCGATGCCCGCCGTGACGAGGCCAATCACGATCCCCCGCTTGTAGCCCACCTTCTCGACGATGAATCCCGACGGCAGCGAGACGATGAAGTACGCCGCGAAGAAGGTGAACTGGATCAGCATCACCTGGGTGTAGTTCAGCGAGAAGACCGTCTTCAGGTGCGGGATCAGGATGTCGTTCAGGCAGGTGATGAAGCCCCACATGAAGAAGAGGGACGTCAGCACCACGAGCGCCGGCGTGTAGTTCGGGCTCTCCGGCTCCGCGCCTCTCGCCTGCGG
>CAZBIP010000154.1:0-7700 GCA_964491885.1 uncultured Vicinamibacterales bacterium
TTGGCCGCGCGGCTCGCCGAGGCCGCGCGGTCCGCTACTTCGCCGGCGACGGTGGCGCGGCCGGCGCGCCGCCGTCGAGCACGCCCGCGACCCAGTCGAGGTTGACCCGCGCCACGCGGTACCCGCGCTGCGCGGCCGCGAGGTTGGCGCGCGCGGCCTGCAGGTTCACCTCCGCGTCCTGGACGTCCAGGCGCGTCTTCACGCCGAGTTCGAACCCCTTTTCCGCCAGCGCCAGCAGCCGCTCGGCCTGCGTGACCGGCCCGCTCGCCGCGGCCAGGAGTTCCGCCGCCTCCCGCGCGCTGTCCACCGCGGTCCGGACCTCCAGCGAGATGGCGTCCCGCAGCTTCAACGCGTCGATGTCGAGGCTTCGCTGGCTGCTCTTCGCCTGCGCCACCAGGCCCTTCGTCCGCCAGCCGTCGAAGATCGGCACCGTGGCCACCAGGGCCGCGTTCCAGGCGGAGCCGGTCCCGGAGAGGGTCGAGATCGCCAGGCGCTGCTGGCCCCAGGACGCCGAGAAGTCCACCCGCGGCTTGCTGGCGGACCCCGCGATCTTGATGAGCTCCGCGTACACGCCCTGCTGCGATCCCATCTCGCCGAGTTCGGGCCGGTTCCGGAGCGCCTTCGCGAGCACGTCGTCGTAGCCCGGCACCGGCTCGACCACGGTCGAGAGGGTGCCTTCCACGTCCACCTCGCGGGTCTCGGCCAGCAGGAAGCGCAGCTGCTCCCGGGCGGCCCGCACCGTGTTCTGGCTGCGGATCACGGCCGGCTTGGCGTTCTCGACCGCGACCTGCCCGGCGAGCACGTCGTAGTCGGTGGCCGTCCCGGCCGACTGGCGTTTCGTCACCTCGTCCAGGTGCCTGGACTTCTGGGCGAGATCGTCCTGGGCGATCCGGACGACCTCACGGGCCGCCAGCACGTTGTAGAAGGCTGTCGTCACGTCCTTGGCGACGGCCTGCTGGAAGCGGCGCAACTGGTGGCCGCTGTAGTCGAAGCCGAGCTTCGCCGCCCGGATCGCGGCGCCCACCTGTCCCCACGTGAAGACGGTCTGACGGATCGAAAACGTCGCGGCCCGGGTGCTGGTCGAGCCGCCGAAGACGTCGCCGAACCCGACGTCGCCGCTGTCGGACTCGGAGTCCGACGGGGGCATGAGGTTCGAGAACAGCTTGCTCTGGCTGTTGTCGGCGGATTTCGACAGGGAGCCGGTGAAGCTCAGCTGGGGGAGGGCGGCGGCGCGCTCCTGCTCGTACTTGCCCTGCACCCACTTCTTGTATTCGAGCGCCTTCTGGATGTCGCGGTTCTGCGACGCCGCGATCGCCAGGGCCTGGTCCAGCGTGAGGACCCGCACCTCGGCAGGCGCCGTCGCCTGCGCGGCCAGGGCGGCCGCGTCGGAGAGCGCGGTGGCCGCGGGCGCCGCCGGGGCCGCGGCTGCCGACGCCGCGTGCGCCAGCGGAAGGGCGGGCGCCGGCTGCTGCGCGAATGCCGAAGAACCGGCCCCGAGGACGAAGACGGCGGCGAGGACGGCGGTGGTCGCGGCCGCCGCGGCCTCCTTCTTCCGGCCGAACGCCCACGCGACGATGTCGTCGAGCACGGAGTACACGACCGGCACGACGACGAGCGTCAGCAGGGTCGACGTGATGAGTCCGCCGATGACGCCGCGCGCCATCGGGGCCCGGAACTCGCCCCCTTCGCCGAGGGCGAGGGCCAGCGGGAGCATCCCGAAGACCATCGCCGACGTGGTCATCAGGATCGGGCGCAGGCGGGTCCGCCCCGCGTTGATGAGCGCGCCGCGCCGATCCATGCCGCGCCGGCGCAGCACCTTCGTGTAGTCGACGAGCAGGATCGCGTTCTTCGTCACGAGCCCCATCAGCATGATGAGGCCGATGAGCGACATGATGCTGATCGTGTCGCCGGTGAGCGCCAGCATGCCCGCCATGCCGACGACGGAGAGCGGCAGCGAGAACATGATCGCGAACGGGTCGACGAAGGACTCGAACTGGGCCGCGAGGATCAGGTACACGAAGATGATGGCCAGCACGAGGGCCTCGCCCATGTACTGGAACGACTCGACCATCATCTCGGTGTCGCCGCCGAGCGCCATGCTGTAGCCCGGCTCCATCTTCACGCGCGACGCGGCCTCCATGGCCAGCGTCCCGGCGCTGCCCAGGGGCAGGCCGTCCAGGTTGGCGTCCACGGTGACCTGCCGGGCGAGGTCGCGCCGGGAGATCTCGGCGGCCGACGAGGCGCGGGTGAACGTCACGAGGTCGGCCAGGGGGACGAGCGCCGTCCCGGTCTGCGACGGCACGGACACCTTCAGGTCGGCGACCTGGCGGACGTCGCCCCGCAGCGACTCGGGCAGGCGCACGCGCACGTCGATGGCCTCGCCCTGCTCGTCCTCGTACGTCGAGACGACCTGGCCGCCGACGAGCACGCCGATGGCATTGGCCAGGGCGCCGCTGCCGAGGCCGGTCGCGGCGGCGCGCTCGCGGTCCACGGTCAGGCGGTACTCGGGCAGATCGTTCTCCATGGCGGCCGAGATGTCGACGATGCCGGGCACGGTGTAGAGCTCGCGCTTCACCGCGGCCCCGTACTGCTTCAGCGTGGCGATGTCGTCGCCCTGAATCAGGATCTGGAGCGGCTTCTGGAAGGCGTCCGACTCCTCCATGACCCAGAGCTGGACGCCGGGGACCTTCTCGAGCCTCACACGCGTGTCGTGCACGAACTGCTTGAGGGTCCGCTCGCGCTCGGCCCTGGGGACGAGCTTGACGAACACCGTCGCGTCGCGCACGGTGTCCGACTCGCCGGCCCCGATCGAGGCGTACGTGAAGCGGACCTCCTTCGACTCGGCGAGGGCCTTCAGCACCTCGGCGAGGCGCCCGCGGGTCTCGGCCATGGACGCGCCCGGCGCGCTCTGGAACTTGACGGCGAACTCGCCCTGGTCCATCGGCGACATGAACTCGGTCGGCAGCAGCGTGAGGACCCCGACGCCGGCCGCGAACGCCACGACCGCCATCAGCGAGACGCCGGCGCGGTGGTCGAGGGACCATCCGATGACCCGCTTGTAGCCGTCCGCCATCCGCTCGAACCAGTCGTTGAAGGCGTCGAGCGGCTTGTGCCACCAGCTCCGCTTGCCCTGCCTGAGGATGTCCGGGTCGTGCCAGCGGGAGGAGAGCATCGGGTCCATCGTGAAGGACACGAAGAGCGACACGGCCACGGCGAACGCGACGGTGAGGCCGAACTGGTAGAAGAAGCGGCCGGCCACGCCCTTCATGAACGCCACGGGGACGAACACCGCGATGATGGACATCGAGGTGGCGAGCACCGCCAGGCCGATCTCGTCGGTCCCCTTGCGGGCGGCTTCGAAGTGGTCCTCGCCGTGCTCGAGGTGCCGCACGATGTTCTCCCGCACGACGATCGCGTCGTCGATGAGGAGCCCGATGGCGAGGGAGAGCGCCATGAGGGTCAGCATGTTCAGCGTCATGTTGAGGAAGTACATGACGATGAACGACGAGATGACCGAGACGGGCAGCGTGAGGCCGGTGATGACCGTGGACCTCCAGGAGTTCAGGAAGAGGAACACGATGAAGACGGTGAGGAGCGCGCCGAGGATCAGCGTCACCTCGACGTCGGCGACCGCCTCGCGGATGAAGCCCGAGGTGTCGCGGACGACGTCGATCCGCACGCCCGACGGCATCCTGGCGTTCAGGTCGTCCACGGCGGCGCGGACGCCGTCCACGACCGCCACGACGTTCGCCGCGGTCTGCTTGGTGATGTCGATGGCCACGGCCGGCTCGCCGTCGATGAGCGCCAGCGAGCGCTGCTCTTCGACGCCGTCCCGCACGTCGGCGACGTCGGACAGCCGGATCGGCTGGCCGCCGCGGCGGCTGACGACCATCGACGCGAAGCCCTCGACGTCCGCGGGCTTGCCGGAGATGCGGAGCGGCATCTCCGTGCGGCCCTGCGTCAGGCGCCCGAGGGGGGTGTTGACGTTCTCCGACGCGAGGCCCGCGACGACCTCGTCGACGCCCATGCCGAGCGCCGACAGCCGCGCGGGGTCCACCTCGACGATCACCTCCCGGTCGGCGGCGCCGACGAGGCGCGCGCGCGCCACGCCGGGGAGGCTCTCGAGGCGGCGCTTGACCGTGCGGTCGGCGATGGCCGTCAGGTCCTGCGGCGCCATGGTCGTGGACCGCACCGCGAGCGACACGATCGGCATCGCCTGGAAGTCGAACTTCTGGATGACCGGGTCGGCGATGCCGGCAGGCAGCTCGCGGCGGATCATGTTGATCTTCGCCCGCGCCTCCTGCGACACGTCGTTGATCTTCACCTCGAGATCGAACTCGGCGATGATCGTCGCGAACCCCTCGCGGGAAATCGACTGGACGTGCTTGATGCCGGCGATGGAGTTGATCGACTCCTCGATCTTCCGGCTGACCTCGCGCTCGACCGCCTCGGGCGAGGCGCCCGGGTACTCGACGACGATGGACAGCACCGGGATCTCGACCGACGGCATCAGATCGATGGGCAGGCGGCGCGCGGAGAAGAGGCCCAGCGTCACCAGGGTGAGCATCATCACCGTGGCGACGACCGGCCGCTTGATGGAGAGGTTGGAGAGGAACATCGCTACGCCCCTTCGCCCGTCACGACCGTGATCCGATCACCGGGCTGCAGCCCGAACGCCCCGCGGGTGATGACGGCGTCTCCCGCGTTCAGGCCCGACACGATCTCGACGGTGGCGGCGCCCGCCAGACCCGTCTTCACGGCGCGCTTCTCGGCCTGCCCGCCGCGCGCCACGAGCACCTCCGCCGTCTGCTGCTCGACGTTCCAGTTCAGGATCGCCTCCCGCGGCACCTGCAGGACGTCCGGCCGGCTGGTCACGACGATGCGGCCCTTGACGAAGGCGCCGCCCTTGAGCTGGCCGCCGGGGTTCGGGACCTCGACGATCACCTTGGCGGAGCGGCTCGCGGCGTCGATCTCCGGGTTGATGAACTTGACCTTGCCCTCGAACGCCCGGCCCGGCAGCGAGTCGGTCGTGAACTGGATCGGCTGGCCGATGCGCACGGCCGCGACGCGCGAGGAGGGAACGGAGGCCGTGAGGTCGAACAGCCTGGTGTCGACGATGCGGAAGACCGGGCCGTTGCCGCCCATGTTCTCGACGCGATCGCCGACGCTGATGCCGCGGTAGGCGACGACGCCGTCGATGGGCGCGACCACGTTCGCCTTGGCCAGCCGCGCCTCGGCGGTGCGCGTCTGCGCGACGGCGGCGGCCGTCCCGGCCTCCGCCGCTTCCACGGCCGACGTCGCATCGTCCAGGTTCTGCGGCGTGATGAGGCCGTACTGCTTGAGCTGGAGCGCGCGGTCGTACTCCCGCCGCGCGCGCGCCTCCGCGACGCGCGCCTGGGCCTCGACGGCCTTGAGCGCGGCGATGCCGGCCTCGATCTCCGTCGTGTCCAGCCGCGCGAGCAGGGCGCCCTTCCGCACCGGGACCCATTCCGTCACGTAGACGGCCTTGACGGTGCCGGTGACCTCGGACTTCACGTCGGCCGCGAACTTCGGGTCGAGCGTGCCGACGATCTCGACGCTCTCCTCGAAGACGCCCGTCGCCGCCGGGACCACCGTGACCGCCACCGGGGGACGGCCGGCGTCCTGCGCCGGCTGGGTGGCCGCGGGGGCCGACGAGCCGGAGCAGGCCGCCGCCGCGAGCGAGGCGGCGGCGAGGAGGGACAGCCAGGACACGAGACGCAGCTTCATGATGACGCACCCTTCACAAGGCGCGGGGCGACGCCCGCGCCGTCAAACACCAGGTCGACGAGCCTCCGCATGTCTTTCGGGCCGACGGTTTCGGGGCGCCCGTCGGCGTGCTGGCCGATGGCCAGCATCAGGAGCCCCTGCATGGCGAGCACCAGGCCGCGCGAGGCCTCCGCACGGATCTCGCCCGACGCGACGCCGTCGGCGACGACGCGCCGGAGGTGACGGGTGACCGTCCGGTCGAACACGCGGAAGTCGAACGGCGGGACGGACTCGCGGGGGCTGAAGAAGACGGCGTTGGCCACGCGCACCAGGGAGGCCCGGCTGCGCGAGCCCACCAGCAGGCGCTCGGCGATCTCGGCGAGGCGGACGCGCGCGCTGCCGGGAGCGGCCGAGAGGCGGCTCAGGACGCGGTCGAGCTCCGCCACGGCGAGCTCGAGCGCCGCGATCAGGATGCCGTCCTTGCTCTTGAAGTAATAGTAGAGACCCGGCTTCGCGACGCCGGCGCGCTCGACGATCTCACGGACGGACGTGGAGGCGTAGCCCTTGCGCTCGAACAGCTCGATGGCGGCCCGGAGGAGGCGCTGGTGGGAGTCGGGCTCGAGGGCGAGGCGGCGCGGGCGTCGGGCGCGGGGTGTCGGAACGGGCATCCTGAGGCGAACCTGTTAGTGTGTACCTACCGGTAGGTAGGATCATACCGCGGCCCCGCCGGGCGAATCAAGCGGGAGCGGGCCCCGGCGCCGGCCGGGGGCCCGCCCGGCTCCGTCCGGACGCGGCCTTTGAGGTGTAGACGGACCCGGCGGCCTCCGGGTTCCGCGGGGGACCGGCAGGGCGCCCGCGGGCGCCGCCGGCCGGCCCGTCAGTGCGACGGGAGCGCCCCGATCTGCCGGAACGTGTCGGGCCCCAGGTTGAACGCCTGGCCGAAACCCGCGACGTACCGCCCGCGCCCCAGCGTCAACTCGTAGAGGTTGAAGTCGCCGAGGCTCAGCGTCATCTCCGCCGAGGGAAAGCGGCCGACGTACACGGCCTGCGCGCGCTCGAAGGCCTCGCTCTCGCGGTCGAGGACGGCGACCGACGCCTGCACGGTCAGGCGCCGGATCTGCAGCGGGTCCGCCCCGGGCGCGTCCGCCTCGTGGATGAGCACGCCCACCGCCGCCCCGGGCTGCAGGCCCCGGGTGTGCCGGGCCAGGCCTGACGCCTGCACGTAGAGCGCGCCGTAGTCCGGGCGCACCGCGTACGGCAGCAGCCCGGCCTCCGGCGCCCCGTCGATCAGCACGGCAAGGCCGAGCACCCGCTCCGCCGCGAACATGTCCCTGATGGCTTCGAGGATCTGTGCGTCCATGTCGACGTCCTTTCCCTTCCGGGCGGCCCTGCCCCCCCGGGGCCGGCCGGCGCTACGAGATGATGCCACGCCGCACGGCGTAGAGCACCACTTCCGCCACCGAGTGCAGATCGAGTTTCTCGAGCACGTGCGCGCGGTGCGTCTCGACGGTGGCGGGCGCGACACCCAGCATCGCGGCGATCGCCTTGTTGCTGCGTCCCTCCGCCATCAACTGGAACACCTCGCGCTCCCGCCCGGACAGCGTGTCGTACCGGTCGGTGACGCCCCTCCGCGCCAGCGACCGCCGGTACTCGTCGAGCAGCACGGCCGCCGCGGCCGGGCTGAAGAACGACTTGCCCTGCACGGTCGCGCGCACGGCCCTGACCAGGTCGTCGTCGGCCGAGTCTTTCAGCAGGTAGCCGCTGGCGCCGGCCTCCACCGCCTGGGTGATGTGCGCCTCGTCGGCGTGCATCGACAGGATCAGGATCCTCGGGGCGGGGCTCTGCCGCGCGATTTGCCGCGCCGCCTCGATGCCGCCGAGCGCCGGCATGCCGATGTCGAGGACGACGACGTCCGGGGCCAGTTCGGCCGCGAGCCGCACCGCCTCCCGGCCGTCGCCGCAATCGGCCACGAC
>CAZBIP010000155.1:0-7681 GCA_964491885.1 uncultured Vicinamibacterales bacterium
ATCCCCGCCACGCCGCCAGCGTGAGCGGCGTGTCGCCAAACTTGTCCTTCGCGTTGGCATCGGCCTTCCCATCCAGCAGCAGGCGCGCGATGTCCGCCCGTCCAGATTCCCTGGCCACCAGCAGCAGCGGCGTGCGGCCATAGGCGTTCGCAGCCTCGGTCGCGGCCCCCGCCTCGAGGAGCCGAGCCACGGCGCCGCTGCAACCGCTCGCCGCAGCCAGCGCCAGAGGCGTCTCACCCTCCGAGGTCCGGGACTCGAGCACGGCCTTCTGAGAGATGAGTAGGCGGACCACCTCGGCGTGGTCGCCGGCCGCCGCAAAGTGGAGCGGGGTCCAGGCGTTGTTGTCGATTGCCCCCACCTGTGCGCCGTGGGAGATCAGCACCAACGCGACGTCCGCGCGTCCGTTGCCGGCGGCCTCGTGAAGCGGCGTCCGACCTGCTCCGTCCCTGGCGTCGGCCAGCCTGGCGTCCTGCTCGATGCGCGCGCGGACCGCCGCAACATCGCCCGCCCGGGCGGCGGCATGGATGGAGTCCTGCTGGCCGGTGGCTGGCCAAGGCGATGGCCCGACGAGAGGCTGACTCGGGATGAGCACCGCGCTGAGCGCTGTTGCCGCCAGAAGCAAACGGGTCATGGGGTGCTCCTGAACGCGGGGGCCGTCATCGGGCTGAGGGGAATGGCTGTATCCAGAGCATACGTCGACTCAGGGCCTCTCGTTCCATCGAGGGCTGCACGTCCGAAGCACTGACCACCGGGGCTGAGCCCGTCGACCGGCAGTTCATGTGTGGGAGATGGAACGAGGGTGCCCGTTCAGCCCAAGAAGAAGCGTGGGCCGAGAGTTGACCCGGGAATTGATACTGTGTATATTTAGTATACTAAGTAGGACATGAGGAGGTGGCCAGCGTGTTCGTGGCGCTCTCACCCAGTCATCCGGACCCGCTCTACAAGCAGGTCACCGACCAGATCAAGGACGCGATCGCGGCCGGCGACCTCAAGCCCACCGAGCGCCTGCCGTCGGTCCGGGAGCTGTCGGAGGCGCTGAACGTCAGCGCCATTACGATCAAGCGCGCCTACCAGGACCTCGAAACCGAAGGCTACATCCTGACCCGCGCCGGGCTCGGCTCCTACGTCGCCGACGTGGAGCGCGACGCGTTGCGGGAGCGGAAGCTCGCGGAAGTCCGGGAGGAACTGCGCCGGCTAGTCCAGTCGAGCGCGAAGTTCGGCATCTCGGCGGGCGACATCGCCCGCCTCGCCCGGCAAATTGAGGGGAACTGACATGGACACCGTGCTCGAGGCGACCGACCTGACGAAGCACTACGAGGACTTCAGCCTCCGGGGGATCAACCTGGCGGTCCGCCGGGGCTCGATCTCGGGGATCTTCGGTCCGAACGCCGCCGGCAAGTCCACGCTGCTCCGCATGCTGGCAGGGCAGACGCCAGTGCCGTCCGGCTCACTGCTCGTCCTCGGGCACTCGTATGGGGAGGCGGAGCGGGACCTGAAGAACCGCATCGGGTACGTCCCGCAGGAGCCGGTCTTCTACGAGAACAAGACAGTCGAGTGGCACGCGCGCTTCGCGGCGCCCTGCTACGCGCGCTGGGACGGCGCGGGCTTCTTCCGCCTGCTGGAGGACTTCCGGGTGAACCCGCTCAAGAAGGTGAAGCACCTGTCGGGCGGCCAGAAGAAGCTCCTGTCGCTGGCGCTGGCGTTGTCGCACGGGGCCGAACTGCTCATCCTCGACGAGCCGACTGCAGGCCTGGACATCGTCCATCGCCGCGCGCTTCTCGATCGCCTGCGCGGGCTGGCGAACGCCGGCGACACGACCGTGATCGTGGCCTCGCACATCACGGACGGCCTCGACGAGATCGCGGAGGACATCACGTTCCTCCACGAGGGCCGGGTCGTGCTGCGGGAGAGCGCGGACGACCTGGCGACGAGGTGGAAATGGGTGGTCTACAAGGACGGCTCGCTCGACCGCGCGATCGAGGCACAGTTCGCGACGGTGCGGCGCCAGCCGTTCGGCAGCCGCGGCCTGACGGCAGACTTCCCGGGCGTGCGCGAGGCGCTGGCTCCCGCGCTCGCGTCGGGCGATGCGCGGGTCGATCACGCCAGCCTCGATGACATTCTGCTCTCGTTCATCAAGGGGGCCTGAGATGAACCCGATTCTCCGCCGCAGCTCGTTCTTCTACGTGACGACCGTCCTGACCTACATCGGCCTCCTCGGCCGGTTCATGCTGACGCGCGACTGGCCCGTGTTCGAGGTGATTCCCCTGTTTCTGCCGGTCTGGATGATCAGTGCCATTGGGTCTAGCGAGCACGACGAGCGCTACGCCTTCATCCGGCTGCTCCCCATCCCCGACCGGACCGTGGCCCGCACGAAGTTTGTCCTCGTCCTGTCGTTCGTGGCGGTGGCCTGGACGTTCATGACGGGCGTGGCTCTCCTGCGAGCCGGTGACGGATTCGCCGGACCGGAGACGCGGGTGTACATCACCCTCGTGTGCGCGACGACATTGCTCATCGGCGCCGGCGTGCAGATAGGGATCTGGCGCGTCGGCATGGCGGCCATGTTTCCGGTCATCGGCGTGGGCGTCGTCGCTGGACTCCTGCTCGCCCTCGTTCACATGGCCAATCTGAAGCACGTCGACGGTTGGCCGGCGCTCAGCCAGTGGGGCGTCGTGACCTGGCTCGGCGGCGCCCCGTGGGTCTCGAGCGCGGCACTGGTGATGCTGGCGCTGCTCGCCTTCCGCGGCCTGCTGCGGCTCGGCGTCCGCGTCAAGGCGGCCAGCGAGGCGCACCTGTAGAGCCCGGCGGCGCGATTGGAGCGATAATCCCCGTACACTCCCCGGGTGAGGAGGCGTCATGACTCCGCGCGGTACGGTCGCGGGCATCGCGGCGGTTCTCTTCGCGGCCTGGAGCGCCGCCGCCCCCGCGCGCCAGGCTCCGCAGCAGACAACCGACGGGGTTCCGGCGCTCATCGCCTCGCTCGGCGGCCGGTACGGGGACGAGGCGGCCGAGAAGCTCGTCGCGATCGGCGACCCCGCCGTCGCTCCGTTGTTGGCGGAACTCCGCGCCGGCGGCAGGCGAGCGCAGCGGGCGTGCGCGCCCCTGGCTCGAATCGGGACGGCGCCGGCGGTCGATGGCATCATTGTGGCGCTGCGCGGCGCGGACCCGGCGGTCGCCGGGTCCGCCGCGGCCGCGCTGCGCTTCGTCAAGACGCCGCAAAGCGCCGACGCCCTGTGGGAGGCCCTGGACAGGGACAACGGTCCGATCCGGCGCGCCGCGGCTCTGTCGCTGGCGGGTCTCGGAGACGCACGCGCCATCGACCCGCTGCGCCCCATGCTCGCAGACAATGCCTGGTACGTCCGAGCGGAGGCCGCGCGCGCGCTCGGCTTCGTCAGGGCCGCCGGCGCCGCCGCGCTGCTCGCCCCGGCCCTCGACGATCCGAGCGGCGAGGTGCGATTGGCACTGAGAGAGGCGCTGGCCGCGCAGGGAGTCGTGGCGGCAAACGCCGCGATTCGAGCCCTCGACTCCCCGTCCGACCGGCTCCGATGGCAGGCGGCCTGGGCGCTCGGCCGCGTCGCGGCCGCCGATACCGTCGATCCCCTGCTTCGAACGCTCGAGGATCATAGCCCGACCGTGCGGCGCGAGGCGGCAGTCGCGCTTGCACGCATCGCCTCGGCCCGTCCGGCGAAGCCGGAGAACTTGGTCGAGGCCGTGGCCGGACGGCTTCGCCATGCGGACCCCGATGTTCGTATGAATGCCGCCTGGCTCCTCGGCGAATTGGGAACAATGCGCGCCGCAGCCCCGCTCGTGAGCGCTCTGGGCGACGCCGGCTCGGCGTGGATGGCCGCAGCGGCCCTCGGCACGCTGGGCGCGCCGGACGTCGGCGTCGCGCTCGCACGCGCCCTGCGGAACGACGATGCACGAGTCCGCCGCGCGGCGGCGCGGGCGCTTGACAGGCTGCGGGACGCCGGCGCGGCGACTGCGCTTCGCGGCGTGCTCGGAGACTCGGATGCCGAGGTTCGGTACTGGGCGGCGAAGGCGCTCCGCAGGCTCGACACGCCCGAGGCCGCCTCGGCCCTCGCGACGGCGCGGCCGACGCCATGGGACCGTGACGCGCGCCGGTGCGCGCCGCCCAGGTCGCCGGCGGTGGTCACATCGGGATCGCTGGACTTCGCGGGCCGGACCTACCGGCTGTACCCCGAGGTCCTCGACGCACGCCCCGACATCCCTTCGCCGCTGACCGCCGCCGACGGTACCGAACTGGTGCTGACCCTCCTGCAGAACGGCAAGTATGGCATCGTGCCGGCCACACTGAAGGCGGCGGACGGGCAGTGCCGCGCCGACGGCCAGGACTTCCCGACGCTGGAACGGACCGGGCTTCATTCGCAGGTCGAGATCGAGCGCGCCCGCGTGATCACCGGCCGGTCGGCGGGCGAGATCACCGACCTCGCGCGGCCAGGCGCGCTGTCGGTCGAGGGATTCATCGGGGCGGACGAAGACATCATCGACGTCCTGAAGGATGACAACCGGACGGTCTCGGCCCTCGGCCTGACACACGCGGAGCTTGCGCGGCCGCTGTTCCACGTCTGGAACATGATGCGCACCGACCTGGACTTGGGACGCTGGGACATGGCGGGGCACCGCTGGCGCAACGTCACCGCAGTCATCAGCCACGAGCGCACGGTCCATATCGTGGCCGGCGACACGAAGGGCGGGCAGCTCTCGATCTTCGCCGACGGGCTCGACGGCGCGTTCTGGATCGAGATCGGCACGGGCCTGACCGAGTCGGAGCGCGCTTTCCTGAGCGCTCGGTACACCCGGCTCGGCGCACGCGCGATGGATGCGCTCGTGCAGTCTCTCACCCGCATCAGGACGGGCGAGATGCAGCCGCACTACGCGACGTGGTACGGCTTCTACGAAGGAAGGACCGCGTGGCGGACGGACCCCATCACCCTCGCGTTCGTGTTCGGGTTGCGGACCCTTGAACAGATCGAGGCCGCCTTCCCCGGGCAGATCTACGACCGGATGATGATGCGGTTCGTCCCATTCGAGCCTGGCGATCCCCAGACCGACGCTCTTGGCCGATGACGTCCGGAGGTGAGGGCATGACGCGCCTCAGCTTCTGCACGGCAACTGCGCTGGTGGTCCTGGCCGCCGCGTACTCGCCGACGGCTCCCGCGCCGGGAATCCGCGGAGCGAGGCCAGGACTGCCGTGCTGCTGCAGGGACTCGCTGGATCGCTCTTCGGACTCATCTACGTGAAGACCCGCAGCCTGTGGCCGGGTGTGGCGTGCCATTATCTCGTCAACTGGCTCTCAGCCATCCTCGTCGCGGCGTCCCGCTGAGGGAGGTCGAAGACCCGGCGGGGATGGGAGGGGCGGGCTGCTCACGCGGGGAGGGCGTCATGGCGAATGTCCGGCGCACGACTCGGCGCGAGTTCCTCGCCGCCGGCGCAGTCGGCGCGGCCGGCGCCGCGTTCCTGACCGGCTGCTCGCCGTCAACGCGCTCCGGCGAGCGCCCCCCGCGCGCCACTCAGCCCGTGCTGCGGACACTGGGACGCACGGGCCTCGTGGTGCCCGTCGTCAGCGTGGGCTCGGCGTATGAACCGGGGGTGCTGGGTGCGGCGCTGGAGGCGGGGATGCGCTACCTCCAGACGTCGGGCTCTTACGCGGAACAGAACCACGAGCGGACGCTCGGGCGGCTCCTGCGCGGCCGCCCGCGCGACTCGTTCATCATCGCCAGCAGCCCGGACCTGCCGGACTACCGGTTCTCCGGCGGCGGCCCGTCGGAGGATCTGGGCACCAACGCCAACCCCGCCGCCATCGCGCCGCTCCTCGATGGGAGTCTGCAGCGCCTCGGCCTCGAGTACCTCGACATCTACTTCCTGGCGTCGATCAACGATCCCGCGACCGCCCTGCACGAGCCGTACATGAAGGCCTACGACGAACTCAAGCGCCGGGGCACAATCCGTTTCACCGGGCTCGCGACGCACCGGAACGAGCCGGCGGTCATCAGAGCCGCGGTGGAGAGCGGCTTCTGGGACGTCGTGCTGACGGCTTACAACTTCAGGCAGTCGCACCGGGAGGATGTGCGGGCCGCCATCGGCGAGGCCGCCGCGGCCGGACTGGGCGTGATTGCCATGAAGACGCAGGCCGGCGTCTACTGGGACTCGCGGCGTCTCCGGAAGATCGACATGAAGGCCGCGCTGCGGTGGGTACTCCGGGACCCGCACGTCCACACCGCGATTCCGGCGTTCTCCAACTTCGACGAATTGGCCGAGGACGTCGAGGTGATGTGCGACCCCGCGCTGTCAGCGGCTGAGGAGGACGGCCTCCGCCTTGCAGCGGCCGCGAGCCTCCCGGGGCTCTACTGCCAGCAGTGCGCGGCGTGCGTGCCGCAGTGCCCGCTGGGCGTGCCGGTCCCCGACCTCATGCGCGGCTACATGTACGCCCTCGGGCACGGGCGGCCCGCTCACGCCCGGCACGTGCTCCGGTCGTGGGCACCGTCCGGCATCCCTTGCACGACCTGCACGGACTGCGTGGTGCGATGCTTGAACGGGTTCGACGTGCGGGCCAGGGCGCGCGAATTGGCTCGCCTGCTGGATGGCTGACTCAGCGTCCCGGGCGGCGCCGGACTACAATCTCTGGTGTGACTGGCTCACTGGGTCCGGATACACAGCGTCTGGCGCGCATCTACGAGATCTTCGAGAAGATGCCTCGCGGCGGGCCCGGCGACCCCGGGTCCACGAGCCGCGCGCTGGGCCTGATGCCGGACCTTCCGGCAGATCCGCGCGTCCTCGATCTCGGCTGCGGCCCCGGCCGCGGTTCGGTCGAGCTGGCCAGGCTGACCGGCGGGCGCGTGGCGACTCTCGATCTCCATCGGCCGTTCGTCGTCCAGCAGGCCGCGGCGGCGCGGGCAGCGGGGCTCTCGCACCGCCTCGATCCGGTGTGCGCCGACATGCGCGGCGCGCCCTTCGCGGCCGGCGTCTTCGATCTCGTCTGGTCTGAAGGCGCGCTCTACAGCATGGGCTTTCGCAACGGGCTCGAACTGTGCGCGCGCCTGGTCCGGCCGGGAGGGTACGTCGCGGCCAGCGAGGTCGTATGGATGAGGTTCGCCGCTGGTGGAATGTGGAATACCCGGACATTGCGTCCATCGCCGAGAAAGCCGCCGTCGTGACGGGCGCAGGCCTCGACATCGTCGGCCATTTCACGCTGCCGCGGGAGGCCTGGACGCGCTACTTCTACGAGCCCATGAAGGCGCGGCTCGGGGAGTTCAGGCGCGCGTGGAGCGGCGATGCGGTCGGCCTCGGCGTCATCGCGGAACTCGATGTCGAGATCGACATGTACGAGCGGTATAGCCACATCCAGGGGTACGAGTTCTTCGTCGCCCGGCGCCCGCTCAGCTGACGGCCCGCAGGCGGGGTCAGAGTCGGACCCCAACCGGTCAGCCGTCCAGGAACTGCAGCAACTCAACCGGGGCGCCGCTCTCCTCGATGAAGGCCACGAGCACGCCGGGCGACGGCGAGTTCGGCGGGATGAGCACGGTCTTGCCCGCCAGCGCCTCCGCAAGATCATCCACCTCGAACGCCACGTGCGCCACCTCGCGCACCAGCCGCGGCAGGGGACAGTCCGCGTCGTAGCACATCCACTGGATGCCGAACGGGTTCGACTCGTGATCTGTGCAGG
>CAZBIP010000156.1:0-1684 GCA_964491885.1 uncultured Vicinamibacterales bacterium
CGAGACCGGTGTGGTCGCGCTTCGCAGCGCCGGCCGGAGCGTGCTCGTCGAGCTGCGGGACGCGGACAACGGCCACGACGCCGGCGAGTCGCAGCCGGGCGAGGCGGACGCGGTCGCGTCCCACATCGCGCCTCACGTCCCGCCCCACGCCGCGCAGCCCGTCGCGGCGGCCGGCGAGGCCGACGCGCAGCCGGCGGCCCACGACGAGGCGCCGCCCGCGTCCATCGTCGACGGCATCCGGCTGCTGCAGCGCGTGCTCGCCACGCCGGGATCCATCGCCCGCTGGCCGATGTACGTCCGGAACGTGAAGCAGGCCATGCGGGCGGCCGACCCCGGATTTGACGAGCGCCGCCACGGCAACCTCGTCGAGATCCTCCGCTCGGTTCAGCGCGACGGGCTCGTTCGACTCGAGCGGGACCGGCAGGGCGTGATGCGCGTCTTCCAGGGACCGCAACTGCGCCTGCCCGCGGCTCCTTTGGCGGCCGAGCCGGCCGGGGCGCCAATCGAAGCCGAAGCCCCGGCGCCGGCGGACGAGCGCCCGATGGCGGCGAGCGCCGGCTTCGACGGCGACGAGGCCGGAGCGCCGGCCGCAGACGCCGCGATCGTCACCGCCCCCTCACCGGTCGAGCACGCCGAGCCGTTCGTGCTCATCGCCCCCGATTCCAGCGAGCGCCAGGCGGAGGCACCTCCAGCCGCCGAGGCGACGCCGCGCCGCCGGCGGAAGGCCGGACCGGCAGTCCCCAAGACCAAGCCCACGGCGGCCCGGAAACCGAGGGCCCGCACGACGACGTCACGCAAGAAGAAGGACAAGGACACAGAACCCGCATGATGGCTCTTCATTACCGTCCCGCAGTGCTCCCGTGGTGCGCGCTCGCCGCCGCACTCGTCGTTGCCGCCCCGGTGAACGCCGCGCCGCAGGCGCCGGCTGCCGCGCCCCCGGTCGTCAGGTCGTACGTAGCGCCGGCCGATGTCGCCGCGCCGCCCGCCGACGCGATCAAGACCCCGTCCGGGCTCGCCACCAAGGTGCTGGTGCCGGGAACCGGGAAGGACCGCCCGAAGGCCGACGACTACGTCAGCGTGCACTACATCGGCTGGACGAGCGAAGGCAAGATGTTCGACAGCTCCTACCCCAGGGGCAAGGCGTCGTCGTTCCAGCTTCCCCGGGTCATCCCCGGCTGGAGCGAAGCCGTACAGCTGATGGTGGTCGGCGAGAAGCGCCGGGCCTGGATCCCCGAGGCTCTTGCGTACAAGGGCCGCGAGGACCGGCCGAAGGGCATGCTGGTGTTCGACATCGAGCTCATCGAAATCAAGCCCGGCCTGACGACGCCCCCTGACGTGGCTGCGGCGCCGGCCGATGCCCAGAAGACCAAGAGCGGCCTCGCGTACAAGGTGCTGGCGCCGGGCACGGGCACCGTGCACCCGAAGCGGAGCAGCCGCGTCACCGTCCACTACACCGGCTGGACGACCGACGGCAAGATGTTCGACAGCTCCGTGGTGCGCGGCCAGGCCGCGACCTTCCCGCTGGACGAAGTGATTCCCGGCTGGACCGAGGGCGTGCAGCTCATGGTGGAGGGCGAAAAGCGGCGGTTCTGGATCCCGCAGCGCCTGGCGTACGACGGCCAGGAAGGGATGCCGTCGGGCATGCTCGTCTTCGACATCGAGCTCATCGGCATCAAGTAGGGAC
>CAZBIP010000156.1:1784-7652 GCA_964491885.1 uncultured Vicinamibacterales bacterium
CCCATGATGAAGCAGGTGTTCGGATCGATGCTCTGTGTGCTCGGGCTGACGGCGCTGGTGTCGCCGGCGTACGCGCAGGCGCTCCCCTGGGAGGGGCGCGCATACGCCCACGTCAACCTGGGGATGCAGGTCACCGGGTCCGAGGCCGTCACCTCGACGCAGGACTTCAAGATCTACGACGAGACCGGCTCGATCAAGGGCACGCAGGACATCGACGCGAGCGCGCCGTTCTTCGAGGTCGGCGGCGGCATCCGCGTCTTCGGTAATTTCGGCGTGGGCGTCACCTACTCGCGCCTGAGCACCACCGGGTTCTCGGACGTCACCGCGTCGGTGCCGAGCCCGCTCGTGTACGACGCGCCGCGTTCCGCCAGCGCCAAGGTCGAGGACCTCAAGCACACCGAGCAGGCGTTCCACTTCCAGCTCGTCTGGCTGCTGCCGATCACCGACAAGGTCGACGTGGCCTTCTCGGGCGGCCCGACGGCGTTCAAGCTGACGCAGGGCACGGTGCTCACGCCGACCGTGGCGGAAGCCGGCCCGCC
Organism: uncultured Vicinamibacterales bacterium; assembly: GCA_964491885.1. Lineage (GTDB taxonomy): Bacteria > Acidobacteriota > Vicinamibacteria > Vicinamibacterales > JAKQTR01 > JAKQTR01. The sequence goes on from CAZBIP010000156.1 coordinate 2,324, forward strand.
GTACACGTCCGTCAGCCTGACGACGACCGCGGCTGAGACGACGGCGAGCCGGATCGGGTTCAACGTCGGCGCGGACCTGACCTACCGCTTCGCCAACAACGTCGGCGTCGGCGCGATGATCCGGTATTCCGGCCGGACCATCGGCCTCGAGCCGGCGGGCGGCGCCCCCCTCGACGTCAAGGTGGGCGGGCTCCAGGTCGGGGCCGGCCTCAGGCTCCGCTTCTAACTTCGTCTTCCACCGGCTGGGCGGCCGGTCACGCGCTCAGCCGGAGGGGATTTCCGGCCCATGGCCGCACCCGAGCACTCGTCTCCGCCCAACGCGGCGCGCGATCGCGCGGCTGCGGGCCCGCCGCCCGACACGCCGGGTCCCCAGACGCCGAAGCCCTGGCGAACCGAGGGGCTGCCGGCCGGCCAGCCTCCTCAGAAGCGTCCGCGGTGGGCCAACGCCGCGATCTGGCTGGGGGTCTACCTCGCGTTCTTCGCCGTCCTGACGTTCCAGGACCGGGTGTCCGGCCCGCAGGCCGTCCCGTATACCGAATTCAAGGCGCAGGTGGCCGCCAAGAACGTGGACGGCGTCTTCGCGCGCGGGGATTCAATCGAAGGCGAGCTGAAGAAGCCCGCGCAGACGCCGGGCAGCCAGGACGGCACCTACAAGCAGTTCATCACCGAGCGGCCGACGTTCGCGGGCGACGACCTCCTCGCCGAACTGGCCGGAGGCGGCGCGACGGTCCGCGCCACGCCGGTGGTGCAGCATCGCGGCTTCCTGACGAACTTGCTCATCTCGTCGGCGCCGCTGCTCCTGCTCGTGGCCTTCTACGTCTGGATGTTCCGGCGCCAGCAGGGGGCGATGGCCGGCGGCCTGCTCGGGGGCAAGAAGCAGAGCCGCGTCGATCCCCAGTCGGTCCGCGTGACGTTCGACGACGTCGCCGGCATCGACGAAGTCGAGGCGGAGATCAACGAGATCGTCGACTTCCTCAGGGACCCCGGCAAGTACCAGCGGCTCGGCGCCCGCGCGCCCAAGGGCGTGCTGCTGTCCGGGGCGCCGGGGACGGGCAAGACGCTGCTCGCGCGCGCCACGGCCGGCGAGGCCAAGGTGCCGTTCTTCAGCGCCAGCGCCTCGGAGTTCATCGAGATGATCGTCGGCGTCGGCGCCAGCCGCGTCCGCGAACTGTTCGCGGAGGCGCGCAAGGTGGCCCCGGCCATCATCTTCATCGACGAGATCGACACCATCGGGCGCGCGCGCGGCGGCTCGCGCGCCGTGGGCGGCCACGACGAGCGCGAGCAGACGCTGAACCAGATCCTGACCGAGATGGACGGCTTCTCCGGCCACGAGGGCGTGGTCGTGCTCGCCGCGACGAACCGGGCGGACGTCCTCGACCCGGCGCTCCTGCGGCCGGGGCGCTTCGACCGCCAGGTCATCGTCCATCCGCCGGACCACAAGGGGCGCGTGCAGATCCTGCAGGTGCACACGCGGAAGGTCCCCCTGGCCGACGGCGTCGACCTCGAGAAGATCGCGTCGTCGACGCCGGGCATGACGGGCGCCGACCTCGCCAACCTCGTCAACGAAGCCGCGCTCCTGGCGGCAAGGCTCGGCGAGAGCGCCGTGCGCCAGAAGGACCTGGCGGACGCGCTCGAGAAGGTGCAGCTGGGAACGGCCAGGAACGTCGTGATCCCCGCGGCGGAGCGATGCCGCACGGCGTACCACGAGGCCGGCCACGCGCTGCTCGGGATGCTCCAGCCGGGCGCGGACCCGGTGCGCAAGGTGTCGATCATTCCGCGCGGCCGCGCGCTGGGCGTCACCCTGTCGACCCCCGAGTCGGACCGCTACGGCTACGACGCGAACTACCTGCGCGGACGGATTATCGGCGCGCTCGGAGGCATGGCCGCCGAGAAGGAGATCTTCGACGTCGTCACCACGGGCGCGGAGAGCGACCTCGAGATGGTGACGAGGATTGCCCGGTCGATGGTCGGCCGATGGGGAATGTCCGAGCGGATCGGGACGTTGTCGGTGCTGCCGCCGGACGGGGACCCGCGCATGGCGGGAATCTCGGACGGGCTCCTGAACGCCGTGGACGAAGAGGTCCGCCGCATCACCGACGAGTGCTACGCCGAGGCGCGGCGCCTGCTGCGGGAGAACCGCGACAAGCTCGACCGCATCGTCGCCAGGCTGCTCGAAAAGGAGAGCCTCGACGAGCCCGACATCTACGACGCGGCCGGCATCCCGCGCCCATCGCCTTCGGCAGCTCCGCCGCCGCCTGCCGCCGCCGTGGCGGCCGGTCCTGCCGCGCTGGCGCCGGCCCCTCCCGACACGGTCGAGCCTGCCGCAGTTGAGCCTGCCGATCCTGCCGCAGCCGGGCCTGCGGGTGGTCCTGCCGAGGCCTGACGGCGTCAGGCCGTTGGCGGCGCGCCCTCGTCCGCGCGACCGCGCGGCGCGGGCCTGGCGAGCGCGTCGTTGATGCTCCGCAAGCTCAGCCACCACTGCTGCTTCGGCCGCCGGTTCGTCGCGTCTATCAGGCGGGGATAGTCTTCAAAGGCGTTGAACTCGACCTTTCCCGACACCGTCCCGATGAACTGCGCCGGCGCGCGCCCGGCCAGCGCGTCCGCGATCACCTGGCGGATGCTGAGCCGCGCCAGTTTCGTGGCCTGGATCCGGTCGAACGGCGACGGGTCGCCGCCCTGCTGCAGGTGGCCGAGAATGCTCTCGCGCACGTCGAACAGCCCGCCGCCTTCCTGCTCGAACAGCGCGCACATGAACCGCGTGTCGTAGACGTCGTTCGCGCGCTCGCTCCGGATCATGAGGCCCAGCCGCTTGCCCTTCGAAAAGCCCTCCACCAGCACGCCGAGGTCGTCCACGAGGCGCTGGAGCGTGACGCCCTCCTCGTGCAGGTACACCCGCTCCGCTCCCGTCGCCAACCCGCCCATGAGCGCCAGGTACCCGCAGCGCCGCCCCATCACCTCGACGACGTAGCAGCGTTGCTCGGCCACCGCCGACTGCTTGATCTTGTCCACCACCTCGACGATGTTGTTGAGCGCCGTGTCGGCGCCGATGCTCAGCTCCGTGCCCGGCAGGTTGTTGTCGATCGTCGCCGGCAGGCAGACCAGCGGGATGTTGAAGGCCGGGTAGTTCTTGCGCTCCTCGAAGAGGCGATACGCGGTTTCGTACGCCTCCCAGCCCCCGATGAAGAGGAGGCCGTCGATCGCCTGCCGTTCGATGGTGCGCGCGATGGCGTACAGGTCGGGCCCCGACGGCACGTCGCGCGACGTCCCGAGCTCGGCGCCGCCCATCGGGGCCCATCCGTTCACGCTCATCCAGTTCATCTCGAACAGGTCGCCGCTCACGAGGCCGTGCACGCCCCGCCTGACGCCCAGCACCACGTGCCCGTCGTCCAGGCCCAGCCGCGCGGCGGCGCGGACGGCCGCGTTCATGCCGGGGGCGGGGGCGCCGGCGTGCAGGACGGCCAGGCGGAGGCGGCGCCGGCCCTCCTTCGGCGGGTGGGGGAGGGCCCTGACGAGCGTGCGGTACGTGCTCAGCGACTCGTTGAAGCTCGCGCCGCGAAGCTCGAGCGCCCGGGCGTACTGACGGGACGACAGGCACTCGTTGATCGCCCGGGAGTCGGCCACACACGCCTCGAGCGGCACCCGGACGGCGCGGTTGCCCCGCATGCCCATGACGAGGGCCTGGTGGTCCGCCTCCCCCGACAGGATCGTTTCGACCGCGGCGTGGCCCATCGTCGTGCCAAGCGTGCGGTCGAAGGCGCTCGGGGATCCTCCCCGCTGCACGTGCCCCAGCGTCGTGACCCGAACGGCTTCGCCGAGGCCCTCGCTCAACACGCCGCGCACCCGCTCGCTCGTGATGGCCGCGCCCTGCCGATCGGTCGCGCCCTCCGCGACGATCACGATCGAGTGACGGCGGCCCGCCTCCCTTCCCGCGACCAACTGCCGCACGAGGCCCGACTCCCAGTCGTCGTCTGCCGGAGGATCTTCCGGGATGAACACGGCGTCGGCGCCCGTGGCGATGGCGGCCATGAGCGCGAGGTAGCCGCAGTGGCGGCCCATGACTTCGACAATGAACGCGCGGCGGTGGCTCGAGGCCGTGCTGCCGATCGCGTCCACGGCCTCGGTGATCCGGTGCAGGGCGGTATCCGCCCCGATGGTCATGTCGGTGCCGGCCGCGTCGTTGTCGATCGAGCCGACGAGGCCGACGACGACGAGGCGCGGGTGGCGCGCCGCGGTCCCGGGTTCGACGGCGCCCGACGATTCGAGCTCGTTCACGAACTCGGGCCACTCGCGCCGGAGGACGTCGGCGCCCGTCAGCGACCCGTCGCCGCCGATGACCACCAGGCAGTCGATGCCGCGCGCCAGCAGGTTCAGCGCGGCCTTCATCCGGCCTTCGCGGGTGCGGAACGCCTCGGATCGGGCCGAGCCGATGAACGTTCCCCCGCGATGAATGACGCCGCCGACATCCCGCCAGCCGAGCGGCCGGATCATGTCGCCGCCGTCGATGAGGCCCCGGTACCCCTCGAAGATGCCGTGCACCTCGAGTCCGTTGTCCAGGGCCGTCCGGACGACGGCCCGGAGGGCCGCGTTCATGCCCGAGGCGTCGCCGCCGCTCGTCAGCACGCCGATGCGTTTTACGTCCACGGTGGTCTGCGCTCCCGCGCGGGTGGGTCGGACCGTCGCCGCGGCCTGCGGGTGCCGGGCCCGACCCGGGTTCACGTCAGCGGCTGGAGGCCGCCTTCGTTTCGAACGTCTGCCGGATCGCCGCGTAGAACGTCTGGGCCATCAGGGCGAACCCCGCCTCGGTCGGGTGCAGCCCGTCGGCGCCGATGTACCGCTTGACGTCCGCCGAGAGCGGCGCGTAGACGTTCACGAGCGTCGCCCCCTCGGCTGCGGCGACGGACGCGATGCGCTGGTTGAGCTCCGGCACGAACTCCGCGCCCGCGCCGCGGTCGTAGGGAATCGTGCCGTGGTACTGCGGTGGGAAGTTCGCCAGGAGCACCGCGATCCCCGGGCGCTGCGACTTCGCCGTCCGGACCATCTGGCGCAGCTGGCCGGCGATGTACTCCGTGGTCGCGCTGCTCGGGTTGCCGAGCAGGTCGTTCGCGCCGTCGAGCAGCAGCAGCACCTCGGGCGCGTTGAGCGCCAGTTCCCCGGGCAGGCGCGACAGCCCCGTCGCGATGGCCTCCCCCGGCTCGCCTTCGTTCGCGACCGTGAACGCCTGGCCGGGGTACCCCGCCGCCAGCAGCGACCGCAGCACGGCAGGGTAGGCGTAAGGATTCTCCGGCTCCCAGTAGGCGATGAACGCCGCCGGATCGGACTTCTTGCCCCA
>CAZBIP010000157.1:0-7528 GCA_964491885.1 uncultured Vicinamibacterales bacterium
GGGCTCCATCTGTCTCGCAGCCCCCGGGACCTGCCTGCCCTGAGCGCAGTCGACGGGAAGACCCGGGGCACTAGATCTGGTTGAGCATGCCCCGTGTCGCCCTGGTGTTCCTGACGAGCGCCAGGGTGGCCCCCGCTGCCACGAGCGGCACCAGGCTCGCCACGATTAGGATCGGCGCGAACGAGTAGTGGTCCGCGACGACGCCCGTCAGGTAGGTGGCGACGATGGTCCCGATGCCTGCCCCGGTCCCGCTCATGCCGCTCACCGACGCCACCGAATGGGTCGGGTAGATGTCAGCCGGCAGGTTCAGCACCATCGTGGACAGCGCCGCGTAGCACAGCGTCGAGATCGCCAGGCACACGGTGATCCACCACAGGCTCGAGACGAACGCCACCGCCGCGATCAGGGTCATGCCGAGAGCGCACACGACGATGACCGTCTTGCGGGCGGCGCCGACCGACCACCCGCGCTTGATCATCGCGCTCGACACGCCGCCGGCGAGGAAGTTGCCGGCGTCGGCCGCGAGGAACGGCACCCAGAACGCGAACAGGCTGTTCTCGAGCCTGAAGCCGCGCGACACCAGGAAGATGGCGAACCAGTCGGTGATGAAGAACCAGACCGGGTCGGTCAGCGTCTTGGCGACGATCACGCCCCACGTCTGCGGCAGCCGAAGAAGGGTGCGCATCGGGAGCCGCTCGGACACCACGGCAGGCCCCGCCCGGCGCTCGGCCCTGTCGGCCAGGATGTACGCCCGTTCCTCGGCCGACAGGCGCGGGTGCGTCTCCGGGGACTGGTAGAACCACCGGAACAGCAGGAGCCAGGCGAAGCCGAGCGTGCCCGTGATGATGAACGCCGGCCGCCAGCTGCCGAAGGTGTGGAAGATCCACAGGACGAGCACTGGCGCGATGGCGCCGCCGATCGACGACCCGCTGTCGAAGAGCGCCACCGCCCAGCCGCTCTCCCGCCGCGGGAACCACTCCGACACGCCCTTGGTGGCGCCCGGCCAGTTGGCCGCCTCGCCGGCGCCGAGCAGAAAGCGGAAGAAGCAGAAGGACCTGAGGCCCGAGGCCAGCGACGTCAGCATCGCGGCGGTCGAATAGAAGGCGACGCCGAGGCTCAGCCCCCGGCGCGTGCCGACGCGGTCGAGCACCTGCCCCGCGCCCGTCTGCCCGAAGGCGTAGGCCACGCGGAACGAGATGATGATGAGCGCGAAGTCGGCGTTGCTCCAGGAGAACTCGGTCTTCAGGTACGGCGCCAGCACGCTGAGCGTCTGGCGGTCGATGTAGTTGATGACGGTGGACAGGAAGAACAGCCCGCCGATGTACCAACGCAGGTGACGGATGGGTCTCACGCGGAATCCTCAGTGTCTGCCCGAAGGCTGCGAAATCGTCATGGACGCGGCCCCGCTCAGCTTCGGCCACAGGTAGCCGTAGGCGGCCACGAAGGCGAAGCAGGCGAGCGGCACGATGAAGCCGCGGGACATGTCGTAGACGTCGGCCACGTGGCCCATCAGCTTGGGCAGGAGCGCGCCTCCCATGATCGCCATGACGATGAAGGCGGACGCCTTCTTCGCCCGGGCCCCGAGGCCGAAGATTCCGAGGGCGAAGATCGTCGGGAACATGATCGACATGAAGAAATAGCTGAGGAACACCGCCGCGACCGAGAACCACCCGAGCTTGAGGAACACGAGGAAGCACGCCGCGACGTTCAGGACGCCGTAGAGGCCGAGCACCTTGTGCGCCGGGTACTTCCGGAGGAGGCCCGCGCCCGTGAACCGCCCGATGAGGAAGCACAGGAACCCGGCGGACGCGAGGTTCGCCGCGCCGCGGTCGCTGATGCGCAGGAGCCCGCCGGCGTCGGTCTCGAACCACGTGCCGAGCGCGTCGAGCCGCCACGACGCGGGGATCGGGTGCACCTCCTCGGTCATGTAGTTGATGAAGAAGCTGAAGATGCCCGCCTGGGCCGCGACGTAGAGGAACTGCGCCGCCACCGCCACGGCGAAGTGCGGGTGCTTCCAGATCGAGTGCGACACCTCGGGCGTCCCGTCGTCCAGGTGGTAGTCGTCCTCGGTCTTGATGTCGGGAATGTAGGCGAAGTAGAAGACGACCGCCAGCACGAGCACGACGAGGGCGACGACGAGGTAGGGGATGTAGAGCGTCTCGCTGCCCGTGCTGCGCCCCGACGCGTCGGTCGAGTAGAAGAAGATCCCCCCGATGATCGGCCCGAAGATCCAGCCCACGCCGTTGCAGGACTGCGCGAGGTTGATGCGCGTGGCGGCGTACTTCTGGGGGCCGAGCACGGTGGTGTAGGGATTGGCGACCGTCTCGAGGAACGTGAGGCCGGCGGCGATCGCGCAGACGCCGGCGAGGTAGCCGATGAAGGCCGTCGTCTGCGACACGGCCCCGGCCTGCGCCAGCGCGTTCACGTGGGTCGCCGGGATGAACCAGAAGCCGCCGGCCGCGACCATCAGGAGGCCGGCGATGATCCCGCCCTTGTAGCCGAGACGGCCCGCCAGCCAGCCGGCCGGCAGCGCCATCAGGAAGTACCCGAGGTAGTGGGCGAACTGCACCCAGGCGGACTGCGACTTCGTCAGGCCGAGCTCGGTCTGGAAGTGCTTGTCCATCACGTCGATCATGCCGTTGCAGAGGCCCCAGAGCAGGAACAGCGAGCTGACGAGGGCGAACGTGACGGCCACGTTCCTCCCGTCGTCCGTCGTGAACATGCCCTGCCGCGGGCCGGGTGCGTCTGGGTTCGCCATCAGATCTCCTGCCGGGTCCGTGTCACGCCGTGAACGAGCTGCCGCGTCAGCGCAGCGTGAAGGAGGCTTCCTTCACGTCGCGCGAGTTACCCCCCACGAACACCCTGAACGCGCCGGGCTCGGCTTCCCACCGGCCGCGGGCCGTGTAGAACGCCAGGTCCGCCGGCGTGAGCGTGAAGGTCACGTCGCGCGACTGGCCGGGCCCGAGCTCGACGCGCTCGAAGCCCTTCAGTTCCTTGACCGGCCGCGTCACGCTGCCGACCATGTCGCGCACGTACAGTTGCACGACCTCCGTCCCGGCCCGGTGACCCGTGTTGGTGATCGTGACCGAGACCGCGAGCTGGCCGTTCGCCGTCAGTTCGGCTGCGCTGAGCTTCGGGTCCGAGTACGCGAACGTCGTGTAGCTCAGGCCGAAGCCGAAGGGGTAGAGCGCGTCGTTCGGCGCATCGGTGAAGTGCGACCACGTGACGCCAGCCTCGGGCCCGGGCCGGCCGGTGTTCTTGTGGTTGTAGTACACCGGCACCTGCCCGACGGCGCGCGGGAAGGACACGGGCAACTTCCCGCTCGGGTTGTGCGCGCCGAAGAGCACGTCGGCGATGGCGTGCCCGGACTGGGACCCGAGATGCCACGCCTCGAGCAGCGCGGGCACGGCGTCGGCGACGTGCCCGATGACAAGAGGTCTTCCGCTCGACAGCACCACGACGGTCCGCGTGTTGGCCGCGAGCACCGTGGCCAGCAGTTCGTCCTGCAGCCCTTTGAGCCCGAGATCCGTCTGGCTGCGGCCCTCGCCCGACTGGAACGCGTCCTCGCCGATGGCCAGCAGCACGACGTCGGCGGCGCGGGCCGCTTCGGCCGCGGCGGCGAAGCCCGACCGGTCGGTCGTGTTGTAGACGGACCGGGTCGGGAACGCCCGCGGTCCCGTGACGAGCTTCGCGCCCTCCGCGTAGATGACCCTGGTCGCCGGCGAGACGGCGGCCTTGACGCCCTCGAGGAGCGACACGGCGGAGTCCGCCTCGCCCCGCCCGCGCCAGTTGCCCAGCGGCGCGTCCTTGTCGTTCGCCAGCGGCCCGATGACGGCGATCGTGCGCACCGCCTTGTCGAGGGGCAGGATGCCGTCGTTCTTCAGCAGCACGATGGACGTGCGCGCGACGTCCCGGGCCGCCTCCATGTTGGCCGCCGTCAGCGTCGCGGCCTTCTCCCGAGCCTCGTCCGAGTACCGGTACGGGTCGTCGAAGAGGCCCAGCGCGAACTTCACCCGCAGCACCCTGCGCACGGCGTCGTCCACCAGCTTGACGTCCACCTTGCCCGACTTCACGATCGCGGCCAGGTGACCGACGTAGGCGCGCGACTCCATGTCCATGTCGCTGCCGGCCGTCATGGCCTGTTGCGCCGCGTGCGAGAGGTTCTCGGAATACCCGTGGCGGATCATCTCGCCGATGGACCCCCAGTCGGAGACGACGAAGCCCTTGAACCCCCACTCGCCCTTGAGGATGTCGCGCTGGAGATGCGCGCTGCCTGTGGCCGGCACGCCGCCGATCTCGTTGAACGAGTTCATGAACGTCGCCGCGCCGGCGTCGGCGGCCGCCTTGAACGGCGGCAGCACCACGTTGCGCAGGGTGTGCTCGGAGATGTCGACGGTGTTGTAGTCGCGCCCCGACTCGGCAAAGCCGTACGCCGCGTAGTGCTTCGCGCAGGCGGCGATGGTGTCCACGGCGGCCAGATCGGCGCCCTGGAAACCGCGCACGCGCGCGGCCGCCATCTTCGCCCCGAGGAAGGGGTCTTCGCCCGACCCTTCCATGACGCGGCCCCATCGCGCATCGCGCGAAACGTCCACCATCGGCCCGAACGTCCAGTGCAGGCCGGCCGCCGCAGCCTCGGTCGCCGAGATGCGCGCCGAACGCTCGACCGCGACGGGGTCCCAGCTCGCGGCCTCTCCGAGCGGGATCGGGAAGATCGTCCGGTACCCATGGATGACGTCGAAGCCGAAGATGAGCGGAATCTTGAGCCGGCTGTTCTCGACGGCCAGCTGCTGGGCCTTCCGGGTGGCGTCCGCGCCGGTGACGTTCAGCATCGAGCCGACGAGCCCGGTGCGGATCTGGTCGTAGGCCGCCTTCTGGGCGCCCTGGCTCGGCGCGGGCCCGGTCACGTCGAACGGGCTGCTGTACTGGTTGAGCTGCCCGACCTTCTCCTCGATCGTCATCTTCGCGAGGAGGGCGTCGATCCTCTTCTCCGTCGCCGGGTTCACGAGCGCCTGCGCGCCGGCCGCGTGCGGAACGAGCGCCAGCGCCAGCAGGCCGGCAGCGACGAGCGTCATCATCCAACGGTGACGGTTGCCGTGTGGCATGGTCTTGTCCTCCGATGCGTCGCCCGTCACCGTGCGGCGGCGGGGTAGCCGGTCACCCTCGGCAGGCGCTTGACGTTCGGGAGCGTCGCCCCGCCCTCGTCGTTGACGACGTTGCTGATCTCGCCGTTCGGGCCGATGCAGACGGTGACGAGGTGATGGAGCTTCACGCCCGGCACCTTCGGCACCTCGAACGCCCTCGAGAGCGTGATGTTGGGCCGCCGGAACACGCTGTACACCCCCAGGCCCCACGCCTCGTGGCTCGTCACCGTGTCCGCCACCTTGTAGGCGGCCCAGCCGTTCGTGCCGGAGGCGCTCGAGTAGCTCGCCTGGTCGGGCGGGTCGTACGGGAGTTCGCACTGGTAGAAGTACACCCGCCCGCCGTGGCCGTTCCACAGCGTCTGGAACTCCTGGTGGTGCTCGACGAACAGGCCGTAGACGGTGACGTTGTGGCCGTTCACCACCAGCCCGTTGGCGCTGACGTTGTCGGCCCAGCCCACGCCGGTGCCGTGGTCCGCCCGCCAAATCCACGTGTGATCGACGATGGTGTCGTGGGCGTTGACGCGAAGATTGACGGCGGCCTTGCCCGGCGCGGCGCCGCCGACGCGGAAGAACACGTCGTGCAGCGACGTCGGGTTCAGCGCGTGGCGCGCCCTGCTCGTCGGGGGGCCGACCTCGAGGAGCACCGGCACCTTGAGCTGGCCCGCGTCGAAGAACAGCCCCGAGATGACGATCCCGTCCACGTCGGCGGTGGACATGGCCGCGGCGCCTCCCTCGGCGGCGAGCGTCGGGAACCCGAGTCCCATCACGACGGTGCCGGGTTTCGTGACCCTGATGGTCTCCTTCAGGCGGTAGATGCCAGGCGTGAAGATCAGGTGCCTGCCCTTTGCCAGTTGCGCGTTGATCGTCGCCGCCGTGTCCACGTCCGGCCGGGCCAGGTAGAACCGCCGGAGCGGAATGTACCGGCCTGGCGTGAGGCCCATGCGCCAGCTCACGCCGGACGTGTCGGCCTGGAGCGCGGGCACGCGGACGACCCAGCGCTCCCGGACGTCGATCATGAGAAACGGTTTCTCACGGACGAGCGGGGTCTTGTCGATCCGGGTGACGGCCGCCTCGGGCCATGCGCCCGCCGGCGCGTTGACCGCGCCGACGAAGACCATGTTCCAGTTCGCGCCCGTCCACGCCGCCCACTCGGTGTTCCGCGAGATCCACTGCTGCTGCGGCCCCGAGCTGACGGTGCCGTCGACGACCGTGTCGCTCATCCAGCCGCCGCTCGCGTACCCGGAGTTCTGGTGCAGCACGAGGTCGCCTCGCACGTGCATGCGGCGGAGCGGCGCGGCCTGCGACACGGCCCACTGCATGACGCCGCTCGGCGGGCGGACCGACAGTCCCTCGGCGGACCGCCAGAAGGTGACGAGCGCCCTGTCCCCCTTCACCGGGCCGGCCTTCAGGTGCCCCGCGATCTCCACCCGGTCCGGCGATGCGCCCAGCCCGATCACCTGGGTGTAGTACCCGACCGGCACGTCGACGGGATAGCTGCCGGGCATGAACAGGAGCGCGTAACGCCCCGTCCCGAACTCGCTGCCGCCTTGCTCCGCGAACACCGCGTCGATCTGGGCCTGGATATCGGAAGGCGCCATCGACGGGTCGAAGATCCGCACGTGCGGGCCGAAATCCGGTTTGGCCGGCGCGGCCGACTGAGGCGGCGGGGCGGCCGAGACCGCCACGACGAGCGCGAGCGGCACAACGGCTGCCAGCCGTGCCAGGTGCCGGCGTGACGTCCGTGGTGACGCGTTCATAGGGCTGCGCTCCATGCCGATCGGGGAAAGGCCGACGCGCGGGAAACCGCTGCGCTCGCAGTCTAGTGCGTCTCGCCGACACGGTTCAACGCCGATCGCCGATCCGCGCGCGGATCGGCGGATAATGCGCAGGGAGGCAGGGCGATGCGCAGGAAGTTCATGCGGGAACTGGCGGTGATGGGGCTGCCCAGAAGCCCCCGGCCGGGGGGCGACGCCGGCCCGGTCACCGAGGCCGACCTGCAGGGCCTGCCCGACGCGGTGCGGCGCTACCTGCGCTTCATGCGCGTCGAAGGGCGCCCGCGCGACTGGTCCTTCCGGATCGGCTTTCACGGCCGCTTCAGGCGCTCCGAGCGGGATCGGTGGATGGCGTGCGAGGGCTGGCAGTACAACACGCGGCTCGCGGTCGCGCGCATCTTCCACATGCGCATCCGCTTCTTCGGCGTCGTGCCCATTTACGGCCGCGACACCTACGCAGGCGGGCGCGGGCGCATGCTCGTCCGGCCGCTCGATCTCGTCACGATCGGAGACGGGAAAGGCGAGGCCTATGACATCGGAGAACTCGTCACCTACCTGAACGACGGCATCATGATCGCGCCGTCGATGCTGCTGGTGCCGGAGGTGCGGTGGTCC
>CAZBIP010000158.1:0-7517 GCA_964491885.1 uncultured Vicinamibacterales bacterium
CACGCTCGACGCCGTCGGCCTCGGCTACCTGCAACTCGGCCAGTCGGCGACGACGCTCTCCGGCGGCGAGGCGCAGCGGTTGAAACTCTCGCTGGAGCTGAGCAAGCGCCAGCAGGGCGAGACGCTCTACATCCTCGACGAGCCGACGACGGGCCTGCACTTCGACGACGTGAAGAAGTTGCTCGACGTGCTGAACAAGCTGGTGGACCAGGGCAACACGGTGGTGGTGATCGAGCACAACCTGGATGTCGTCAAGACGGCCGACCACCTCATCGACCTCGGGCCCGATGGGGGAGAAGCGGGGGGGCGGATCGTGGCGGAAGGCACGCCCGAATCGGTCGCGTCGAACCCGGCGTCCTACACCGGGCAGGTGCTGGCGGCCGTCATCGGGAAGGGGAGGGGATGACCCTCGAGGTGTGGCGGATTTGCCACACGCAGGGGCGTTTTTCCTGTGTCATCCTGACTGCATTGCTCGTGGATGACCGTCATGGGGTCGAGGCATACTGCCGATAAAAGTGTTGATGATAAAAGGGTTAGCTGTGCCTGGTCGAGAAGTTGGCCGCCGGTATGAGGATTGCGTGCTAGAGAGCGGTTTGGTTTACTGACCCGGCGAGAGGATTATGGCTTTTCAACGGACCCTGCGACGCCAAGTCACCTGCGCCGGCATCGGCCTTCATTCTGGTCACAAAGTTACGTTGACGCTCAAGCCCGCGCCGGCGGATTCGGGCATCCGGTTCCGGCGGACGGACCTGGGTGTGGAGATTCCCGCGTCGGTCGCGCACGTCAGCGGAACCAATCATGCCACGGGTTTGACGCGTGACGGCGCCGTCGTGGAGACGGTCGAGCACCTGCTCGCCGCGATGACCTGCATGGGCCTCGACAACGCGGTGGTCGAGCTGGACCACCGCGAGGTGCCGGTCATGGACGGCAGTTCCGCGCCGTTCGTCTACCTCATCCAGGAAGCGGGCCTGCGGACGCTGTCGGTGCCGCGGCGCTACCTCAAGGTGCTGCGTCCCATCACCGTGTCGCGCGGCGACAAGCTGATGTCGCTCTACCCGTCGGACTTCTTCAAGGTCACCTACAGCATCAGCTTCGACCACCCGCTGCTGCGCCACCAGTCGCACACGCTGCGGGTCAACGAAGGCGCGTTCGTGGACGACATCGCGCCGGCGCGCACCTTCGGATTCCTGAACGAGGTGGAGCTGCTGCGCCAGCAGGGGCTGGCGCTCGGCGGGTCGCTCGAGAACGCCATCGTGCTGAGCGAGACCGGCGTGCTGAACAACCAGTTGCGCTACGAGAACGAGTTCGTGCGCCACAAGATCCTGGACGCCATCGGGGACCTGGCGCTCGTCGGCTACCCGATCATCGGGCACCTGGTCGCCCACCGGGCCGGCCACGCGCTGCACACGGCCTTCGCGAAGCGGATTCTCGAAGAGCGCGATGCGTGGAAGGTCGTCGAGCTGGTGCCCGAGCAGGCCCCGTCGTTCGCGCCGTCGGCCGTCCCGGTCAAGGCCGGTTAGCCGTTCGTTCGTCCTCCTCCAGCGATGCCGGGCCGCGGGACTCGAGTCCCGCGGCCCGGTGTCGCGTACGCCCGCGCCGTCAGCCGGCGGGAGCGTCGCCGCCGGGTGCGGCCGCCCCGGCCTTGCACACGACCATCGTCATGTCGTCGAGTTGCGGACCGGGTCCAGCCTCCCTCGCGGCCTGGCACACGCGGCGGACGATCTCGGCGGCCGGCTCGTGCCGGTAGCGCCTGATGTCCTCGAGCGCCCCCTCGGCTCCATAACCGGGGCCGTCGTCCACGCGTTCGGCGATGCCGTCGGTGAAGAGCGCCACCAGGTCGCCGTCCTCGAGGCCAGGCACGGCGGCGGTTTCGAAGGATGCCCCGGGGAAGAGCCCGAGCGGGAGCCCGGTGCTGCGGAGTTCGGCCCTGACGCTCCCGTCCGAGCCGAGGACGTAGCCGGTGGTGTGCCCGGCGCTGGCGTAGCGCAGCTTCCGGGTCCCGGCGTCCAGGCACGCGAGAATCAGCGTGATGAACCGGTGGTCGTCGAGTTCGTCGACGAGGAGGCTGTTCATGCGCGACAGGACCGCCGCCGGATCGACGTGTGCCTCGACGAGGGCGCGCAGGATGGTGCGGGCCTGGACCATGTGCAGCGCGGCGTCGAAGCCGTGCCCGCTCACATCGCCGACCGCGAGCGCAAGGCCGCCTTCGGTCAGCCGGAAGTAGTCGTAGTAATCGCCGCCGGTCTCGTCGGCCGGGATGCTGGCGCCGGCGACGTCGAACCCGCAGGTGGACGGCGGGGGAGCGGGGTACATCCGCTGCTGCACCGACCGCGCCAGGCGGAGCTTGCTGGCCCGGTCGAGCGCGGCGCGGACTTCCGTCAGATCCTTGGCGACCGAGACGAAGCGCGACACCTGTCCGGAGGCGTCCCGGACGGGCGTGATGGTCTGCTCCGAATAGTAGAGCTCGCCGTCGGACTTCTTCCGGTTGACCAGCGTGCCCCTGAACACCTCGCCCTTCAGCAGGGTCTTCCACATCGCGGCGTAGTCGGCGGTGCTGTGCAGCCCGGACCGGAGCACGCGGGGTGTCTTTCCGATCAGTTCGTCGGAGGTGAACCCGGTCATCCGTTCGACTGCCGGGTTGACGTACTCGATCACGCCGTGCCGGTCGGTGATCACGACCGCGTCGGCGGTCTGCTCGGCCACGGTGGAGAGCAGGCGCGTGCGCTCCATCCGCCGCCGTTCGTCCGTCACGTCCCGGAACACGGCCGCGCCCCCGTACAGCGCCCCCGACCGGTCGCGGAGCGGCGTCCCGTTGACGCTGATCCAGATGCCGTCGGGCACCCGGGCGTTTCGGACGTGCACGACGCAGTCCCGCACGGTTTCGCCGCGGATGGCCTTGGCCAAGGGCAGGTCGTCCGGAGGGCAGGGCGTCACGGCGTCCTCGAGGAAGCACGACGCGGCGCCCATCCACTCGACGCCAGGCACCTCGCGAGGCCCGAGGCGGAGGATGCGCTGGGCGCTGGAGTTGAACAGGACGAATCGCCCGTCGCGGTCGGCGGCGATCACGCCCTCGGCGATGGCCTCGAGCAGATCCCCGAAGAACCCGTCCAGGGGAAACGACCGGGTCGCACGGCCATTGGCGCGCAGGTCGGCCATCGCCTCCTCCAGCGAGCGCCTAGACACCTCTGGCGCCTTGGGCGGAGACGAGCCGCCTGGGCCGGGCGCTCCGGGCCCGGAACCCGCAGATGACTGACTGCATTGGAATCCCGACTGATAATATCAGATTTGACGAACGGCGCGTCGATTCGGTTCTGGCGGGCCGTTCGGGGCAGCCGAACCAGGGGCCGGCCGGGGTGGGCGCCGCCGCCTGGGTCGTGAGGCGCCGCGCCGTCAGAGCACGACGAGCGGCTTCAGCGTGGTCTCGGAGCCGCAGGCTTCGAACCAGTCGATGCCCTCGCTGACGAGGTCGAACTTGAGCTGGTAGCGGCCTGGCTCGGCCGGGGCGGGCACCTCGATGGGCACGGCGGCCTGTTCGCCGCCGGCGATCGTCCGGGGCAGCCACGCCCGGGCGTAGTCGCGCTCGATGAGGGCGCCGGAGGCGTCGCAGAGCTGCGCGCCGAGGCGCACGAGACGCCGGCCGTGACTGGCCTCGCGCGCGAACGGCCGGGCCGACAGGTTGTGGACGCGGGTGCGCACCGCGAACGTGCGGCCCCGGCGGGCGAAGAGCGGCAGCCCGGGGACCATCGACGACACCTCGATGCGGGCGCGCGGCATGGCGCCGGGGATGGCGTTCCCGAGGTTGCTGGTGTCCCAGACCTCGTGCCTGATCCGCTCGTAGTCCGGGGTGCCGGGCAGGAACCTCCTGGAGTACGCCTCCTCGGGGTGGTCGGTGATTTCCCAGGTCAGCCGATCGACGCCGATCTCGGCGGCCATGTCCCGGGCCCGCTGCGTCTCATCGTCGCTGTCGTTCCAGGTGAAAAGGATGTACCGCCAGTTGAGAACGGGAAGGTCGCGTCCGCCCGCGCGCTTCTCTTCCGCCATCGCGCGCAGGGCGGCCATGGCGGTGTCGAAGCGGCCGCGCTGCCGGTACCGCACGTACGTGTCCTGTGACGCGCCGTCGATGGAGAAGGTGACCTCGTCGATCCCCGACCGGACGAGCCGCCTTGCCCGCTCCTCGCCGAGCGCCAGGCCGTTCGTGCTCGTGTAGAGGTAGACGTGCGGGTGCCGCTGCTTGATGTACTCGCACATCTCGACGGCGCGCTTGTGCAGGAACGCCTCGCCGTAGTTGAAGAAATCGATGCGGCCGAGCGATGGGCCCGCCTCGTCCACGACACGACGGAAGATCTCGAAGTCGAGCATGCCGGCCTGGCGTGTCCTGGTGATGCCGGTCTCCGGCGCGCAGCACGACTGGAAGCACGAGATGTTGCAGGCGGCCGTGCACTCGATGTAGAGGCGCGACGGCAGGGGAGGCACGTCGAGGCCGCGCTCCGGCGGGGCCTGGCCGTCGGCCAGCGGAAGCTTCAGGGGACAGTCGCCGCAGAACGGGGACCCGCCGGCGTTGAGCCCGCGCCGAAGCGCCGACGCGGCCTCTCCCCTCCAGATGTCGTGCAGCGACGCCTGGCGCACGTCGCCGAGCACGCGCTGCGCGTACGGGTCGGCGCAGCCGCACACGATGCGGCCGTCGCAGAGCAGCACCAGGGTGCTCCACGGCCAGGAGCAGGTGAACCGCGTGGCCAGGTGGGCGAGCGCCATCGCCGGGGGCGCGGGCGGGCTAGGTGCCCTGGGCCAGCTTGCGCATGTAGGCGCCGAGCCGCTCGTTTTCGTACGTGACGGTGTTCAGGAACAGGCTCTCCTGCAGGTAGGACGCCCGCTCCGCGTCGGTCATCTGGCCGATGAGGTGCTGGATCTCCCGCACCATGTCGTCGAACGATCGCTCGAGCTCCCGCCGCGCCGTCACCTCGTGGTACAGCGTTTCCATGACGGTCAGCAGATCGCCGTCGAGGGGGATTTCCGCGCCGGTGGTCGTGGTGATCGTCCGCATGGCTACCCCTCGTAGCTGGCGAGCGCGGCTGCCTCGTCGGCGTAGAGCTGGATGAAGTTGTGCGCCCCGGTCATCGTGAGCATCGTCTCCACCCGCTTCTGGACCCCGGCCAGCTTGAGTGAGCCGCCGGCGGCCGCGGATTGTCGGTAGAGGTCCATGAGGCACCCGATCGTGGCGCTGTCGATATAGACGACGGGCGAGAGGTCCACGATCACCTTTCGGGTCCCGCCGCCGATCAGGCCGGTGACCGCCGAGGAGAAATCGGAGAGCAGCGGGTACATCAGCCGGCTTTCGGCGACGCGGACGACGGCGGCGTCGCGGACGTGGTCAATGGTCAGCTTCATGCTCATGCTCCCGAAGCGCCGGGCCGGCGGGCTGCCGCCAGCGCGGCCTGGCCCTTCTCCCTCAGACGCAGGATCTGGCGCGCGAGTTCGTGGCGGCCCCGGTTGATCCGGGACTTCACCGTGCCCTCGGGCAGGCCCAGGCGATCCGCGATCTCCTGGTACGAGAGTTCCTGGATGTCGCGCATCACCACCGCCGTCCGCAGGGCGTCCGGGAGCTCCTCGAGGGCGCGCCGCAGCTCGCGGGCGAGGTCACGCCGCTCGAGGGCCACGAGCGGGCTGACCTCGGTGGACACCGGCGACAGGTCGGCGGCGTTCACGTCGCGATCGATCGCCTCCCGCTCCTTGCGGACGCTCCGGTAGTGGTCGATGCACAGGTTCCGGCTCACGCTGACGAGCCAGGTCTGGAAGTTCGCGCGGCGGTCGAAGGTGCCGAGCGACTTGTAGATCTTGAGGAAGACGTCCTGGGTGAGGTCTTCGGCTTCGTCGTGGCGGCCGACGAACTTGTACGCCACGTTGAAGACGCGCCGCCAGTGCTGGCGGACGATGGCCTCCCAGGCCTGCTGGTCGCCCTGGAGGCATCGCTCGATGAGCGCGTGGACGTCCGCGATCGCGGTGGTCGGGTCGTTCGGCATCGCAACAATGAAACAGCGCCGCAGAATACCGCGTGGCCGGGGGGGTGTCAAACGCGCGGCGGGTCGGATAAGATGCCGCGGTCGTGATTGAAGGCGCTCACGCGGCCGGACGGCTCGCCTGCGAAGGCGTGCTCGTGGCGGATGTCGTCCGCGAGACAGGGACGCCGGTCTACGTGTACAGCGCCGGGCGCGTGCGATCGGCCTACGCCGAACTGGACCGGGCGTTCGCGCGCTGCCCGCACGCGATCCATTTCGCGCTGAAGGCGAACTCGACGCTGGCGATCCTGCGGCTCCTGCGCGGGATGGGGGCGGCCGCCGACGCGAACTCGGGCGGGGAGATCGAGGCGGCGCTCAGGGCCGGCTTCGAGCCGCCGCAGATCGTGTTCACCGGCGTGGGCAAGACGACCGACGAACTGGACCGCGCCGTCGCCCTCGGCGTGCACGCGATCAACATCGAGTCGGACGGAGAGGCGGCGCGCATCGACGCCCTGGCGCGCGCGCGGGGCGTGCGGGCGCGCGTGGCGCTCCGCGTCAATCCCGACATCGATCCGAACACCCACGCGCACATCTCGACGGGGCTCCGGTTCAACAAGTTCGGCGTGCCCCTCGAGTTTGCCGCGACCCTGACCCGGGATCTCGCGCGCCGGCCCGGGCTCGAGCCGGTCGGGCTGCACGTCCACCTCGGCTCGCAGATCCTGGACGTCAAGCCGCTCGGCCGGGCCGCCCGCGCGCTCGCCGGCCTGGCCCGCGAGGTCGGGGACGCCGGCGTCCGCCTCGAGCACCTCGACCTGGGAGGCGGCCTCGGCGTGGCGTACGACGGAGGGCCCGGCGCCAGTGCGGCCTCCTACGCCGAGGCCATCCTGCCGGCCGTCGAGGAGACCGGCCTCAGGCTGCTCATCGAGCCGGGCCGGTTCCTCGTCGCGCCCGCGGGCATGCTGGTGGGCCGGGTCGCCGACACGAAGGCGTATCCCGGGTCGCCACGGTTCGTGGTCCTCGACACGGGCATGACGGAACTCATCAGGCCGATGCTCTACGAGGCCTTCCACCGCATCGTCGAGGTCGAGCCGAGGGAGGGGCCGGCGGGCCCGTGTGAAATCGTGGGGCCGCTCTGCGAAACAAGCGACACGCTGGGGCACGATCGGAGCCTCGGCCCTGTGGAGGTCGGCGACCTCCTCGCCGTTCTGGACGCCGGTGCGTACGGGTTCGTGATGGCGTCCAACTACAACCGGCGGAGAATGCCGGCCGAGGTGCTCGTCGACGGCGGGACGTGGCAGGTCGTCCGTCGGAGGCAGACGTATGAGGAGCTGTTCGGGAATGAAGAGTAGGGGCTAGGGACTAGGGGCTGGGGGCTAGTCGGACGGCGGCGAGACACCGAGCTGGATTCTGGCTTCTGAATTCTGGCTTCTGGCTTCTGAATTCTGGCTTCTGGCTTCTGGCTTCTGAGTTCTGGCTTCTGGATTCTGAATTCTGGATTCTGACTTCTGACTTCTGACTTCTGAC
>CAZBIP010000159.1:0-7459 GCA_964491885.1 uncultured Vicinamibacterales bacterium
CGATGGTGCTCGACGAGTGCCTCGCCCAGCCGGCCACGGAGGCGGCGGTGCGGGAGTCGACCGAGCGGTCCGCCCGCTGGGCCCGGCGCTGCCGCGACCGCTTCCTCCACCTCGCCGAATGGGGAAGTGACACCGGTTCGAGCGCCAAGTCCCGAATCCCGCTTGTCTCGCCGAAGCCGGCCCGCAGGCCGTCTGGCGAAGGCGGAAGTCTCGGGTCCCGAGCCCCGAGTCCCGAGTCCCGTCCCTTCGTGTCCAACCCCGGCCAGGCCCAGTTCGGCATCGTCCAGGGCGGGACCGTCCCCTCCCTCCGGACGCTCAGCGCGGAACGCACCCTGGCCATCGGCTTCGAGGCGTACGCCATCGGCGGCCTCAGCGTCGGCGAGCCGCCCGCCACCATGTACGCCGTCGTCGAGCACACGGCGCCGCTCCTGCCGGCCGGCCTCCCGCGCTACCTCATGGGCGTCGGCACGCCCGCGGACCTCGTCGAGGCGGTGGCGCGCGGGATCGACCTGTTCGACTGCGTGATGCCGACCCGGAACGCCAGGAACGGCCAGCTCTTCACGAGCGAGGGGCGCCTCAGCATCAAGAACGCCCGGTTCGCGGAGGATCCGCGGCCCCCGGACCCGGAGTGCGGCTGCTACACGTGCCGCACGCACTCCCGCGCGTATCTTCGCCACCTGTTCGTGTCGGGCGAGATCGGGGCGTCCGTGCTCAACACCATCCACAACCTGCGCTTCTACCTTGACACCATGGCGCGGGTAAGACAGGCTATATTGTTTGGGACGTTCGACACGCTGAGACAATCCGTCCGAGCGGTGTACTCCCGCCCCGCTGAGTGAACCATGACCCTGACAGCTCTCTCCGGTCCGGGCCTGGTGCTGGCCATGGCCGCACCGGCCGAAGGCGGCGCGAACCTCTGGGCGCAGCTCATCCCGTTCGCCCTGGTGCTCGCCATCTTCTACTTCCTCATCCTCATGCCGATGCAGCGGAAGCAGAAGAAGGTGCAGCAGTTCCTCGCGGCGCTGAAAGTCGGCGACCGCGTGGTGACCACCAGCGGGATCCACGGGCAGATCACCCGGATCTCCGACAACACCGTGCAGCTCCAGATCGCGGACAAGGTCCGGATCGAGATCTCCAGGGCGGCCGTCGGCGGCTACCAGGGGCAGGAGCCGGTCGCCCCCGACGCGTCGGGGCAGTAACGACGAGGCTATGGACAAGAATCTTCGCTGGCGTGCGCTCGCCATCCTGGCGGTCGTGGGGCTGTCAATCTGGGGCTTCTACCCCCCGGCCAAGAAGGTCCGGCTCGGCCTCGACATCCAGGGCGGCGTGCATCTCGTGCTGCGCGTGCACACCGACGACGCGCTGCGGCTCGAGACCGAGACCACCATGGAGCGGTTCCGCGAGTTGCTCGAGGAGCAGGGCATCACCGCGGCCACGCTCGATGCCGACGGCGTCGAACGGTTCAAGGTGAGCGGCGTGCCGGCCGCCCAGGACCCCCAGTTCCGCGCGGCGGCGAACGAAATTCAGACGAGCTACAACCGCGACTCCGGCTCCGGCGGCGTGTACACCTTCTCGCTGAAGCCCAACCTGGTGGCGCAACTGCGCGACGAGACCGTCGAGCAGGCCCTGCAGACGATCGAGCGCCGGGTGAACGAGCTGGGCGTCGCCGAGCCCATCGTGGCGAAGACGGGGGCGGGGGGCGACCAGATCATCGTCCAGCTGCCGGGCGTCGCGGACCCGCAGCGGGCCAAGGACATCATCAGCTCGACGGCGCTGCTCGAGCTGAAGCTCGTCGAGGACGGGCCGGCGGCCACCCGCGAGGCGCTGCTGCAGAGCCGCAACGGCATGATGCCGGGCAACATGGACGTCGTGCCGGGGACGAGCGACACCACGGCGCCGGGCGAGCGGCCGGAGACGGTCTACTACCTGGTGCGGAAGGTCGCGACGGTGACCGGGCGGGACCTCCGGACGGCGAAGCCGTCGCTGGACGAGCTGAACCGCCCGGCCGTGAGCTTCTCGCTGAACCAGGAAGGGGCGCGGAAGTTCGCGAAGGCGACGGGCGAGAACATCGGCCGGCGCCTGGCCATCATCCTCGACGGCCGGATCCAGTCGGCGCCCGTCATCGAGGGCCGCATCTTCGACGAGGGGCGGATCTCCGGCGGCGGGTTCACGCAGCAGGAGGTGCAGGACCTCTCGCTCGTCCTGCGGTCCGGCGCGCTGCCGGCCTCGCTGACGTACCTCGAGGAGCGCACGGTCGGCCCGAGCCTCGGCGCCGATTCCATCCGGGCCGGGCTGACGGCGGCGCTGGGCGGCCTGGCGCTGGTCGTGCTCTTCCTGCTCTTCTACTACCGCCTCGCGGGCATCAACGCCGTCGTGTCGATGGTCGTGAACCTGATGGTGCTGCTGGCGATGATGTCCTACCTGGACGCGACGATGACGCTGCCGGGCATCGCGGGGTTCATCCTGACGATCGGCATGGGCGTCGACTCGAACGTCCTGATCTTCGAGCGCATCAAGGAGGAACTGGCGGCGCAGCGGGGCGTGAAGCAGGCGATTTCCGCCGCCTTCGACCGCGTGTTCCTGACGATCCTCGACACGCACATCGCGTCGCTCATCTCGGCGGCGTTCCTGTTCCAGTTCGGCACCGGCCCGATCCGCGGCTTCGCCACGACGCTGTCGATCGGCCTCCTGTCGAACGTCTTCACCTCCGTGTTCGTCTCCCGGACGGTGTTCGAGCTGGTCCTCTCCAGGCGCCGCGTGGCGTCGCTGAGCATCTGAGCCATGCAGATCTTCAAGAAGCCGGACTACAACTTCATCCGCTGGCGCTGGCACGCCATCGCCCTGTCGCTCGCGGTAATCCTGGGCGGGCTGCTGTTCGTGTGGTCGAAGGGCGGGCTGCCGCTCGGCATCGACTTCAAGGGCGGGACCATCATCATCTTCAAGTTCGACCAGGCGGTGAGCGAGGACCGCGTCCGCCAGGCCCTCGACCGGATGCCGGGCGAGAAGGTGGTGCAGAAGTACGGCCAGGACGCCGCGCACGAGGTCCTCGTGCGGCTGCCGCAGACGATCGAGCGGGAGCAGGGCGCGCTCCTCAGCCAGGACGTCAAGACCGCCACGGAGGCGCTGCAGCAGGCGAACCTCGGGAAGTTCGAGATCGTCGGGACCGAGGTGGTCGGGCCGGTGATCGGGGCGCAGCTGCAGCGCAAGGGCCTGCTGGCGACGATCTTCTCGGTCCTCGGGATCACCGTCTACATCGCGTTCAGGTTCCGGTTCTCCTTCGCCCTCGGCGCCATCGCCGCGACGCTGCACGACGTGCTCGTGACGGTCGCGTTCCTGGCGTTCTTCGGCTACGAGCTCTCGCTGAACGTGGTGGCGGCCATCCTCACCATCACGGGCTACTCGGTCAACGACACCATCGTCATCTTCGACCGCGTGCGCGAGAACTTCCGCTCGATGCGGCGCGACTCGCTGGCGCACGTGGTGAACACCGCTGTCAACCAGACGCTGGGCCGCACGATCATCACGGCCGGCACGACGCTGCTGGCGGTGCTGGCGCTCTACCTCTTCGGCGGCGAGGTGCTGGAGGGGTTCGCCTTCACGATGATCGTGGGGATCATCAGCGGCACCTACTCGACCATCTTCATCGCGGCCGCCATCGCGATCCTGCTGAGCAACAAGGCGGAGCGGACGGCGCGCGTGCCGGCGGCGGCCCCGTCGGCGGAGCCGGCGTCCCCGGCGCCGCGGAAGAAGGGCGGCCGCAAGGGCCGGGCATCGTAGGCGCCTCGCGCGGGCATCGTGATCTACCTCGCGGCAGTGGTGCTCGGCGTCGTGCAGGGGCTGACGGAGTTCCTGCCCGTGTCGAGCTCCGCGCACCTCATCCTGGCACGCGTGTTCTTCGGCTGGGACGCCGGGCGGCTCGGCCTGGCGTTCGACGTGGCCTGCCACGTGGGGACGCTGGCGGCGGTCGTCGCCTATTTCAGGGCCGATCTCGTCGAACTCGCCCGGGCGGTCCCGGGCCTGGCGCGCGCGCCCCTGTGGCCGGCTGACGGCCCCGGAAGGCGCCTTCGGCTCATGGCCGTGGGCACCGTGCCGGTGGCCGTGGCGGGCCTGCTGTTCGCGGACCAGATCGAGCACACCCTGCGCTCGCCGTGGGTGGCGGTAGCGTCGCTGGCGGTCGTGGCCGTGTGCTTCCTCGCGGTCGAGCGCGCCGGGGCCGGGACCCGCGGCGAGGACACGCTCTCGGCTCCGGCCGCCTTCGCGATCGGGGCGGCCCAGGCGGCCGCGCTCGTGCCGGGCGTGTCGCGGTCGGGCGCGACGATCACCACCGGGATGCTGGCCGGCCTCCGCCGCGACGAGGCGGCCCGGTTCTCGTTCGTGCTCGGGGTGCCGGCCGTCATGGCGGCCGCCCTGCACGAGGGGCTGGACCTCTTCCGGACGGGCCTCGGCGCGGGCGAAGGAGGGCTCTTCCTGGTGGGCATGGCGGTGTCGGGCGCCGTCGGGTTCGTGACCATCAAGTACCTCCTGAAGTACCTCGCCAGCCACACGCTGGCCGTCTTCGCGTGGTACCGCATCGCGCTCGCCGCAGCGGCCGCGCTGTGGATGGCGGGCGGACGGGGCTGACCGTGGTCCAGTGGCTGCGGCGGCGGTTCGTCACCGGCTTCGTCGTCACCGTGCCCCTCGCCCTCAGCGTCGTGACCGTCGCCTGGCTCTTCCGGACCGTCGATGGATTCGTCGGGCCGATCTACCGGCGGTGGCTCGCCGTCGACGTGCCCGGCCTCGGCCTCCTCACGACGGCAGCGCTCATCCTCGCCGTCGGCGTCGTGGCGACGAACGTGCTCGGCCGCCGCGTGCTCCGGCGCGCCGAGGCGTACCTGATGCGCGTGCCCGTGTTCCGGACGATCTACTCGCCGGTCAAGCAGATCGTGGAAGCCTTCTCGCCCGACAACGAGTACGGGTTCAAGCGGGTCGCGCTCGTCGAGGACCCCCGCCGCGGACGGCTGCTCGGCTTCCTGACGCGGGAACTGACGCTCGACGTCGGCCGGGGCCCCGAGGCGATGGCGGCCGTGTTCGTGCCGACGAACCACCTGTACCTCGGCGACCTCGTGATCGTGCCGGCGGACGCCGTGACGTATCCCGACCTGACGGTCGAGGAAGGCGTCCGGATCGTGTTGACCGGCGGCATGGCCCTGCCTGCCGCCGTTGCTGGAACCGCGCGCGCCCCCCGCGCGGCCCGGCCGGAAGGGTGACCAGGCGGGCGCTCACGGGAAGGCGGCGACCATGGGTGCGAACCTGACGCGTGACGGCCGCGGGTGGTGGCGGCGCTCCGCCGGCCTGCTCTTCGTTGCGGCCGCCCTGGCGGGCGTGCCGGCCACGGTCCTGGCCGCGGCGGCGCCGGACGGGCCTCACCGGGGCGGCGAGGCGGCGCTGGTCCTGCCGGACCTCGCGCAGGGGCAGTTCTTGGGGCTGAGCGGGCGGACCCTGCTGCTCCTGGGCCTCGTCGTGGCGGCGGCCGGGCTCCTCTTCGGCTTCCACATCTACCGGCAGCTGAAGCGGCTGCCGGTCCACCGGTCGATGGGCGAGATCTCGGACCTGATCTACGAGACGTGCAAGACGTACCTGCTGCAGCAGGGCAAGTTCCTGCTCGTGCTCGAGGCGTTCATCGCGGCGGTGATCGTCGTGTACTTCGGGCTCCTGCTGCGGTTCGAGCCCGTCCGGGTCGCGGTCATCCTGCTCTTCAGCCTGGTGGGCATCGCCGGCAGCTACGGCGTGGCGTGGTACGGCATCCGGATCAACACGTTCGCGAACTCGCGGACGGCGTTCGCCAGCCTGCGCGGCCGGCCGTTCCCGATCATGGAGATCCCGCTGCGGGCGGGCATGAGCATCGGCATGCTGCTCATCAGCGTCGAGCTGTTCCTCATGCTGGGCATCCTGCTCTTCGTGCCGGGCGACTACGCGGGGCCGTGCTTCATCGGCTTCGCCATCGGCGAGTCCCTCGGGGCGTCGGCGCTGCGGATCGCGGGCGGCATCTTCACGAAGATCGCCGACATCGGGTCGGATCTGATGAAGATCGTCTTCCACATCAAGGAAGACGACGCCCGGAACCCCGGCGTCATCGCGGACTGCACGGGGGACAACGCCGGCGACTCGGTGGGGCCGAGCGCCGACGGGTTCGAGACGTACGGCGTCACCGGCGTCGCGCTGATCTCGTTCGTGCTGCTCGCCGTCCCGGACGAGGCGGTGCAGGTGCAGCTGCTCGTGTGGCTCTTCACGATGCGCATCGTCATGGTGGCGGCGAGCGGCCTCTCGTTCAACCTCAACGCGGCGCTGTCGCGCGCGCGCTTCGCGTCGCGGCGGTCCTTCAACTTCGAGGCGCCGCTGACCTCGCTCGTCTGGATCACGTCGCTGGTGTCGGTCGCGCTCACCTACGCGGCGTCGTGGCTGCTGATTCCCTCGCTCGGGGACGGCACGCTGTGGTGGAAGCTGTCGACGGTGGTGTCCTGCGGGACGCTGGCCGGGGCGGTCATTCCCGAGCTCGTGAAGGCCTTCACGTCGACGGAGTCGGCCCACGTGCGGGAGGTGGTGATCTCCTCGCGGGAGGGCGGCGCGTCGCTCAACATCCTCTCGGGGCTCGTGGCCGGGAACTTCAGCGCGTTCTGGCTCGGCCTGGCCATCGTCGCCCTGATGGCGATCGGGGCCGGCGTGAGCACGCTGGGATTCGGCGCGCTGATGGCGGCGCCCGCCGTCTTCGCCTTCGGGCTCGTCGCCTTCGGGTTCCTGGGCATGGGGCCGGTGACGATTGCCGTCGACTCCTACGGCCCCGTCACGGACAACGCCCAGTCGGTCTTCGAACTGTCGCTCATCGAGCACGAGCCGGGCATCGAGGCGCACCTCCGCGAGGCGTACGGCTTCGAGCCGGACTTCGCCGCCGCCAAGGAACTGCTCGAGGAGAACGACGGCGCCGGGAACACGTTCAAGGCCACGGCGAAGCCCGTGCTGATCGGCACGGCCGTCGTCGGCGCCACGACGATGATCTTCTCGATCATCGTGCTGCTGACGAACGGGCTCACCGAGCACCTCGACCGGCTGTCGCTGCTCCACCCGCCGTTCATGCTGGGGCTCGTGACCGGCGGGGCGGTCATCTACTGGTTCAGCGGGGCCTCCATGCAGGCGGTGACGACCGGGGCCTACCGGGCCGTGGAGTTCATCAAGGCGAACATCCGTCTCGACGGCGTGGCCAGGGCGTCGGTCGAGGACAGCAAGCGCGTCGTCGAGATCTGCACGCTGTACGCCCAGCGGGGGATGTTCAACATCTTCCTGGCGGTGTTCTTCCTGACGCTGGGGTTCGCCTTCGTCGAGCCCTACTTCTTCATCGGCTACCTGATCTCGATTGCGCTGTTCGGGTTGTTCCAGGCGATCTTCATGGCCAACGCCGGGGGCGCCTGGGACAACGCGAAGAAGG
>CAZBIP010000160.1:0-2787 GCA_964491885.1 uncultured Vicinamibacterales bacterium
GCGTCGCTGCGGGTGTCGGACACCGTCTCCCTGATCTCGGCGTGCCTCGTGAAGCGGATGCCGCACGACGCGTGCGCGCTCTTCCTGCTCGATCCGACCTCAGGGCTGTTCATCTGCGCCCACGCCGTCGGGTCGCACCAGGACGCGCTGCGGGGCACCACGGCCGCCAGCGCCCAGAGCCTGGCCGCGCAGGTGCCCACGGCGCAGGCCTCGGTGCTCGGCGCCCCGACGCGGCTCCAGTCCGCGGCCGTCGCGTCGCTCGTGACCGAAGAGGGGACGATCGGCGCCCTCGCCGTCTACGACGTGGAACGCGGCGCCTACACCGAGGAGGACCGGCGGTTCCTCTCGCAGCTCGCCACCCATGCCGCCCACGGGATCGCCCGGGCGCAGGTGTTCGAGCAGACCCAGGAGCAGTCGCTCACCGACGTCCTGACCGGCCTGCCCAACCGCCGGTACTACGAGCAGCACCTGGCGCGGGAGATCGCGCGCATCCAGCGGCACGGGGGCCAGCTGTCGCTCCTCGTGCTCGACATGGACGGCTTCAAGCAGATCAACGACGAGTTCGGCCACCAGGCCGGTGACAGCGCGCTCCGGGAGGTCGCCCAGGCCCTGCGCGGCTGCCTCCGCGTCTACGACGTGTGCGCGCGCTTCGCGGGCGACGAGTTCGTCATCGTCCTCGGCGACTGCGACGCGGCGCAGGCCGAACGCCGGCGCATCGACGTGCAGCGGGCCGTCGCGTCGCTGTGGGTCGAGCCCGTCCCGGGACGCGTCGTGCACCTCTCGGTGAGCGCAGGCGCCTCCACGCTCCCGGACGATGCGGACACGGCCGACGGCGCGTTCGAGGCGGCCGACCGCCGCATGTATCACGACAAGGGCCGGCGCAAGCGCCTCGGCTCGGAGCAGGAGGCCCTGGCGTCCGACTGCCTCTGGCAGTAGCGCCCAGGGGCGGCCGGGCCGCGGGCCAGCCGGCGCCGCGTACAGCACGACGCCCGGCCGTCACGCGTCCGCGCAACCGGCCGGGCGCCTCGTCGAGCCGCGGCTCTACCCGAATCCCGGGTCCCGAGTCCCGAATCCCGAGCCTACGACTCCCACGGCAACCCGGGC
The DNA here is from genome assembly GCA_964491885.1 of uncultured Vicinamibacterales bacterium. Taxonomy (GTDB): domain Bacteria; phylum Acidobacteriota; class Vicinamibacteria; order Vicinamibacterales; family JAKQTR01; genus JAKQTR01. The sequence continues at coordinate 1,105 of CAZBIP010000160.1, forward strand.
TTCCCGAAGTGCCCGTAGTTGGTGGTCGCCCGGTAAATCGGGCGCAGCAGATCCAGGCGCTCGATGATCGCCCTCGGCCGGAAGTCGAACGTCTTGACGAACGCGGCCGCCGCCTGCTCGTCGCCCGTGCCGAAGGTATCGACCTTGATGGAAATGGGCTGGGCCATCCCGATGGCGTACGCCACCTGGATCTCAGCGCGCCTGGCGAGGCCCTGCTTCACCAGCTGCCGCGCGACGAAGCGGCAGAAGTAGGCGCTCGTGCGATCGACTTTCGACGGGTCCTTGCCGGAGAACGCGCCGCCGCCGTGACGGCCTACACCGCCGTAGGTGTCGACGATGATCTTGCGGCCGGTGACGCCGCAGTCGGCCGACGGGCCGCCCAGCACGAAGCTGCCGGTCGGGTTCACGAGCACCTCGACGCCGTCCGCGAACCACGAGCCGAGCACCCGGGGGGCCAGCGTCCCGCGCACGTAGTCGGCGATGCGGGCCTGCGTCATGTCCGCCGTGTGCTGGGTCGAGACGAGCACGTGGGACACCCGGACGGGGGTGCCGCCCTCGTAGACGACCGACACCTGCGACTTCGCGTCCGGCCGGATCCACGCGTGCTGGCCGCTTCGGCGATCCTCGGCGAGGCCCCGGGTCAGCCTGTGCGCGAGCAGCACCGGCATCGGCATCAACTCCGGCGTCTCGTCGGTCGCGTAGCCGTACATCATGCCCTGGTCGCCCGCGCCCTGGTTCGCCGCGTCCGGCCGGCTCACGCCGATGTCGATCTCCGCGGACTGCCGGCTGATCGCGATGAGAATCTGCACGCCGTCGGCGTTGAAGGCCTCCGCCGGCTCGACGTATCCGATTCCGCGGACGGTCTCGCGGACGATGTCCTCGTAGGAAACGCGGCCCTTCGAGCTGATCTCGCCGCCGAGCACGACGAGATTGCTCTTGCACATCACTTCGCAGGCCACGTGGCTGTTCGGATCCTGCCCGAGGTACGCGTCGAGGACGGAGTCGGCGATGAGATCGCAGACCTTGTCGGGGTGCCCCTCGGACACGGACTCCGAGGACACGGTGTACGGAAGATGCTCCATGTTCTCCTTGCCTCTCTCCCGGAAACAGCAAGGGCTCGCCGACGTGTTGTCGCGAGCCCAGCCGCGACTTAGATAGTTCCGGACCGGTTCACGACCGGCCCGGCGCGGCCCATCAAGTCGGGGAAATCGCCGCCTGGCTATCGTCTCACTATGGCTGGCGCGGTCGCGGGATGTCAAGCGCGGCCTTTGCTATGATGGGGATTCGGGCAACCCCCGCAAAACGCTGACCCGGAGGCACACGCATGAGGAACCGTCGGTGGTGGGTGTGGGTCGTGGCGGTGGCCGTGACGCTGGCGTCGCTGGTTTACCAGCGGTTGACAGGTCCAACGAACCCGGTCAGGGGAACCGCGACCATCGGCGGCCAGGATCACCGCCTGCGGCTGACCCGGACCCATCCCGGCCCGGGCGACCAGCCCGTGGTCCTGAAGGTGCCCGACCAGTCCGTCACCGGACACGTGGCATGGCGGCGGTACCCGACCAGCGATGCGTGGACGACCCTGCCGCTCGCGCGCGAGGGCGACACGCTGAAGACGGCGCTCCCCCACCAGCCGGTGGCGGGCAAGCTGGAGTACCAGGTGCAGCTCGAGCGCGGCAGCGAACG
>CAZBIP010000160.1:2887-7418 GCA_964491885.1 uncultured Vicinamibacterales bacterium
AGCCGGTGGCGGGCAAGCTGGAGTACCAGGTGCAGCTCGAGCGCGGCAGCGAACGGGTCCTCTTTCCGGAACGCCCGGCCATCACGCGCTTCCGCGAGGAGGTCCCGGCGGGCGTGCTCGTCCCCCACATCGTCGCGATGTTTCTCGCGATGCTCTTCTCGACGGCCGCCGGGATCGGCGCGCTCGCACGGCACCGGCAGGCAAGGCGCGACGCCTACGTGTGCATGGCGCTCATGTCCGTCGGCGGGTTCGTCCTCGGCCCGCTGATGCAGTACTTCGCGTTCGGCGAGTGGTGGACGGGCGTCCCGTTCGGGTGGGACCTGACGGACAACAAGACGCTGATGGCCTTCGCGGTGTGGCTGTGGGCGGCCTGGCGGATGCGCGGCGGCCGCGACGCCCGCGCCGCCATCGTCGCCGCGTGCCTCGCCACCCTGGTCGTGTTCGCGATCCCGCACAGCACGTGGGGATCGGAATACAAGTGGGACACGCCGCCGGCGGGCCAGCCCTGATCAGCGCGGGTCCGCCGCCGGACCGCCGGGGTCCAGCACTTCCCCGTCCACCGTGTGCTGGTGCCGGTCGGCTGCGGCCTCGGCCGCCTGAAGCAGCCGCGCCTGCCGCTCGATTGGCCCGGGCTCCGCGAGGTCCTTCGCCGAGCGGACGCCGAGGTCCCTGAACTTCCTCGCCGCGGGCAGCACCCGGCTCTCGAACGACGCGATGGCGGCGTTGTGCGCCTGCACGGCCGAGTCGAGCTTGCGCTGCAGGTCGCCCAGGTGGTCGAACATCGTGCAGAGGCGCTCGTAGAGATCGCGTCCGAGGTCGCTGATCTCCTGCGCGTGCGCGGCGAGCTTCTCCTGGGTCCATCCGTACGCGACGGTCCTCAGGAGGGCGAGGAGCGTCATCGGCCCGGCAAGGAACACGCGCCGCTCGACACCGTACTCGAAGAGTCCGGGATCGTGCTGGAGGGCGGCGCTGAAAAAGGCCTCCCCCGGCAGGAACAGCACCACGAAGTCGGGCGTCCGCTCCAGGTGCTCCCAGTAGCCCTTGCCGCCCAGCCTGGTCACGTGCGCCCGCACCTGCCCTGCGTGGTCGCGCAGCCTGGCCTCGCGCACGTCGGCCTCAGACGCTTCGACGGCCTCCAGGTACGCCATCAGCGGCGCCTTCGCGTCCACGACGATGCTGCGGCCGCCGGGGACCGTGACGACGAGGTCGGGCCGGAGCGGTGCGTGATCGCCGGCGATGGTCTGCTGCACCTCGAAGTCGCAGTGCTCCTCCATGCCCGCCAACTCCACCACGCGGCGCAGCTGGACCTCGCCCCAGCGGCCCCTGACCTGCGGGGCGCGAAGGGCCTGCACGAGCCGGCGGGTCTCGGCCTCGAGCTGGCGCTGGGTGTCGCCGAGCGACGCGAGTTGGGCGGACGTCTGGCCCCGCTCCTGCTGCCGGGCCGACTCGACAGCCGCCAGCGTGGACTCGACCTTGCCGAGGACGGCTGTGACCGGCTCCAGCGAGGCCGAGATGTGCTGCTGGCGGTCGGCCAGATCCTGCTGCGCCCCGGCCGCGATCGTCTCCAGCTTCGCGGCGGCCAGGTCGAGGAAGCGCCTCGCGTTCGCGTCGAGGCTGTCGGCCGACAGCGCAGCGAAGGCCTCCTTGAGGCGCTGTTCCGCGTCGCGGTAGGCGGCGAGCCGCTCCTGGTGCGACTCGCGCTCCTTGGCGAGCTCGGCGCCGAGCTGCCCTTCGCGGCTCCGGAGGTCGAGGAGCGCGGAGGTGGAGGCCTTCAGGTCGAGGCCGAGGGCGGCGATGCGGGCCTGGAACTCGGCGGCGCGGTCGTCGAAGTCGCCCTCGGCGTCCCGGGCTGCGGCGCGCTCCGCCTCCAGCGTGGCCTCGAGCCGCGCGCGCTCCTCCATCGAGGCGGCGCGAGACCGCTCGGCCCTGGCGTCCGCTTCGGACGCCGCCAGGGCGGCCGCCTGGCGCCAGCGGGCCCGGGTGACCAGCCATCCGGCCAGCGCGCCGGCGAGGAGGCCCGCGACGGCCGCCAGGAGGATGTCGAGGGGAATCGCCATGGTGGGATGATGATGGCCCGCGGCCGGCGGCGGGTCAAGCCGGGCCCGCGGGCACGCATGCGCGCGGCATCAGGTACTTGACATGGTGCGTATCAAGTCCTACACTCGGATCATATTCACATGCGCGAGGCGATGACGCAACGCGACGAGCTGTACTTCATCAGCATGGCCGCCCGCGAGCTGGGCATGCACCCGCAGACGCTCCGCAAGTACGAGCGCCTCGGCCTCGTCCGGCCGACCCGCGCCATCGGGAGCGTCCGCGTGTACACGCGGTCCGAGATCGATCGCCTGCGCGCCATCAAGCACCTGGTGGACGAGGCCGGCATCAATCTCGCCGGCGTGCAGCGCCTGCTGGACGTCGCGGAGGCGGTCGAGCGGATCCGGCCGCTCCTCGCGGACGCGGCCGCCGGCCGGCAGGCCGGGCGCCGGCGCCTCGCGCGCGAGATCGACCGCCTGGTGGAGATGCTGGGGCTGTAGGCGCGCCCGGGGGCTGCCGTGGACTTCAAGGACTACTACGCGACGCTCAGCGTCGCGAAGACGGCGACCGAGAAGGAAATCAAGCAGGCGTACCGCAAGCTCGCCCGCAAGTTCCACCCGGACGTCAACCCGGGCGACAAGGCCGCCGAGACGCGCTTCAAGTCGATCAACGAGGCCTACGAGGTCCTCGGCGACCCCGAGAAGCGCCGCAAGTACGACGAGCTCGGCGCGAACTGGCGGCAGTACGAGCAGGCCCAGCAGCAGGGCTGGCCGGGAGGCCCCGGCGGGCCCGGCGAAGGCGGCTGGACGGTCAACGTCGGCGGCGGCCCGGGGGGCTTCCGCACGATGACCGAGGAGGAGATGCGGCGCCTGTTCGGCGAGCAGGACCCGTTCTCGGATTTCTTCCACGCCTTCTTCGGCGGCGCCGGCCCGGCGGACCGGCGCGGCGCCCCGCGGCAGGGGCGCGGGGCGCGCCCCCGCCGCGGCCGCGACGTCGAGCAGGACCTCGAGCTCACGCTCGAGGAGGCCTACCACGGCGCGATGCGCCGCTTCGCCATCAAACACGACGGGCACACGCGCAGCGTCGATGTGCGGATTCCCGCCGGCGTCGGCGACGGCTCGCGCGTGCGCGTGGCGGGCGAAGGCGAAGAGGGGGCCTCGGGGGCCTCGTCCGGCGACCTGTACCTGCGCGTGCACGTGGCCGCGCACCCGCGCTTCGAACGCCGCGGCCGCGACCTGCACGTGCGCGTCCAGGTCCCGGTCACGACCGCCGTGCTCGGGGGCGAGGCCGAGGTGCCGGCCATCGACGGCCGTCCGCTCCGCCTCAAGGTGCCGCCCACGACGCAGAACGGCCAGGTGCTGCGGCTGAAGGGCCACGGAATGCCGGCCGTCGGCCACCCGGAGGACCGGGGGGACCTCTACGCCACGATCGACGTGAGGCTGCCCCGCTCGCTGACCACCGAAGAGAAGCGCCTGTACGAGGCGCTGAAACCACTCGAGGAGGACTCGACGCGGTCGAGTTGACCGGAGACATGACGCTGAACAAATTCACCGAGAAGGCCCAGGAAGCCGTCCTCGACGCGCAGCAGCGCGCCGAGCGTGCCAGTCACCCCCAGACCGATCCCGAACACCTGCTGGCCGCGCTGCTCGGCCAGGCGGACGGCATCGCCCCGGAAGTCGTGCGGAAGCTCGGGCTCGATCCCCGCGTGCTGGGATCGCAGACCGACGCGCTGCTCGCCAGGATTCCCCAGGCGCACGGCGGCGCGGCGCCGGGCGCGTCGCCGCGCCTGCGCGGCGTACTCACCGCGGCCCAGGACGACGCCTCGCGGATGAAAGACGAGTACGTCAGCACCGAGCACCTGCTGCTCGCGGTGACGGCCGAAGAAGGCCGCGCCGAGGCGGCCCGCCTCCTGAAGTCCGCCGGCGTCACGCGCGACCGCATCCTCGAGGCCCTGCGGGCCATCCGCGGGTCGCAACGCGTGACGGACCAGAACCCCGAGGGCAAGTACCAGGCCCTCGAACGCTACGGCCGCGACCTGACGGACCTCGCCCGCAAGGGGAAACTCGACCCGGTCATCGGCCGCGACGAGGAGGTCCGGCGCGTCATCCAGGTGCTCTCCCGGCGCACGAAGAACAACCCGGTCCTCATCGGCGAGCCCGGCGTCGGCAAGACGGCCATCGTCGAGGGCCTGGCCCAGCGGATCGTGCGCGGGGACGTGCCCGAGGGCCTCAAGCAGAAGCGCATCGTCGGCCTGGACATGGGCTCGCTCGTCGCCGGCGCGAAGTTCCGCGGCGAGTTCGAGGAGCGCCTCAAGGCCGTGCTGAAGGAAGTGACCGACGCCGACGGACAGGTGGTGCTCTTCATCGACGAGCTGCACACGGTGGTCGGCGCCGGCGCCGCCGAGGGGGCCATCGACGCGTCGAACATGCTGAAGCCGATGCTGGCGCGCGGAGAACTGCACGCGATCGGCGCGACGACGCTGGATGAATACCGCAAG
>CAZBIP010000161.1:0-7400 GCA_964491885.1 uncultured Vicinamibacterales bacterium
TGGTGCCGAGGGGCGGAGTTGAACCGCCGACACCGTGATTTTCAGTCACGTGCTCTACCAGCTGAGCTACCTCGGCACTGAGGTCAACCGCGTGGCGAGACCGCCAATATAGCATGCCGATCGCCGCCCGCAAAAGGCCCGGGGTCAGGCCTCGAATCCCGATACGCCATCACAGGCACCACCCCGGCTCTGAAGACCCGGGGCTCCATTCTGAATTCTGGATTCTGAATTCTGAATTCTGAATTCGAGCGAACCTACTTCCGCGCCGGAGCGGTCTTCTCTTTCTCCGCCGCAGGCTCGACATCGGCCGCCGCCTCGCGCACGAGCCCAAGCTCCTTGCGCACCCGCTCGTCGACCGTCTTGAACACCTCGCGGTTCTCCCTGAGGAACTGCTTGGCGTTTTCGCGGCCCTGGCCGAGCCGCTCGCCGTTGAACGAGAACCACGTCCCGCTCTTCTCGACGATCTTCCGGTCCACGGCGAGGTCGAGCAGGTCGCCTTCCTTCGAGATGCCCTCGCCGTAGAGGATGTCGAACTCGGCCTCGCGGAACGGCGGCGCCACCTTGTTCTTGACCACCTTGACCCGCACCCGGCCGCCGACCACCATGTCGCCGTCCTTGATGCTCGCGATGCGGCGGATGTCCAGGCGCACCGACGCGTAGAACTTCAACGCGCGCCCGCCGGTCGTCGTCTCGGGGCTGCCGAACATGACGCCGATCTTCTCGCGCAGCTGGTTGATGAAGACCAGCGAGGTCTTCGACTTCGAGACGACACCCGTCAGCTTCCGCAGCGCCTGCGACATCAGGCGCGCCTGCAGACCCATCTGGGCGTCGCCCATTTCGCCCTCGATCTCGGCGCGGGGCACCAGCGCCGCCACCGAGTCGACCACGACGACGTCCACGCCGCCCGAGCGGACCAGCACTTCGACGATTTCCAGCGCCTGTTCGCCGTTGTCCGGCTGCGACACGAGCAGGTTCTCGAGCTCCACGCCCAGTTTCTGCGCGTAGGTGGCGTCGAGGGCATGCTCGGCGTCCACGAACGCGGCCATGCCGCCGAGCTTCTGCGCTTCCGCGATGAGCTGCAGCGCCAGCGTGGTCTTGCCCGACGACTCGGGGCCATAGATCTCGACCACCCGCCCGCGCGGCATGCCTCCGATGCCCAGAGCGAAGTCGAGGCTGACGGCACCGGTGGGAATGGCGTCGATGGGGATGATGGCGCCCTTCTGGCCGAGGCGCATGATGGACCCCTTCCCGAACTGCTTCTCGATCTGCGAGAGCGCGACGTCCAGAGCCTTGCTTCGCTCGCTGCGGTCGTCAACAGCCATGACTGCTCCTTGATTTCGAAGTCTGCAACCTGCGTATTCTAATTGCGTGCCGCCGTTCCGTCAAGCGAACGTCAGGCTCAGATGGCTCGGTATTCGCGTGCTGTCAGCAGGTTACGAGCATTCGCACTTTCGCCTCGATGAACGGGTCCGGCAGAAACTGCCCCCCATGGGTTGCCCAGACGGGGCAGAGATTGCTACGGTGTCTCCATGCCCAGTCCCGTCGGCCACGTCGTCGCCGGCCTGGCGGTCGTCTGGGCCGCCGAGGCGCTCGGGGCCCGCCGGAGTGCGCGGGCCGCCTGGACGCCTCCCGGGCCGGTCGCGCCTCCCGTGCCCGCCGCCGTGCCGGCGGCAGCCTGCGTCTTGCTCGCCCTCGCGCCCGACGCCGACATCCTCTTCGGGGCGCACCGCGCGGTCACCCACAGCCTTGGCGCCGTCTTCATCGTCGGCGCGCTCGCCGCCCTGGCCGCCTGGCGCCTGCGGATCCCCGTGCGCGCGTCGGCGGTCGTCTGCTCGGCCGCGTGGGCCAGCCACATCCTGCTGGACTGGCTCGGGCACGACAGCAGGGCCCCCATCGGCATCATGGCGCTCTGGCCCCTCAGTGACGGGTACTTCTCGTCGGGGCTCGACGTGTTTGCCGACGTGTCCCGGCGCTACTGGAACGTCGATGAGTTCGTGTTCCGCAACGCGCGCTCGGTCGCGCGCGAAGTCGCGATCCTGGCGCCGCTCGCGGCGGCGGCCTACGTCCTGCGCCGTCGCGGCAAGCCAGGTCGCGAATCTCCAGAACGAGCGCCGAGCGCCTAGCAGCCCGTGGTGGAAGTCAGTCGTTGCACCGAGACCGGCGATGCGCCCGGATCGCAAGGCGCGAAACGCGAGAATATCGGCCAATATTTGAGCGTTGAGTAACGCAGCGAGGCGGGATGCAGCGCCGGTCGAATGCAGACGGACTTGCACCACGGGCTGCTAGCCCCCGCCTTCGCCAGGCGGACTGCCGGCTTCTCCTGAGCGAGCGCCCAGAGCCGCGAGCCGAAGGGCCGGCTTCGGCGAAGCGAGCTCCGCCCCTTGCCCCTTGTCCCTGGCCTCAGTACTCGTAGAACCCTCTGCCGCTCTTCCGTCCCAGCCGGCCCTCCGCCACCAGTTGCTCCAGCAACGGGCACGGGCGGTACTTCGCGTCGCCGAACCCGGCCTCGAGGACCCGCATGATCGCCAGGCACACGTCGAGCCCGATGAGGTCGGCGAGCGCGAGCGGCCCGATCGGGTGATTCATCCCGAGCTTCATCACCGTGTCGACGGCCTGAGGCGTGCCGACGCCCTCCAGGACCGCGAAGACGGCCTCGTTGATCATGGGCATGAGCACGCGGTTGGCGATGAACCCGGGAGAGTCGGCCGCCTCGACGGGCGTCTTTCCGAGCCGGACACAGAGGTCGGCAGCGGTGGAGAGCGCATCGGCGGACGTCTGTGCGCCGCGGACGAGTTCGACCAGCGGCATCAGCGGCACGGGGTTCATGAAGTGCATCCCGAGCACGAGGCCCGGCCGCGACGTGGCGGCCGCGAGGCTCGCAATCGAGATGGCCGACGTGTTCGACGCCAGGATCACGCCGGGGCGTGCGAGGCGATCGAGCGCGGCGAAGAGCGTGCGCTTGACCTCGACGTCTTCGACGGCCGCTTCGACGACGAAGTCCGCCTCCGCAAGCCGCGAGAGGTCCGTCGTGAACTCCAGCCGCCCGAGCGCCGCGTCCCTCGCGGGCGCGTCGATCACGCCCTTTTCGACGAACTTCGCCAGGCTCGTCTCAATCGCCGCGCGCCCCCTGGCCAGCGCGCTTCCGGCCACGTCCTGCACGACGACGCTGAACCCGGCGCGCGCGAAGACCTGCGCGATCCCGCTGCCCATCGTGCCCGACCCGATGACGCCGACGGTCTCGATGCTCATGCGCCTCCTTCGTGGCCGCGGGCGGGGCGGGGCACCGCGCGGCGCCGGCGGCGCCGTGGCTCGGGCTCCGGATATCGCACCGACAGGCGGCAGACGGTCTCGGGCCCCAGCATGTCCTGCACGCGACGCAGGATCGTCCCGGCCGAGCGCACCAGCTCCGCGCCGAAGCGATCGTCATCCGCCTCGACGTCCAGCACGCCGCTCCGCGAAAGCTGCACCCTGGTGACGCGGGTGAGCGCGGGGCCGACCGCGTGCCGCCAGGCGAACAGCACCTTCTCGGCGGAGAGCGGCGCGGGCCGGACGAGGCGCGCGACGGCGGCGGCGGCCAGTGACTGGATCGGCTCCATGCGAGTGGTCCGGGTGAACAGGAACGGCAAGTGTATCATCCCAGGATGGGGCTGATCCTGGCGTCGGCGTCTCAGAGACGGGTCGCGCTGCTGAGCGAACGGGGGTACGCGTTCCGGGCCGTCCCGGCCGACGCGGATGAGTCCGTGGTCGGGGCGGAAACGGCGGAAGCCTACGTCCGGAGGGTCGCGCTCCTCAAGGCGCGCGCCGTGCAGGCGCTGATGCCGGACGACGTGATCCTCGCCGCCGACACGACGGTCGTCGTCGACGGCGACATGCTCGGCAAGCCGGAGGGCGATGACGATGCGCGGCGGATGCTCGCCCGGTTGTCGGGCCGCGGACACGTCGTGATGACGGGAGTGGCGGTCGTCTCCGGCGTCCGCGAGGCGACGGTCGTCGTGTCGAGCACCGTGCGCTTCCGGCCGCTGACGCCCGCCGACCTGGACTGGTACGTGGCCACCGGCGAGCCCGCCGACAAGGCCGGGGCGTATGCCGTGCAGGGCCTCGGCGGACGGTTCGTGGAGGCCGTCGAGGGCTCGTACAGCAGCGTTGTCGGCCTGCCGATGGCCGAGGTGACGAGCCTGCTCGAGGCGGCGGGCATCGCGCGCCCCGGCGGGGCGGCCGGGGCCCTGCAGGCCGCCGGCCCCTCGGGCGATTGACCCCTCCTGACGGCGGAGGGTATTCTGTGAAGGACGCGGGCATCCGCTAACCAATTGTCTATGAAACAGAAAGCCCTCAAGGTCGGCCTCACCAGCCTCGTGCTCGTCCTCGCCCTCGGAGGACTCCTGTACTCGGCGCTCAGCGAGGGGACCGAGTACTACGCGCACGTCGACGAAGTCGCGGCGGACCCCGGGCGGTGGCAGGGGAAGAACCTGCAGCTGCACGGCTTCGTCGTCAAGGACTCGCTCATGCGAAAGCGGGACTCGCTCGACTACCGCTTCAAGGTCCAGAGCGGCGGCGCGGTGATCGACGCCACCTACAGCGGAGTCGTGCCCGACACCTTCACGGACGAGTGCGAAGTCGTGCTGAAGGGCCGGCTGCACGAAGGCGGGTTCCTGGTCTCGCCGAACGGCGTCGTGGCGAAATGCCCGTCGAAGTACGAAGCAAAGAGGGGACTGGCCCGGCCGGGAGCGTGACGGCCCGTCCACCATCCATCCTGCTCGCCGGTGACGCGCCCGAGCGCTGGGGCGGTGCCGGCCGCCCCTGGTAGGCGCGGGTGACACATGGCTTCTCTGGGATCCTTCCTGCTGATGGCGGCCTTCGTCGCGGCCGCCTACGCGATCGCGGCGTCGGTGGCCGGCGCGCGCCGCGGCTCGCGCCGCCTCGTCGAGAGCGGCGTCGGCGCGTTCTACCTGACCGCGGCGCTCATGACGGCCGCCTCGACAGTCATCGTCCGCGCCTTCGTCACGGACGACTACAGCCTGAAATACGTCCAGCGTTACTCGGACCGGCTCCAGCCGTTCTTCTACAAGCTGACCTCCTACTGGGGCGGCCTGGACGGCTCGATCATGTTCTGGGTGTTCCTCCTCGCCGTGTTCGGCTCGCTGGCCGTCTACGTCAACCGCGACCGGCACCGCGAGCTCGTCCCGTACGTCGTGGCCATCATCTCGGCGGTGGAGATGTTCTTCCTCCTGATGATGCTGGTCCACAACAACCCCTTCGAGACGTACGTCGTCCAGGCGCCGGAGGACGGGCAGGGCCTCAATCCGCTGCTCCAGAACATGTACATGGTGGTGCATCCGCCGAGCCTCTACATCGGGTTCGTGGGGATGACCATCCCGTACGCGTTCGGGATGGCCGCGCTCATCACCGGCCACCTCGACGACGCGTGGCTGCGTGCCGTGCGTCGGTGGACGATGGTGAGCTGGCTGTTCCTCACCCTCGGGCTCACGCTGGGCATGATCTGGGCGTACGAGGAGCTCGGGTGGGGCGGCTACTGGGCCTGGGACCCGGTGGAAAACGCCGGCCTGCTGCCGTGGTTCACGGCGTCGGCGTTCCTGCACTCGGTGATCGTGCAGGAGCGCCGGGGCATGCTGAAGGTCTGGAACGTGTCGCTCGTCATCCTCACGTTCTTCCTCACGATCTTCGGCACGTTCATGACGCGCTCCGGCGTCGTCCAGTCGGTCCACGCGTTTGGCGAGGACCGCACCCTGGCCTGGATGTTCGCGGTCTTCATGGCCGTGCTGCTGGCGTTCAGCTTCGCCTGGGTCGTCCGGAGGCTCCCGCTGCTGCGGCCCCGGTACGAGCTCGAGTCCTGGTTGTCGCGCGAAGCCGCTTTCGTCGCCAACAACTGGATCCTGCTCGTCGCGGCGCTCCTCGTCCTCTTCGGGACGATGTTCCCGACGATCAGCGAGGCGTTGACGGGGAATCGGCTGACGGTCGGTCCGCCGTTCTTCAACCGCTGGATGGCGCCGCTCGGACTCGTGCTGCTCGCCCTGACGGGCATCGCGCCTCTCCTGGCTTGGCGGCGCTCGACGCCCGTGAACCTGCGCGACCAGTTCGTGTGGCCCGTGGTCTTCGCGCTGGCGGTGTCGGGCACGTTCGTCGCCCTCGGCGTGCGCGTCTGGTCGTCGGGGATCTGCTTCGCCCTCTGCGCCTTCGTCGCCGCGACGATCGTGCAGGAGTTCGTTCGGGGCGCCAAGGTGCGGCGCCAGGCGACGGGGACGGACCTGCTGACCGCGGCGATTGGCCTCGTGGCGCGCGAGCGCCGGCGCTACGGCGGGTACATCGTGCACCTGGGCATCGTGCTCATGTTCCTCGGGTTCGCGGGCGAAGGCTTCAAGGTGGAAGAGCAGCTCCTGCTCCCGCTCGGCAAGGAAGCCACCGTCCACGGCGTGACGCTCCGCAACGACGGGGTCAAGGTCACCGACGACGGCCAGAAGCAGATGGTCACGGGGCATCTGGCAATTAGCGAGGGCGGCCGCTCGCTCGGCGTGATGCAGCCCGCCCGGTGGTTTTACCGGAAGCACGAGAACCAGCCCACGACGGAGGTCGCCATCAGGCGGTCGCTGGCCGAGGACCTGTACGTCATCATGCCGGCGTACGAGCTGACGGATCAGTCGGTCACGCTGCAGGTCGTCATCAACCCGCTGGTGAACTGGATCTGGGCGGGGTTCGCGATCTTGTTCATCGGCACGGTGATCGCGATGCTCCCGGAACGGACGCTCGCGCTCGCACCCTCGGCGGCGCCGGCCGGGGAGCCCTCCGAGAGCTGACGGGGGTGCCGGCACGCGGAGGGAACCCAGGGGGGCCGCGTGCACACCGGCAGCAGGGAGTCGAAGCATGGCGAGAAAGGCAACCGAACGGCCCGGGCGCGGCGCGCCAGGGAGACCGGCTCCGTCGAGGCCGGTACCGACGCCGTCCGAAACCGCCGGCGGGCGTGACGGGATCAGGCCCTGGCACCTGCTGCTGCTCGCCACGCTGGTGGGCATCGCCGCCGGCGTCGTGGTGACCCGGGGAACGCCGCCCCTGAACACCATCGCCGTGACCATCACGATCGCCTCGGCCGCCCTGGTGGCGGCGGCGACGGCCCGGGCGGTCGTGCCGCTGGCCGCGCCCGAATCCGGCGAGCAGATCGAGATGATCGGCGGCCGGACCAGGGCCGCCCTCGAGCGGGAGAAGATGCTCGTGCTCCGATCGATCAAGGAGATCGAGTTCGACCGGGCGATGAAGAAGATCTCCGACGCGGACTTCCAGGAGATGTCCGCCCGGCTCCGCAGCCGCGCGGCCGCCATCATGCGGCAGCTGGACGGGGAGGGCCTGGGCTACCGCGCGCTCATCGAACGCGACCTGGCGACGAGAGTCGG
>CAZBIP010000162.1:0-6270 GCA_964491885.1 uncultured Vicinamibacterales bacterium
AGAAGTAGATCCGCGAGCCGTCGCGGGACCAGTTGGGGTTGTAGTCGTCGGCCGTTTCCGAGCTGATGCGCCTCGGTCGGCCTCCGCTCGCATCGACCACGTAGATCTTCGACATCCCGCTTGGCTCGAGGGAATCGAAAAGAACGAGGCGGCCGTCGGGCGACCAGCGGTTGGTGGCTTGAGCACGCCCCGGCCCTCGCGTCAGTTGCACCGGGTTCGAGCCGTTGGCGCTGGCCGTCCAGATCTCGAGAGCGTCCCCGCCACGGTCCGAAGAGAAGGCGATTCTGCTGCCATCTGGCGAAAAGTGCGCCGCTCCATCTTGAACCGATGACTCGAGGAAGGGCTCTGGAACCCCGCCGAGTTCGTAACGCCAGATGTCGAAGTTGGCCGTGTTCCGCTGGAAGGCCAGCCGGTCTTCCGCAACCGCGATTGCAGGGGCCATCGCATTGAAGCCTGCGATCTCGACCCGCTCCGGGTTCCCTCGTCCGTCACCCGGCACGCGCCAGAGGCGAAAAGCATCATCCCAGATCCACGATCCGCCGTACACGACGGAGGATCCGTCACGATCCCATGCCAGTCCGGATATGGCGAAGTTCTGGCGAGTGATGCGGCGCGGAGGACGCACTGTGCCGTACTCGGAGTCGAGTTCTTGAACGAACACGTCACAGCTGAAGGGAGACTCGCAGGAGGCGAAGGCCAGGCTCTGCCCGTCGGGAGAGAAGGCGGGATACGCATCGAACGCGGGTGCCTGGCGCTGTGTGATCCGGCGTGGCTGGCCGCCGTCGGGCGGCACCAGGACAATTCCCCGAGGGTCCTTGTCATCCAGCGGAACGACTCTAACCGCGAGCCATTTCCCATCCGGCGACCAGGACATCTGCCCGGTCGTTCGCAGGTCCGCCAGTCTCTGCGCCGCACCGCCTAACGGAGAGACCAACCAAAGAGCGTTCCCACCCGGCTGGCTGCGTCTGAAGGCAATCCGCTTCCCGTCCGGAGACCAGGCGGGCCAGGACTCCACGGCCGAGTCCGTGGTGAGCCGCAGCGCATTCGGCTCGCCCACCAGCTTCACGTAGATGTCGAAGTTGTCCTCCTTCTCGCCGCTCCAGGAAAATGCGACCTGCTGGCCGTCCGGAGAGAACGCTGGCGAATTCTCGTTTCCGGGGAAGGTCGTGAGCGGCACGAGCGTTGGCGCCCCCGGTTGCGCCGGCGGCGCCGCCCACCGCCACGCCATGGCGGCCGCGGCCAGCAGCACGAAGGCCGCTGCCGCGCCGTACATCAACCGGCGCCGCGTCAGGCCCCTGGCAGGAGCGGGCGCGACCGCGCCGAGCTTGCCGGAGTCCGACTCTTCCTTCAACTCCTCCAGCGCCACGCACACGTCGTCCATGTGCTGGAAGCGCTTGTCCGGGTCCTTGCGCAGGCAGCGCGAGATCGTCTTCTCGAGATCGTGGGGCAGATCTCCGAGCGGCTTCGGTTCCCGGTTCAGCACGGCGGCCACGGTGGAGGTCCAGCTGTCCCCCGTGAACGCCTGTCGTCCGGTGGCCATCTCGTAAAGGACGGATCCAAACGAGAAGATGTCCGAGCGTGCGTCCAGCGGCTTGCCTTCCGCCTGCTCGGGCGACATGTAAGCCGCGGTCCCGAGGATGACTCCCGCGCCCGTGCGGGCGTCTGCCGTCGGGGCCTCCGAGTTCGCAGCTTGCGGGGCGGCCTCGGCCAGCTTGGCCAGGCCGAAGTCGAGCACCTTGACGGTGCTGCCCGGGCCGACCATGACGTTCGCCGGCTTCAGGTCGCGGTGGATGATGCCTCGGGCGTGCGCGGCGGCCAGCGCGCGCGCGATCTGGACGCCGATCTTCAGGACCTCTCCCAGGCGCATGCCTGTTCGCGGGATCAGCGCGTCGAGCGTCTCGCCCTCGACGCGCTCCATCACGATGAAGTCCAGCCCGTCGGCCTGGGTGATGTCGTAGATGGTGATGATGTTCGGGTGATTGAGGGCGGAGGCCGCCTTGGCCTCCTGCACGAACCGGTGCCGGCGCTCCGGATCGGCGACCTTCCCGGCGGGAAGCACCTTGATCGCCACGTGGCGGTCGAGGTGGCTGTCGCGGGCTTTGTAGACCACACCCATTCCGCCCTCACCGAGTTTCTCGATGATGTCGAAATGCAGCAGGCGCCGGCCGACCATGGGCACCTCCGACTGAGTCACCGGGATGGTGGGGGTGATTCTATCCGGCTGGCCTGCTGTGCACAATCGCGAGTGCAGGACGCGCATGCAGAACGGTTGGGAAGCGGGCGCAGACGCGCGTCAGCATGGGCTGCCAGAGCGAGTGCGGCGGTCGCGTTGCGCGGAAGCACGTGAGAGCGCGGTGGTCGGGCTACCGCGCGATGCAGACCCGAATAGAATGACGGATGGGCCGGCGGCGCCGCGCCTCGCGTCCGCCGGGCAGAAGGTCGATGGTGTCGGGGACGTCCGTCCGGGAGACTGGGCTCGGCGGAACGGCTCGTGGGGAAGGAATCCGCGTGGCGAAAATACTGGCGGCGATTTCGGACAGCGTGTGGGACAACCTCGGCGTGCTCATCGGTCTCGTCGCGTGCGGCACGATCGGCTACCAGATCCTCCGGGAATGGCAGAACCCGGGGCCTTCGTCGGTGTCCATCTGGTTCGTCGCCGGCTTCCTGGTCGTCTACACGTTCTGGTGCCTTTACGGCATCAGGTTCGGCCGCCGGGGCATCTGGCTGCCCAACGGAGTCGCGGCGGTGCTGCAGTTGCTCTTTGCCGCCGTCATCCTGATGAGGGGCTGATCACCGGACCGGACGGCCCCCGCTCACGTCAGTTCGAAGTTCTGAGCCTTGAGTCGTGAGTTCTGAACCAGCGTCGCAGCGTCGAACTCACCACTCAAGACTCATGACTACGTCCGGAATCCCCTCTACTCACGCGGATTCCGGGTCCCGCGCAATCACGGGCGCTCGGGGACGCCGCGATCCGCCAGCAGCGGTGAACGCCAACCCGCTTCCATGGCGAACCGCATGCACCGGGCGAACATCTCGTAATCGAACTCGGGACACGCGACACCGCTCTCTCGGAGCAGGGCGCGCGAGTTCGCGTCGTCGAAGCGCCGCGCGTCCCTCATGTAGGGGGCGTAGGGTTCGACGTAGCGCTCGAACATCGTCTCGATGGCATTTCGCGGTTCGGCTGCGAAGGCCTCTGGCCCGCACGCTCTGATGCCGGTCACGCAGAGGAAGCGGCAGGTGAAGTCGATCAGTTCCTCGAGCCGGGTCGCGCGATCATTGACGAGGTGGAAGATGCCGCCACCCGGCGCTCCCTCCATGACGGAGAGGAACGCGTCCGTGAAGTAGTCGACAGGAATGAGATTGATGCGGCCGTCGCGGGCCGTCTCGATCCTCAACGGAAGCCGCACCGTGCCGTCCGGCTCCATGCGCCCGCCCATCTCCTCCGCGCGTCGTCCGCCTCCTTCCCGGATGTCCTTCTCGTAGAGATCCTTGATGAAGAGGGCCGTCCGCACCGGGTAATACAGGGCGTTGAACAGCAGGCTCCGCCCGGTTCGGGAATCGCCATACACGATGGACGGCCGGTAGATCGCCAGGCGGAGACCTGCGTCCCGGCAGGCCGCCGTCACCACGCGCTCCCCGTGGCACTTCGTCTCTTCGTAAGGGTTGTGGAAGCCGCTGGGCGCCGCCGGTTCCTCGGCGCAGCGTCCCGACACGTCGCCCGCGACGAAGGCGGTGCTCACGTGATGGAAGAAGTAGGCACTGCTCGCCCGGGCGTGTTCCAGGACCCGCGACAGCCCGCCGCCGTTGACTGCCTCCACGTCGCCCCTTTTCCGCTCGGAGAATGCCGTGTTGGAGGCGCAGTGCACGATCTCGTCCGTGCCCTGGAGCACCTCGCGGAGCAGATCCGGCTCCGCGCCGAGGCCGGGCCGGGTGATGTCGCCCTCGACGACCTGCAGTTCCCGGCGGCGCTCGGCGGGGAGGCCGAACCAGTCCAGCAGCGCCCGCACCCGGTCTTCGGCCGAACGCTGTTCCTGAGGACGGGCCAGCAGCCAGACCCGGTGTCCCTTTCTCAGCAGCGCCACAGCGAGGTGGCTCCCCAGAAACCCGGTGCCTCCCGTCAGGAAGAACCTGATGGGCCTCCGCGCCCTCCTTCCCAGAACGTCGTCGCAACGCATGGGTGACGGGCTCACCCGCCCTCTCGACCCGGGGACGGTCCCTGACGGTACAGGAAGTTCTCCTTCCTCGAGCAGCCCTGAGAGAAGACGTACATCAGGAACGTCACGCCCTTCGTCGTCTCTGCCAGGCCGTCCAGCCAGGGCCCGATGGTGACCATCGCATCCGCGATCTTCTGCTTCTCGACGGGGTCGGTGTGGTCGATGTAGTAGTCGTACTCGAGGATCGCCCGCTTCCCTAAATCCATCGGCGTCAGGAAGCCGTAGTCGTGGTCGATCTGATGCGCTCCCGCGATCCGTCCCAGCTCGGCGATGACGTGCTCGATGATCTCGAGCCGGTCGAGCGGCACGTAGATGAGGAAGGCGAACATGTGCTTGCGCCTCGACATGCGGGCGCTGACGATCCGGAACATGTTGAGCCAGACGAGGTCCGTCATCTCGGGACGGGCGTACAGCCGCGTGTAGAAGTCCCGGAGATCCTCGTCCACGGACGCGGCGATCGTCTCCGGCGAGGGCCGAAGGACGGCCTCGACGACCGGCCGCATCTCTGGCCGGCAGAGGAACTCGTAGGGAGGGCGGTTTCCTTCGTAGGCACGGACGATCTCCACGAGTTCGCTGTCAGCGAGGCCGGGCAAGCCGAGCATGAGCGTCCGGAACAGTGCCCCGTCGATGACGCTGCCCGCCATCTTCGCAATGGCGCTGCGTCCATGCGCGTCGACGACGGCCAGCACCAGGTACTTGATGCCCAGCACGTCCGGCACTACGCGCTTGATCGTGTCGGAGAGCGCCTGCGACGGTGACATGAACGTCGAGATGTACTGGCCGCCGAGGACGGCCAGGGCAAGCGCGATGCGCCGCTGGCTGAGTTCGCGGGCGAAGGCCACCGCCTCGCCGAACCCCTCGAACGGCACGAGCACCCCCTCCTCGTCGGCCGTCACCGGGTGGAGCTTGACCACGGCCTTCGTGCAGACGCCCGGGGACGGGATCATCGCGTGCTCGAAGGCGTACACGTTCGGCGCGCGCTTGTCGTTGAGGTGGAAGACCTCTCCGTTGCGGCCCACGAACTCCATGTCGATGAAGCCGTCGGCCGCTGTCCCGTAAACGTTCGACCACGGAGAGAAGGTCCCGGTGCAGACGATGTTCCCGCACACGGTTGCGGCGGGCTCGGCCGTGTTCACCCTGAAGCCCCGTCGGGAGGCTTCCTGCTGGAGCTCGAACGACGTGACCCCCGGTTCGACAGACGCGCACCAGTTGTCGAGATCGAACTCGATGCGTCTCATGCGGCCCATGTCCAGGACAATGCCGTCGGTGAAGACGAACCCGAACACGCTGCCGCCGTTGCCGCGTATTGCGAATGGCAAGTCCAGCCGATTGGCCAGCGAGACGATGGCCGCGACTTCCTCCGCGGAACCGGGCAGGACCACGTAACGCGGCATCCGGATGCCTGCCAGCGGGAACGGGTCATCGGCGTACGTGAAGAGGATGGCGGGGTCGTTGGTGGCCCAGTCGGGCCCCGTGATCGCCCGCAGGCGCTCGAGGACGGCGTCCGTCTTGGGCGCGAGCACCGGCTCGTGCGCGTCGAGGTGCGCCCTCACGCGGTCCTTCAGGGCCCGCATGACCGTCACGGGGCGCATGCCCGTCACGAAGTGGCACTGCGCGTCGCAGATGCCGCACAGCGTGCAGGTGTCGGCCGAGTCGATGAGCGCAGGCGTCATCGGGATGAGGCCGTCGGCCAGCGCGCGGTAGAGATCCATGCGCCCTTGCGGATAGTAGGCGACGTACTGCTTCTCCGGGCCCGACGGGCACAGCCCGGTCCCCAGGTAGTCGATCTTGCACATGGCGTAGTGCCGGCACTGGGCCGCCGTCTGTCTCACGCGGTCGTCGTGCGGGGGGCGCTCCATCTTTACTCCCGTGCGTGTGCTGGCGTTCCCGGCCTGGCTCCGAGATACACGACCGCGATGCCATTGAGCAGCCTCTCGAACCGGACATCCGAGAAACCCGCATTCCGCATCGTCTCGGCCACGGCTTCCGCTCCGGGAAAAACCCGGACGGATTCGGCGAGGTAGCGGAACGGGGCGCCCGTGCCGCAAATCAGGCG
>CAZBIP010000162.1:6280-7361 GCA_964491885.1 uncultured Vicinamibacterales bacterium
GGCCGCGACGATTCGCGACGCGTCTGACGGGCGCATGGAATCCGCGCCGTCGAGGTGGGGCGCGATCCGTCACGTGCGCTTGCGCAGGACGACGTGCATCGCGCGTTCTCCTGCGACGTGCTCAGCGCATTCGTATCCTAGGGCACGCAGATCGATGCCGTTCAGGAGATGCTCCCCGGAACCGAGCAAGACAGGCCGGATGGCCAGATGCAGTTCGTCGATCAGGCCGGCACGCAGATACTGCCGGACCGTGGAAACCCCGCCGCCGAGACGGACATCGCGCCCGCCCGCCACCGCCCTGGCCTGATCCAACGCCGCGTGGATGCCTTCGGTGACGAAACGGAACTCGGTGCCTCCCGCCATGCTGAGCGGCGGTCGCGGGTGGTGGGTCAGCACGAAGACGGGCGTGTGATACGGCGGCTCGTCGCCCCACCAGCCCTTCCAGCTGTCGTCCGGCCACGGACCGCGGACGGGACCGAACATGTTCCGTCCGAGAATCCACGCTCCGACTCCGGCGAAGCCCTGTTCGGCGAAGCTGTTGTCGATGCCCGTCTCGCCATCCGCGCCTCCCTGCATCCGCCGCCAGACGCGCGTCTGGGAGAACCACTTCATCAGCTCAGGGCCGTTGACGCCGAGGGGATGCTGGAGATCCTGGTCAGGTCCGGCACCGTAGCCGTCGAGCGAGACTGCAAAGCTCTGGACGCGGAGTCTCTGCGCCATACCGAAGCCTCCGAACGGACCCGGCTGCACTCGAGATGGGACGATTGGCCTTCATTATCCGTCCCGCCGTTGACCGAGGGCAAGCGTTGGGAGCCAATCTGGTCGTCCGGCACCCGCACCTCCGACCAAGGAAATGGCTCTGGCTGGCTTGCCAAGCCGAAGCTCGACCGAAGGACGCGGCAGTGGGGTGGCCGGACTGGCTTGCCAGGACGAAGCTCGACCGAAGGACGCGGCAGTGGGGTGGCCGGACTGGCTTGCCAGGACGAAGCTCCCCGAAGGAGATGGCAAGCTGGAGGGGAGCGAAGTCTGGTGCGGAAGAGAGGACTCGAACCTCCACTGCCTTGCGGCAACAAGCTCCTGA
>CAZBIP010000163.1:0-7327 GCA_964491885.1 uncultured Vicinamibacterales bacterium
GCACGGGCGCGCTGGTCGGCTTCGGCGGAGGGCTCCCGGTCAAACAGGCGCTGCTCGACCGGGAACGCGAAGTCAGCGTAGCCCGCCGGGCACGACCCGGGCGGCGGTCTTCGTCCTGACGCGTCGGTCGGGCTGGAGGGCCGCGGGCCCCGCGCCGGTGCCGCAGCAACCGGAGGCGGCCGCCTGGCGGCGGGGCCTGCGGGCCCGGTCCCGATCCGTTCCCGGTGAAGGGCGCTCTGCGGACTATACTGGGGCGCGCCGATGAGCGGCCGGGGGCGAGGACTCGCAGGGCCCCCCGGCGGGGCCGGCGCCGGCGCGCGAATGGTAAGCTAGGGACGGGAGGGGTCGGATGGCAGACTCGGGTCAGACACGATATAACGTGCAGCAATTCCGGGATCTCGTGAAGGACATCCCGTTTGCCATGTTCACCACGATGAATGGGGACCGCTGCCTGAGAAGCCGCCCGATGGTGGCGTCCGCACAGGCATTCGACGGTCACCTGTGGTTCTTCACCCGGACGTCGTCCACCGTCGCCCAGGAACTTGCCAAGGAGCCGATCGTCGGCATCACCTACGTGTCGGCCCCGGAAGATCGGTTCGTGTCGGTCTCGGGGGCCGCGTCGGTGGTGCGCGACGTGGAGCACGCCAGCGCCATGTGGAACCCGGCCTACAGCCAGTGGTTCGCCGGCGGCGCCGCCGATCCCGACCTGTCCCTCATCAAGGTCCAGGTGAAGCGGATCGAATTCTGGGACCGCCAGGCCGGCCGCATGCGCGACCTGGAGACCGCTGACGGGCGGGTCTGAGTTCCGCCCGCTTTCTGCCCGAGCACGCTCCCATCCCGCAAGGGATCACTCGTACCGCAACGCTTCGACCGGATCGAGACCGGCCGCGCGCCGGGCCGGAAGGTAGCCCGCCACGAGCCCGGTCACGACGGCCGAGGCCAAACCCCCAACGACAGCCCAGAGCGGCGGCACCGACGGGAACGCGGGAGCGACGCGGCTCAGCGCGAACCCGATCGCCCATGAGATCGCCACGCCGATCGCCCCTCCGGCCGCTGCCAGCAGCGCTCCCTCGATCAGAAACTGCGACAGGACGTCCCGCCGTTTCGCGCCGATCGCGAGCCTGGTCCCAATCTCGCGCGTGCGCTCCGTCACGGCGATGATCATGACGTTCGCGATGCCGATGCCCCCGATGATCAGGCTCACCAGGGCCAGCGCGAATGTGGCGAGCCCGATCTGGACGCTGACCGAGTCGAGGGTGGAGATGATCTGTTCCGCCGTCGAGAGCGTGAAGTCGTTGTCGGCCTCCGGCGGCAACCTCCGCAGCCGGCGGAGGACGAATTCCATCTCCACCTGCGCCGCGGCCAGTCTGCCCGGCTCCGACCGGGCGTAAAGCACGGTGTCCTTTGCCTCGGGGAAACGCCGGGCGGCCGTTCCCGCCGGGATGGTGATCACGTTGTCCTGGCGGTTCTCGCCGAAGAAGCCTCCCTGCCGCGGATCGAGTTCACCAACGACGAAGTAGGTGTCGCCCGCCAGCGTGAACGAGGATCCGACCGACGCCCTGCCGCCGAAGAGCGCGCGGGCCACGCTCGAACCGATGACGGCCACCTTCGCGGCGCTCCGGTCCTCGAGCGGCGTAAACGGCCGGCCCGCCCGGAATTCCGCGCCGGCAATCTCGAAGAAATTCGACGTCGCCCCCTCGAGCAGCACGGCGTCGCTCTCGTTCGTCCCGCGCCTGGCGAGGAGCGGCCGGCCGTTGACGACAGGGGGCACGATGATTTGCGCGGCGGCGTCGCCGATCGATCCGGCGGCTGCCGCGATCGCCCCGGCCATCCAGGGTTCGAGCGGCTTGTTCTGGGCGTCGCGATCCGAGGCCGGCGTGTAGGGATCGCCGTCGCGGTGGAAGGCGAACACGTTGTCGGTGCCGAGTTCCCGGAACAGCCCGGCAATGCCGTTCCGCACACCGACGAGGATCGTGGCGACGAGCACGACCGTGACGATGCCGATGACGATGCCGGCGACGGCCAGCACAGAGCGCAGCGTCTGGCTCCGCAACGACTCGAGCGCCAGCCTGGCGGCTTCCCCGCTCCCCGCGCTCCGCATCACGACTCCGCCCGCACGGCCGCGATCACGTCGATGCGCGCCGCCCGGCGCGCCGGGTAGTAGGCAGCCGCCACGCCGCTGACCGCCGCCGCGGCGATCGCCCACGCGACGGTCGCGCCCTTCACCGCCACGTCGAAGCCGGACACCCGAGCCAGGACCGACACCGCGCCGGCCGTCAGCACGGCGCCCGCGAGGCCACCGGCGAAGGCGATGATGACGGACTCGGCGGTCACCTCCCACATGATCTGGCGCCGCGACGCGCCCAGCGCGCGGCGCACGCCGATCTCCCGCGTCTTCTGGGTGACCGACACGAGCGTCGTGTTCGTGATCACGACGACGGCGGCCAGCAGCGCCATCGCCGAGATGGGGATCGAGGCCGCGCCCACGCGCTCGGAGAGCCGCCGGACGAAGGTGCGCGCCGCCTCCGGCGTGAGCACGTCGAAATTGTCGGGCACGCCCGGCTGGAGTTGCCGCTTCGCCCGCATCGCCGTCCTCGCGACGCTCTCGGCGGCGCCGGTGTCCCCGCCTTCCCTGGGACGCGCAAAGATGCTCAGCGTGGGCGCCGGTCCGTAGATGCGCTCGTGCGCGGCGAGCGGCATCCAGACGAAGCGGTCCAGCGAGGTGCCCCCGGAAGATCCGAGGCGCCCCTGCACGCCGACGACGTCGAAGCGCCGCCCGGCGACCCGGATCGGCTGGCCCAGGGCGTCGCTCCCCGGGAAGAGCGCGTCGGCGATGTCCGCGCCGATCACCGCCACCTGGCTCCCCCGCTCCGCCTCCTGCGGCAGCAGGAACCTCCCGCGCTGGATGCCGAGATCGCGGAGATCGACGAGGTTCGGTGTGGCGCCGCTGATCGCCGCGTTCTCGTACTTGCGCGACCCGGCGGTCACGTCGCCAACCCGCTGCACGGTCGAAGCGTAGAGCACGCCGTCACCGCCGTGGCGCTCCAGGAACCGCAAATCGGGCCTCAGGACCGGCGGGTTCCTCTGCTGCTTCTCCGCGAGTTCGCGCCTCGTGCTCTGGCCGACCGTCGCGATCTGGGCCAGGAGGAAGGTGTCGCTGCCGAACGTCCGCGCGCCGGTCGCCCGCGCGTACCGCGCCAGGCCGTCGAGGGCGGTCACCACGATCACGATGGCCGCGACGGCGACGGCCACGGCGAGGGCGCCGAGCGCGGCCCGCAGAGGGTGCCCGCTGATCGACGAGTGGCCCTGGACGACGGCCTCGGTGAGCGCGCGCACGAGGTGCTTCATGGCGGCGGGCGGTGCCCGGACCTTTCACTCTAGCGCAAGTCGGTTGGCGCGTCCCTGCCGGATCCGCCGGCGGGCGGCTGCGGGGCGCGCCAACGGACATAGGGGCGCATGGTAAAGTGGGCTCATGAAGCGGCGGACATTGTGGCTGCTCGCGGCGGCCGGCGTCGTCCTGGTGGCGGCCGCCCTGAGCGTCGGACGGGGACCGGGTGGAGTCGTCGTCGATACGGGCCCCGTCGCGCGGCGGGCGCTCTTCACGTCGATGGTGACCGCGTCTGGCCAGGTCGTCGCGCAACGCTACGCCGACATCGGATCGAGCGTCATGGGCCGGCTGGTGGAGCTTCGGGTGAAGGAAGGCGACGCCGTCGCCGCCGGCCAAATCGTGGCCCGCATCGACGCGGTCCAGGCCGCTGCGGGCGCCACGGCCGCCAGGGCGCGTGCGAATGCGGCGGAGTCGGATGCCCGCGGGGCGAGCGAGGCCCTGCAGGCGGCCAGTGCCGACCTCGACGCCGCCAGAGCCCGGGCGCAAGAGGCCCAGCTGACGCTCGGCCGGACGCGCGAGTTGCGCGCGGACGGGCTCGTGCCGGCCGCCGACCTCGACCGTGCCACGACGGCGGCGGACACCGCCGAAGCGCAGGTCAGGGGCGCCGAGGCCGCCGTGAACCGCCTCGCGCAGGCGCGGGCGTCGGCCGACCGGCGCGTCGCGGAAGCACGCGCCGAGTCGGTCCGCGTGGCCGACATCCTGGCGAAGACGGACATCCTCGCGCCTATCGGAGGCGTGGTCACCCGGCTGCCCGTTCAGGAGGGGGAGATGGTCGTGATGGGCATCCAGGGGCAGCTCGGCACCACCCTGATGACCATCTCGGACCTGTCCGCGATCGACGCCGAAGTCAAGGTGGCAGAGGCCGACGTCCTGCGCGTCCGCCTCGATCAGCCCGCCACCGTGACTCTCGAAGCCGTCCCTGGTGAAGCCTTTCCGGGCCGGGTCGTGGAAATCGGAGCGAGCGCGCTCCCGATCGCCGGCAGTGGGGCCGCGGCGCGGGAGTTCAAGGTCAAGGTGCGCCTCGCCGCCGCCGACCGGCGCCTGCGCCCGGGGCTCACCTGCGACGCAGAGATCCTCGTCGCGGAACGCCGGGACGTGCTCGTCGTCCCGCTGCAGGCCGTGGTCCTGCGGCCCGGCCCCGGCGGAGCCGAACGGGCAGGAGTCTTCGTCGCGTCGGGCCGGACCGTGCGGTTCCAGCCCGTGACCACTGGCGTCATCGGGGGGCTCGACATCGAGGTCTCAGGCATCGACGAAGGAGCGGTCGTGGTGACGGGCCCGTTCCAGGCACTGCGCGACCTCCAGGACGGTGCGTCCGTGCGCGTCCGCGCCACGCCATGACCAAGCCGCCTGGACACCGCGTCGACACCGCCTGCCCGCTGGACTGCCCGGACTCCTGCAGCCTCAGCGTCTCGCTCAGCGGGGGCCGCGTCGCGGCCATCGATGCCGGCCCGGGAAATCCCGTCACGAACGGGTACATCTGCGCCAAGGTACGGCGCTTCGCCGACCGCGTGTACGGCGCCGACCGGCTGTTGCAGCCGGGGTTCCGGCTGGGCCCGCCCGGCTCGGGGGAGTTCCAGTGGGTGAGCTGGGACGAGGCCCTCGAGCGCGTGGCCGGGGCGATGCGTGACGCGCGCGACCGATGGGGCGCGGAGTCCGTCCTGCCCTACGCGTACGGGGGCTCGAACGGGTTCCTCTCGCACGACAGCACGGATGCCCGCCTCTTCCGCCGGTTCGGGGCGTCGCGCCTCGCCCGCACGCTCTGCGCGTCGGTGACCGGGGCGGCGCACGCCGCGCTGTACGGGAAGATGCCGTCCGTCACCTACCAGGACTACCCGCACGCGTCGTTGATCGTCGTCTGGGGCGCGAACCCGCCGGCGTCGGGGATGCACCTGGTGCCGTACATCCGCGAGGCGCGTCAGGCCGGCGCGACGCTCGTCGTCGTCGATCCGCGCGCGACGCCGCTGGCGCGCACGGCCGATCTCCACCTCGCCGTGCGGCCGGGCACGGACGTGGCCGTCGCGCTGGCGCTCCACCGGCACCTGTTCGAGCACGGCCTCGCGGACGAGCGGTTCCTGGCTGCCCACGCGACGGGAGCCGACCGCCTGCGGGAGCGCGCGTCCTCCTGGACCTTCGAGCGGGCGGCGGACGTCGCGGGTGTCGATCCCGGCGCCCTGGCCCGTTTCGCGGACCTGTACGCCGCAGCCTCGCCGGCCGTCGTCCGCTGCGGCTGGGGCCTCGAGCGCAACCGCAACGGCGGGAGCGCCGCCGCGGCCATCCTCGCGCTTCCGGCCGTCGCCGGGAAGTTCGGCGTGAGGGGCGGCGGCTTCACGCTCACCAACTCGTCGGCCTGGGGCGTCACGAAGTCGTGGATCGGCGAGGACGAAGCCGGCACGCGCGTGGTGAACATGAACCACCTGGGCCGCGTGCTCACGGAGCCGACCGACCCGCCGGTCAAGGTGCTGTTCGTCTACAACTGCAACCCGCTGGCGACGGCGCCGAACCAGAACCTGGTGCGGCGCGGGCTCGAGCGCGAGGACCTCACGACGATCGTGTTCGACCAGGTGCTCACCGACACGGCGCGGTATGCCGACATCGTCCTCCCGGCGACGACGTTCCTCGAGCAGTACGACGTGGCGCGAAGCTACGGGACCATCCAGCTGCAGATGGTCAGGCCGGCGATCGACGCGCGCGGCAGCGCTCGACCGAACGTGGACGTGTTCGCCGAACTCGAAGCGAAACTGGGGCTCGACCGGCCGGGCGAGGCGCGGGATGAGCTGGACCTGATGCTCCAGGTGCTCGACGCCCTGCCGGGCGGGGCCGGGTCGGCCCTGCGAGACGGGACGCGGCCGGTCCCTCCTTGCGGGGACGCCCCGGTCCAGTTCGTAGACGCGTTCCCGCGCACGGCCGACGGGAAGGTGCATCTCTTCCCGGAGGACCTCGATCGCGAGGCGCCGCTCGGCTTGTACGGGTTCCAGCCCGACCCCGGCTCGGCCGCGTATCCGCTCGCGCTCATTTCGCCGGCGAGCGACGCGTCCATCTCCTCGTCGCTCGGCGAACTCGCGAAGGACACCGCGCTCCTCACCATCCATCCCGAAGACGCGCGGGCCCGTGGCATCGCCGAGGGCGATCCGATCAGGGTGTTCAACGAACTCGGGGCGGTGACCTGCCTGGCGTCGGTCTCGCCCGAGGTGAGGGCGGGCACGGTCTGCCTGCCGAAGGGACTGTGGAGCCGCCGGACGATGAACGGGTCCACCGCCAACGCCCTCGTGCCCGACACGCTGGCGGATCTCGGCGGCGGGGCCTGCTTCAACGACGCCAGGGTCCAGGTCGAGACGGTCGTGCCGCCCGACGGGCGGGCGGGTGCGGGCGTCCACTAGCCATCAACGGAGCAACGACATGAGCCGCACTGTGCACTGCGTGAAGCTGGGACAGGATCTGCCGGGCCTCGACTCGCCGCCGTGGCCGGGCGAGTTGGGCGAGCGCATCTTCAACCACGTCTCCCTCGAGGCCTGGCGCCTGTGGGAGGACCGGATGCGCATGATTCTCAACGAGTACCGCCTGCTGCCCTTCCAGAAGGAGGCGCAGGACCTGATGGCCGCCCAGATGACGGAGTTCTTCTTCGGCGGCGAGTCCGCGCCCCCGGCGGATTACGTGCCGCCGGCCGGGCGGTAGCGACCCTCGTCCCGCGGGCCCCGGCGCCGGGGCCCGCGGCCCCGCGCCGCGTGTGCTATCCTGCGGCGGCCCGCGCGAGGCCTGCCCCGGGGAGGGCGTGTGAACTACTACCTCTACATCATCCTGGCCTACCTGCTGTCGCTCACGGCGTACAACCTCTACCGGTCGCGCCGGATCACGTCCCAGGAAGACTTCATGGTGGCGGGGCGCACCCTGTCGCTCACCAAGATGGTCTTCACGCTGGTGTGCACGTGGATCGGCTCCGGC
>CAZBIP010000164.1:0-7230 GCA_964491885.1 uncultured Vicinamibacterales bacterium
AAAATTATACCGGACCTCTGGTAACGGGATATATGCAGACGCGAACGGCGCAAGGAACGCCGCCACGGCGAGGGCGACGCCGAAGGCGCCTGCCACGAGCGCGCCCGCGGCCGCGGTTCCGCCTCCGGGCGCGAGGCCGCGCAGCAGGTCGGGGCGCCAACGGACGAGCGTGGCCAGGACCGCCCCGGTCAAGGCGCCTTCGATGAGCCCGATGGCCACGTGGCTCACCAGCAGCACCTGGACGATGAGCAGCAGGGGATAGAGGCCCGACAGCCCGAGCCAGAGGCCGGTCAGGACGGCCGCGGCGAGGGTGGCCGCGAAGGCGCCGAGCACGGCACCGACGACCTGGCCTCGCAGCGTCCCCAGCGTTCTCGCGGCGACGGCGGCGACGGCGTAGCCGGTGAAGGCCGCGCCGAGGCCCATGTCCGAGATGTTCGCGCCGAGCGCCGTCAGCCCGCCGTCCTGGAAGAGCAGGGCCTGGACGCCGAGCACGACGGCCATCACGATCACCGCGCGCCAGGGCCCGAGCAGGACCGCTGCCAGCGTGGCGCCGACGAGGTGTCCGCTGACGCCGGGCGCCACCGGCACGTTGACCATCTGCGCGGCGAAGACGACGGCGGCCGTGGCGCCGAGCATGCCGGCGGGCATGGCGCTCGCGTCCCGGCGCTCCGCGCGCAGGGCGGCGGCCACGCCGATGCCGGCGGCCGCCCAGGTGACTCCGGTCACACCCGCGCTCAGAAAGCCGTCGGGGATGTGCATCGGAAGAGCATAGCATCGGCATCAGGGGCTAGGGGCTAGGGGCAAGGGACTAGGCGCTGGGCGCTAGGCGCTAGTCAGACGGAGACGAGGGGCCTCGGAGCGTTGAGGGACGGTAGACTACATCGATGGGTGAACGCAGCGGAGCGGCCGGCGACGGGGCCTTCGAGCGCTGGATGACCGAACTCGAGGAGCGGCACCTCGCGGACCTGCGTCCGGCGGAGGTGGGCCGCGCGCTGCGCGCGCTGTCGTCGGCCTACGTCGAGCGGCGAGGCCGGCTCGCCGAGGGAGCGGCCCTCGACGGCGCTGGCAAGCGGGCCGCGTTCGCGCTCTTCTACGGCCCGCTGCACTTCCTCCTCGTGCGCGCGATCGTGCGGTCGCTCGGCGCCGCCACGCCGGCGGTCGGCCTCGTCGCCGATCTCGGGTGCGGCACGGGCGTTGCGGGAGCCGCGTGGGCGCTGGAATCCAGCCCTCCCGCGCGCGTGGCGGGTGTCGAGCGCCACCCCTGGGCGGCCGCCGAGGCGCGGTGGACGTTCCGCGCGTTCGGCCTCGACGCCCGCGTGCAGTGCGCCGACCTCGCGCGGACGGGGCTCCCCGCGCGCGCGGACGCGGTCGTTGCCGCGTTCACGGCGAACGAACTGCCGGCCGGCGCCCGCGAGCGGCTGCTGGCCGACGTGCTGGCCGCCGCCCGCCTCGGCGCGCGCGTGCTCGTCGTCGAGCCGCTGGCCGGTTCGGCTGCGCCGTGGTGGCGCGAGTGGGCCCTCGCCGCGGCGAAGGAAGGCGGCCGCGAGGACCGCTGGCGCTTCGCGGCGGACCTGCCGGGCATCGCCGGGCGGCTGGATCGCGCGGCCGGACTCGACCATCGCGAGTTGACGGCCCGATCGGTATACTTGAACGTTCGCTGACAGGTCGGAGGCGCGCGTCGCGCGAGGATCGCCGCGCGTCCCGCACCACGATCGCGGGAGCCTCATGGTCGACGTCAAGGACGTGCAGGGCAGGGCGGACCTCAAGCGTTTCGTCACCTTCCCGGAGCGGCTCTATCGCGCCCACCCGTACTACGTGCCGAAGCTCGTCGGCGAGGAGCTGAAAGCGCTCCGGCCCGATCGCAATCCGGCGTTCGAGTACTGCGAGGCCCGTTACTGGATGGCGTACCGCGACGGCGCGCCGGTCGGACGCGTCGCCGGCATCGTCAGCCACCGGTACAACGAGACGTGGAAGAAGCGCCGGGCGCGGTTCGGCTGGCTCGACTTCGCAGACGATGCCGACGCGTCGGCGGCGCTGCTGGGCGCGGTGGAGGAGTGGGCGCGGTCGCGGGGCCTGGACGAAGTCCACGGCCCGCTCGGGTTCTGCGACCTGGATCGCCAGGGGCTGCTCGTCGAGGGTTTCGAGGAACTGGATCTGCTCATCACCAACTACAACCATCCCTACTACGCCGGGCACCTCGAGCGGCTGGGGTACCGGAAGGAAGTGGACTGGACCGAGCTGCAGATTCCCGTGCCGCCCGTGATGCCCGCGAACCTGAAGCGCATCGCGGAGGTCGCCCTGCAGCGCACGAAGCTGCGCCTGCTCGAAACGCGCAGCATGCGCGACATCAAGCCGTACATCTCGCGCGTGTTCGCCGTCGTCAACGAGACCTACAAGGACCTCTACAGCGTCGTGCCGCTGTCGGACGCCCAGATGGCGTACTACGCGAAGGAGTTCTTCGGCGTCCTGAACCACGAGTTCGTGACGATCATCCTCGACCAGCAGGGTGACGTGGCCGCCTTCAGCGCCGTGATGCCGTCGCTCTCCAGGGCCCTCCAGGCGTGCCGGGGCCGGCTCTTCCCGTTCGGGTTCCTGCACATCCTCCGCGCGCTCCGCCGGAACGACCGCCTCGACATGCTGCTCACCGCCGTGCGCCCGCCCTACCGGAACAAGGGGCTGAACGCGGTCCTCATGCACGAAACCTGGAAGGCGGCGCAGCGGCACGGCATCAGGCTGTCGGAGACGGGGCCGATGCTCGAGACGAATACGCAGATCCAGGCGCAGTGGGCCAGCCTCGAGAAGCGGCAGCACCGGCGCCGCCGCTGCTACGTGAAGGCCCTGTGATGGCGGCCCGCGCCTGGACCCTCGCCCGCCGCCTTGCGGCCGTCGACATCCTGTCGATGGTGTTCCTGACGGCGCTCGCCGTCATCGCGCTCGCCAACCTCCGGATCATCCCGGAGTGGCCGACCGTCGTCCTGACCTGCGGGGCCGTCGTCGTCGTGCTGCCGCTGCTGGCCTGGCTGCGGACGCACCTCGAGTTCTGGCCGGTGCGCCTGCTGCACGACTGGTCGTTCGCGATCTACCTGCTGGGGATCTACCGCGCCGTCCTCCTCGTCAACGGGCCGCTGCACGGCGGGCGGCTGTACGACGACCGGCTCATCGCCGCCGACCGCTGGCTTTTCGGCGTCGATCCGACCGTCTGGATCGCGCGGTTCGCGCACCCGCTCGTGACGGAGATCCTGCAGATCTCGTACTGGTCCTACTACGTGATCCCGCTGGCCGTGGCCGCCGAGTTCTACATCCTCGGCCGCGAGTGGCGGTTCCGGCAGTGGCTGTTCGTCTGCGGGTTCGCGTTCTTCGTGACCTACGTCGGCTACCTGCTCGTTCCCGCCATCAGCCCGCGGTTCACGATCCACGACCCGGGTTCCGCGGCGCGCGAACTGCCCGGCCTCTGGCTGACGCCCTACCTGCGCGCGATGATCGATGTCGGGGGGATGGCTCCCGTCGGGGCGTCCCCGGCCGAGGCCATGCGTCTGGCGCCGAGAGGGGCGTTCCCCAGCGGGCACTCGCTGGTGACGCTGCTCACGGTCTTCTGGGCGTGGCGCCACCGGCTGCGCGTGCGCGCGTTCGTCACCGTCGCCGGCGCGCTGCTGCTCGTCGGCACGGTGTACCTGCGGTACCACTACGTGACGGATCTCATTGCCGGCGCGGTGCTCGCCCTCGTGTGCGCCGCGGCCGCCCCGGCGGTTCACGGGTGGGTGTCCCGCCGGTTCGGCACGCGCGATCTCGAGGTCCAGCCGGGCTAGCGGGTGCCCGGCGCCGCGGGCAGGTGCGGCTCGATCTCGGCGATCTCGGCATCGGTCAGGCGCAGCGACCCGGCCGGCAGGATGCCGTCCACCTGCCCCGGGTTCCTGAAGCCGACGATGGCCGCCGTCACCGCAGGATGCCGCAGCGTCCACGCCACCGCCACGACCCCCGGCGCGACGCCGTGACGATCGCCAATCCCGCGCAGCACCTCGACGAGCGCGAGATTGCGGCTGAGCTTGGGCTCCTGGTAGTCGGGGTTCCGGGAGCGCCAGTCGTTCGCGGGCAGCGACGCGGCGCGCTCGCGCGTCATCTTGCCGCTCAGCACGCCCGCCGCCATGGGCGAATAGACGATGACGCCGATCCGGTGGTCCAGGCAGTAGGGAAGCACGGACCGCTCGACGCCCCGGCGCAGCATCGAGTAGGGCGGCTGCAGGCTGGCGACGGGCGCGACCTGGTTCACGCGCGCGAGCTGGACCTCGTCGAAGTTCGAGACGCCGATGTGGCGGAGCTTGCCCGCCTGTTGCAGATCCGCCAGCGTGCGCCAGCCCTCCTCGATGTCGGGCGCCGAGCCGTTGCCGCCGAACGGCTCGGGCCAGTGGACCTGGTAGAGGTCGATGACCTCCGTGCCGAGGCGGCGCAGGCTGTCGTCCACCTCCTTCCGGAGCGACGCCGGGGCGAGGGAGTGCGAGATCGATCCCGAGTCGCTCCAGACCAGCGAGCACTTCGTGAACACGTAGGGCCGGCGAGACGAACCGACCGCCGCCAGCGCCTTCGCCACCACCTGTTCCGACCGCCCGAGGCCGTAGATCGCCGCCGTGTCGATCCAGTTGATGCCGCCGTCGATGGCGCGCTCGATCGCCGCCACCGAGTCCGCATCGTCCTGGGGGCCCCAGCCGAAGGCGTAGTCGGGGCCGCCGATGGCCCAGGCGCCGAAGCCGATCGGCGTGATGTGGAGGTCGGTCGTTCCGAGTGGTCGCGTCTGCACGTGCGTCTCCTTGTGCCGGGCGGCGGGGAGGCCCCGCGCCCGGGGTTGTGAATCAGGCCTTCATGGCCGCCCTGACCCGGTCCGGCGTCATGGGCATCCGGAACAGCCGCGCGCCGACCGCGTCGAAGATGGCGTTGGCGACGGCGGCGCCGAGCGGCACGATGGCGGGTTCGCCGCACCCCTGCGCGGCGGTTTCGGGGGCGTCGACGAGCACCGTCTCGATGCGCGGCACCCGCGAGAAGCGGGCGATCTCGTACGTGTCGAAGTTCTTGTCGAGGACTTCACCGCCCTTGAACCGGACTTCCTCGCTGAACACGTAGCCGAGGCCCATGTTGATGCAGCCTTCGACCTGCTGCAACGATCCCACGGGGTTGACCACGACGCCCGAGTCCTGCGCGCAGACGACGCGCTCGACCTGGACGGCGCCGGTGGCCTTGTCGACCTCGACCTGGACGATTTCGGCGTCGTAGGTGCCGGCGTCGATGCCGCACGCCACACCGACGCCCCGGCCGCTCGGCGCCGCCTTCGGCGTCCAGCCGAACTTCCCGGCCGCCGCCTTCAGGACCCGGATCATGCGCGGGTCCTTGAGGTTCTTGAGCCGGAACTCGACCGGGTCCACGCCGGCTTTCGCGGCCATGACGTCGATGTGCGACTCGCGGGCGAAGGCGTTCGTACTCGCGCCGGGCGCGCGCCACGGTCCGATGGCGAAGGGGTGGTAGCCGGGCGTGCCGCCGCCGCTCCAGCCGCCGTGGACGAGCGTGCGGTGGTGCGGGATGTCGTAGAAGTGCGCCGCGCCGCGGTCGCCCGCCGCGTAGACCCGATACACCCAGGTCACGATTTTGCCGGCGGCATCGTACCCGGCGCGGATCTTCATGACCGCCGCAGGGCGGAACGTGTCGTAGAAGAACTCCTCCTCGCGGCTGTAGATCACCCGCACGGGCCTGCCCGTCGCCATCGCGAGGCGCGCGGCCTCCACGCCCTGCTGCGAGGCCGACTTCCCGCCGAAGCCTCCGCCGACGAACGGCGTGATCACGCGCACCTTGTCGGCCGGCAGCTTCAGGGCGGCCATCACCTGGTTCTTCAGGGGGAACGGCGTCTGCGTGCCGGCCCATACCGTGACCGTTCCCCCTTCGACGGCTGCCACCGCGGAGTGCGTCTCCATCGGCGCGTGCGCGCGGTAGGCGTCGAGGTACGTGTGCTCGACGAACTCGAGGGCCGGGCCTGCGTAGGCGTCGGGGTCGCCGCCTTCCGCCGCGCGGCGTTCGGGCGGCGCGTTCGTGACGAGGTGGTCGTAGATCGACTCCTGGTCGACTGGCGGGTCGTGGCGGGTGAACCGGGCCTTCACGAGCGCCAGCGCCTTGTCGGCCTCGTCCCATCGCTCGTGCAGGACGGCGACGAGGTCACCGTCGCGGACGACGCGAACGCCGGGCCGAGCCTCGGCGGCCGACGTGTCGACCTGCGTCATGATGGCCCCGTGCGCCGGCGGCCGGAGGATCCGCGCGTAGAGCGCGCCCGGCGGAACGATGTCGCCCGCGTACTTGGCCCGGCCCGTCACCTTGTCGATGCCATCGCGGCGCGGCGCCGGCGTGCCGACGACGGTGAAGGCCTTGACGGGCTTGAGGGCCGGCTTCGCGGCGAGCGTCCGTTCGATCCGCTTGCCCTCCGTGAGCCGGCCGTAGGACACCTTCTGCGATGCGTCACCGGCGACCGAGACGACGCCCGCCCTGACCGAGAGTGACTCCGCGGGCGCCTTCAGATGCTCGGCAGCCAGTTCCAGCAGGACGCCTCTGGCCTCGGCGGCGGCCGCGCGCAGGACCGGCCCGAACTGGCGGATGCTGAGCGACCCGAAGGTGCCCATGTCCCAGGGGCAGAGGTCCGTGTCGCCGCAGACGATGGAGACCGACGCGAGATCGACGTCGAGGTCCTCGGCGAGCAGCTGCGAGAGCGACGTCATGATGCCCTGGCCGAGCTCGACTTTCCCGACGAAGCAGGTCACCCGGTCGTCCGCGCCGACGTGCAGGTACGCGTTGAAGTCGGTTGGATAGCCTTGACGGCCGCCCTGGGCGGCGGCGTCGCGGACCGCGTCCAGCGGGTCGGACGCGATGAGCACCAGGACGCCCGTGCCGGTGAGCTTGAGGAAGTCGCGGCGGGTGACGGGTGCCGGGGCTGGGGTCATCGCGCGCCTTCCTTCGTCGCCGCCGATGCGGCCTCGACCGCGTCGAGGATGCGGTTGTGGGCGCCGCAGCGGCAGAGGTGGTCGTCCAGGTGCGCGGCGATCTGCGCGCGTGTCGGCGTCGGGTTCTTGCGGAGCAGGGCGTGCGCGCCCAGGATCATGCCCGGCGTGCAGAACCCGCACTGATAGCCCAGGTGCGCGAGGAAGGCCTCCTGGAGCGGGTGCAGGCGGTCGCCCTGGGCGAGGCCTTCGATGGTGACCACCC
>CAZBIP010000165.1:0-4447 GCA_964491885.1 uncultured Vicinamibacterales bacterium
GGATTCATCGGGGCGTGGGGCCGGCAAGCGCGCCGACGAACGCGCCATCCTTCAAGTGGAGCACCCGCCGCGCTGCTGCCGCCGCGTCGTCGCTGTGCGTGGCGAGGAGAATGGTGACGCCTTGCTCGGCATGCAGCTCCCCGAGCAATTGGAGGAGTTCCCTTCCGGCGACGGAATCGAGGTTCCCGGTGGGCTCGTCCGCCAACAGGACGGCCGGCCGGTTGATCAGGGCCCGCGCGATGGCTACGCGCTGCTGCTGCCCTCCCGACAACTGGTTCGGGTGGTGGTGCGACCGCTCGAGCAGGCCGACGATCTCGAGCGCCGCTCGCGACCTCGCGTGGCGGTCCGACGCCTTGATGTGATCGCGGCTGTAGAGCAGGGGCAGTTCCACGTTCTCGATCGCGCTCGTGCGCGACAGCAGGTTGAAGCCCTGGAACACGAACCCGATGCGATGGTTGCGGACCCTCGCCAGGTCGTCGCGCGCCATGGTGGAGACGTCATGGCCGTCCAGGATGTACTGGCCGGACGTCGGCCGGTCGAGGCACCCGAGAATGTGCATGAACGTGCTCTTGCCTGACCCGGACGGCCCCGTCACGCACAGGAACTCCCCGGCCTCCACGTCGACGTCGACGCCGCGCAGGGCGTGCACCTGGATGTCGCCGACGACGTACGTCTTCTTCAGGTTGCGGACCGAGATGACTGGCATGGCGCTACCGGCCTCCGCCGGGCCGTCCGCCCCGGCCCCCGGGACCGCCTGGCATCAACGGTGACCTCGTCGCCGACGCGGCCGCCTGGGCCGGCGTCACGACGCCCGTGACGAGCTCCTGGCCGACGGCCAGTTCGCCCGACAGGAGCTCGGTGTTCGTGCCGTCCGTGATGCCGAGCCTCAGCCGCACGGCCTTCAGCTGGTTGTTCGCGTTCAGCCACGCGCGGCCCGTCGTTTCGGCCGTCGGCAGCGGGCCGAAGAGCTGGTCGATCGTCTGGGCCCCGGCTTGGTCGGCCGCGGCGGTGACGCTCGACGCTCTCGGCGTGCCGACGCCCGGCAGGCCTGATGCGACCGGCCCGCGCCGTGAGGAGCCGGCCTGCGCCGGAGCTCCCTGGGCCGCCTGGCCCGCGGCGGGCGGCCCGCCGCCCCTGCCGCCAGGGCCGAATCCCGCGCGACCGGGGTTGTTCGGATCGATCCCGCGCTCCTTCATGCGCGCCTCGAACTGCGCGCGCTCCTCGGGCGTCATGCTCGCCATGCGCTCCTCGAAGCGCCGCCGCCGCTCTTCCGGCGTCATCTCCGGTCCGCCTGCGCCGCCGCCCGGACCCATGCCGAAGCCGCGGCCCTCGCCAGGCTGTCCGCCGCTGCCGGGAGCCGCGGATGCCGCGGCCTGGGGCGCCCGACCCTGGCCTGCGGCCGCAGCCGCTGGCCGCTGGGAAACCCGCTCCTGCGCGCCGGTCGCCGTCGCGGCGGCTCCTGCCGCAGGTTGACCCGACGGAGACGTTCCCGCGGGCGATGCGGCGGCCGGGGCAGCGCCCGCGCCCGGACCGGCACCGGCTGCCCGTCCGCTGCCGAGTCCGCGCTGGAAGTCGGGCGGCACCGGCTGGCCAAGCGCGGTAAACGTATCCGCCGTCGGCCGGAAGCGCAGCGCGGCGTTCGGCACGCGGATGACGTCCGTACGCTTGGCGATCTCGATCGTCACGTTCGCCGTCATGCCCGGCTTCAGCTTGAGCGCCGAGTTCGGCACGTCGATGACGGTGGCGTACGTCACGACGTTCTGCGTGGTCGTCGGATTCAGCCGCACCTGCGCGACGGTCCCCGTGAACTCCTCGAGCGGGTACGCGTCGACGCGGAACTTCACCACCTGGCCGGGACGGATGCGGCCCACGTCCGACTCGTCGACGTTCGCGTTGACCTGCATCTTCGTGAGGTCGGCGGCGATGGTGAACAGCGTCGGCGCGTTCATGCTGGCGGCCACCGTCTGTCCCACGTCGACGCTGCGTGAGATGACGATGCCGTCGATGGGGGCCTCGATGACGGTGTGCTGGAGGTTCACGCTGCTCTGGCTGAGCGACGCCTTCGCCTGCGTCACCGACGCTTCCTGCGACTTGATCTGGGTCTCGACCGTCCGGACCGCGACCTGCGCCGCCTCGAGTTCCTGGGCTGCGAGCAGCTGGCGCGCCGCCAGGCTCTCGGCCCGACGGAGCTTCGTCCGGGCGTCCTCGAGCGACACGCCCAGCCGGTCGAGCTCGGCCTGGGACTTGACGAGGTTGGCCCTGGCCTGCTCGATCTGGGTCTCGATGAGGGATGGGTCCAGGATCGCGATGACCTGGCCCTTCTTGACGATGGAGTTGTAGTCGGCATACAGGGCCCTGATGTTGCCGGAGACCTGCGATCCGACCAGCACGGTGGTGACCGCCTGGAGCGTGCCGGTGGCGCCGACCGATTCCACCACCTCGCCCCGCGTCACGGGCAGGGTGGACACCTTCGCCTGCTCGCCCGCCCCGCGGTACTTGTAGTACGCGCCGACGGAACCCGCGACGAGGCCGAGGACGATGAGCGTGATGATCAGTTTCTTCATGGTCGATTCACCCGAGTGGGATTGCCGATCCCCTTCCGTGTCTCCTCGCCCCGGATCCCGCGGGAGCGCGCCGGCGTGGCGCGCCCGGCGGTGACGGGCGCGGCCCTTCTAGCTGCCGGACGCCTGCTGCACCCGCTCGAAGGCCACGAGGGCCTTCTGGTAGTCGAGCAACGCCCTGAGTTCCGTGTTCTGCGCGTCGAGCAGGTCGCGCTGCGCCTGCACGACGAAGAAGTTGGTCGAGAGGCCGACCTCGAACTTGCTCTGGACGGCCTCAAGCTGCTTCTCGGAGAGCTGGCGCGCCGCGCGCGACGCATCCAGGCGGCGCAGCGTGCTCTCGACCTGCAGCGCCGCGTTCGTGACGTCGGTGGCCACCGTCAGCTCGAGCGCGCGGATCTGGGCCTGGGCCTGCTGGTACTGCACCTTCGCCCTCGCGTAGGCGGCATCCTGCGCGCTCTTGCCCACGGGATACGAGAACGTGAACCCCAGTGTCCAGTTCGGGTAGTCGACCTTCCGCATCATCCGGAACGCGTCGCTCCAGCCGCCGGGGACGGTCCCGGTGATCTCGTTGCCCACCCGGATGAACGTGTTCCCGCCGAGTCCGCGGGTGCCGTAAGTCGCCGTGAGATTGAGCGAAGGCATCATCTGGTTCCGCAGGTACTGGATCGAGACGTCGTTGCTCGCCAGGTTCTTCCTGGCCGTCACGAGGTCCGTGCGCTCGCCGAGGGCCCGCGTGACGGCCGCCTCGAGGTTGACCGCCTCGGCCTCGACGTCGACGACGTCGATGGGGTCGATGGTGGCCGTCCAGAGCGGGTCCTTCGTCTCCCCGACGATCAGCCGCTTGAGCGTGAGCTCGGCAGTCCGGCGGGCCGCCTCGGCCGCGGTCAGCGTCTGACGCCGCGTGGCCGCCTCGGCCTGGGCCGACACGATGTCCAGCGGGGCGAGGGTGCCGACCTCCACCCGGACGCGGTTGTCCTCGACGAGCTTCTCGGCGAGGGCGAGCGACTGCTTGGCGGCCTCGATCGCGCGGATCGTATAGAGGAGATCCCAGTACGCGTTCTTGGTGTTGGCCGTCGTGTTGATGATGCGCGCCCGCAGGGTGACGTCGCTGATCTCGCGCGCGATGGCCCCGGTCCGCAGGCTCGAACGGTTGCTGTCGATGCGGAAGTCCCTCAGCAGCGGCTGCGTCAGCGTCGCGCTGACCTGCGCCACGTACTGGGGGTTGAGGAGCGAGAAGGTGCTCGTCGTGTTCGTGCGGGAATTGTTGAACGACGCCGTGAAGGTGCCGCCCGTCTTGGAGATCGCCTGCGAGACGTTGGCGTTGTAGTTCTGGACCTCGTTCGTGACGCGGGTGCCGCCGTTCAGGAGGCTCGTGGGCAACGGCATGTTCGACGTCATGTTCAGCGTCGATCCCACCGTCGGCCGGTAGGCGCCGCGGACCTGCGCGATCGCCAGGTCCTGCAGTTGCGGGTTCAGCCGCTCGACCGACAGCTCGATGTTGTTCTCGAGGGCCATCGCGACGGCCTCCGCCACGGTCAGCTTGGTGACCGGGCGCGCCGTCGCCTGTTCCTCGAGCGAGCGCTGCTGCGTGCCGGAAGGCGCGGGCTGCGTCTTCGCCTGTTCGTACTTCTCGCGCGCGTACTTCACCAGTTCGTCGACCCGCGACGCGTCGCCGGCCGAGGGCGGCGCGGTCTGCGCCAGCGCCGTCGCGCCAGGCGCGCACGCGAGCCACGCGGCCGCGAGTCCGATCACGAGTGCATGCGTCGAAATCCTGTTCACGGAACTCCTCCCGGGTGAGGGAACCAACCTGTCGCGGGTCACTTCTGAGGCGGGCGCCGGGTCTGCCGGCGTTCCTGCTCGCGCTTGGCGTGCAACGCGTTCATCTT